>NZ_BAAGSN010000006.1:227478-332243 GCF_054782415.1 Sinomonas soli | reverse complement strand
CTGCCGCGGCGGCGAGGCCGAGGAAGCCCCTGCGGGAGAACGTGGTGCGGGAAGCGGTCATGGCGTGTGTCCTTCGTCGTTGAGGTGCTCGGATGTGGTGGTCGAAACGGGAATCAGGGGTGGGCCGCGCCACCCGCTGGATGCGGCACGAGCGCGGCCGTGCGGTGGAACTCTGCGACGTCCCCGGAGGCTGGGCCTCCGGCGGCGAGGGCAATGGCCCGCCGCCAGCTGGCGCGGCGGGACGTCTCCCAGAGGGTCGGCAGCAGCCGCTCGCCGTCCGGGCCGACGATCCTGGTCTCGGAGGGCGCGGCCGTGGCGGGGGACGGCACGTGGGCGGTGAGGCCGCCGTCCTCGGTCAGGAGGCGCAGGGACAGGGCCGCGGCCGCGGCGGCGCTGACGACGAGGGCGAGCGAGAGCGGGGCCCCGCCGTCAAGCCGGCCGGCGTAGTTCCGGCCGCCGGGGCCGGCGTGCAGCGCCCCGAGGGGGCCGAACGCGCCGAAGACCCGCCCGCAGGCCGTGAGCGCATCGAGGAGCGCCCCGTCGAGGAGGGCGGCGCCGGGCACAGTCACCCGGCACTCGGCCAGCACCGCGCGCCCGCGCAGCGGCCCCGCCGCCTCGGCTGCGGCGGCCACCCCGGGATTGGAGGCGAACTCCCAGGCGATCACCGCCCGTCCGGCGCCGTCGTCCGGGAGCTGCGTGCCGTCGTCGTGCGCCGTGGGCGGGCCGACGACGACGGCGAGGGCGCCGGCGGCGAGCAGCTCGCCGGCGCGCCGGGCCCATCCGGGCGACCCGGCGACGGCCGCGAGCTGCGGCGCCGCGTCCGAGTCGGCGGGGGCGAGCGAGAGCGGGAGCGAGGCGGCGATCTCGGCGAGACCGGGGGCAGAGGCCTCGCTGACCGTGAACGTGGGGTGCGGGCTCATGCTGCGGCCTCCGTGACGTGGGAGCGGGTGCCGTCGACGATCGCGAGGGCGAAGCGGAGGTCGTCGATGAGGCCAGAGGCCTCCGGGGCGCGCTCCGCGCCCGCCACGATGCCGGCGATCCGCCGCCACTCGCCCTCGTAGCCGTTGTGCCCGAACGGCCCGGCGGTCTTGGTGCGGCCCCCGGCGGTGAGCTCGGCGACCGCGGAGCCGGCCTGGACGTACGAGGGCGTGAACGTGACCGTGAGCGCCGAGTCGGGCCCCACGGCCTCGAAGGTCCAGTCCGGCTTCCAGATGGACGTCATCGCGGCGGTGAGCTCGATGGTCCGGCCCCCGGCGCGCACGAGGATGACGTAGCCGAACGGCCGCACGATCTCGGCGCGCAGGACCTCGAGGTCCGTGAAGTCCGGCACGAAGCGGCGCACGAGGGGTAGGTCGTGGATTGCGAGGCCCAGGACGCCGCCCTCGAGCATCGCGGCGACGACGGCGGGGTCGCCCAGGTCCCGGTCGGGGGCGGCGGGGCGGGCGATCACCTCGGTCGCGAAGTCCTCGAAACGGGCGTTCGGGGGCAGCACGATCGAGGACCGCAGCGTGTGCGCGGTCCTGGGCAGATCGCCCATGAGCTCCTCGGCGGCGAGCCAGCCGGGGTCGAAGGTGTGCATCGCGCCGACGAGGATCGGCACGCCGGTCTCGGCGGAGACGGCGGCGATCTCGGCCGCCTCCTCGGCGGAGACGGCGAACGGCTTCTCGCACAGTACGGCCTTCTTGCCCGCGCGGCACGCGGCGATGACCTGGGCGGCGTGGAACTGGTGCGGGCTGCAGATCGCGACCACGTCGACGGCGGGATCGCCGAGCAGTGCGTCCATGGAGGCCGACGGCGCCGCGCCGGCCCTGGCCGCGACGGCCGACGCCACCGCGGCGTCCACGTCCATGACGTGGGCAACATGGAAGGCCTCGCCCAGCCGGGCAAGGCTCGGGAGGTGGATGGCCTGGGTGACGGGGCCCGCGCCGAGGAAGCCGACGCCGATCGAGGGGGATCCGGCGGCCTCTGCGGGCTGTTGCATCTGGAGCTCCTCGACGCTGGGCTGGCAGTCACTGTGAGCTGCCTCACTCGGAGCCTAGGAGCGCTTATGCCGAGCGTCAAGCAAAAGTCGCGACATCATCGACGCACTTTGGTGCAAGTGACATCCAGAAGGGGGCGTGCTATCACTGAGGCATGACGTCGCCACCCAGCGCCCAGCCCGCGGCCCCCGAGGCCGGCGGCAGCCTCGGCCGCGCCGGCGACCTCTTCCAGCTGCTGCGCGACGGCAGGCCGTGGACGCGGGCCGAGCTCGCCATGACCACGGGCCTCGCCCGCTCCACCGTGGCAGGCAAGGTGGACCTCCTCCTGGGCTCCGGCCTCGTGGTGTCCGTCGGCGAGGCCCTCTCGAGCGGCGGCCGGCCGCCGTCGCGCTTCGCGTTCCACCCGCAGGCGCGCACCGTCCTCGCGGTCGACGTCGGAGCGAGCCACGTGCGCGTGGCCCTCACCGACCTCAACGGCGGGGTGCTGGCCGAGCGGCGGGCCCAGATGCCGGTCGCCCAGGGGCCCGAGGCGGTGCTCGGCTACGTGGTCGACTCCGCGCGCAGGCTCCTCGCCGACAGCAAGCGCCCGCAGTCGCAGCTCGCCGGCGTGGGCATCGGGCTGCCGGGGCCCGTGGAGCACGCGACCGGGCGGCCGGTGAAGCCGCCGATCATGCCCGGCTGGGACGGGTTCGACGTGGTCGGGTTCGTCCAGCGCTCGCTGCCCGTGCCGGTCCTGGTCGACAACGACGTGAACATCATGGCCCTCGGCGAGCGGGCCGCGTTCTGGCCCGGGGTGGACGACCTGCTCTTCATCAAGGTGGCCACCGGCATCGGGTCCGGGATCATCTCGAGCGGCCAGCTCCAGCGCGGCGCCGACGGTACCGCGGGCGACCTCGGCCACGTCCGCGTGGCGCGCGGCGCCGACGTCGTCTGCCGCTGCGGCAACGTCGGGTGCCTCGAGGCGCTCGCGTCCGGAGCCGCCGTCGCCCGTTCCCTCGCCGCCCAGGGCGTCGAGGCGGCCACGGGGGCCGACGTCGTGGAGCTCGCCTCGCACGGCAGCATCGCCGCGGTCCAGGCGCTGCGGCAGGCCGGGCGGGACATCGGCGAGGTGCTCGCCACGTGCGTGAACCTGCTCAACCCGAGCGTGATCGTGATCGGAGGCTCGGTGGCCGCCGCGGGGGAACACGTCATGGCCGGCGTGCGCGAGGTGGTCTACCACCGCTCGCCGCCGCTCGCGACCACGAACCTGCGGATCGTCCTCTCCCGCGCGGGCGAGCGGGCCGCCGTCATGGGCGCGAGCCAGCTCGTATCCCAGCACGTCCTCTCCCCGGCCGGGGTCGAGGCCACGCTCGCCGCCGCGAGCGCCGGGTAGCGCCGCCTCGCCCGCCGCCGCAGGCGCGGCCGCGTGGCGAACCCGTGCTTTCCCCGCCCCGCGCGGCCATGATGGGCACATGTTCGAACTCACGGAGGACCAGCGGGCCCTCGTCGACACGGTCCGGGACTTCGCGGCGGACCGGCTCGCGCCGCATGCCCTCGCGTGGGACGCGGAGAAGCACTTCCCGGTCGACGTGCTGCGCGAGGCCGGCGAGCTGGGCCTGGGCGGGATCTACACCGGCGAGGAGCATGGCGGCTCGGCGCTGACCCGCTCGGATGCCGTGCTGATCTTCGAGGAGCTCGCCAAGGCCGATCCCACGATTGCCGCCTACATCTCGATCCACAACATGGTGGTCTGGATGGTCGACACCTTCGGCTCCCCGGAGCAGAAGGAGCAGTGGCTCCCGCGGCTGGTCACGATGGAGGCCCTCAGCAGCTACTGCCTCACCGAGCCCGGCGCCGGCTCGGACGCGGGCGCCCTCACCACGAAGGCCGTGCGCGAGGGCGGGGACTACGTGCTCAACGGCGTCAAGCAGTTCATCTCAGGTGCCGGCCACTCGGAGCTCTACCTCGTCATGGCCCGCACCGCGGACACCGGGCACGCCGGCATCACGGCGTTCCTCGTCCCCGCCGGCGCCCCGGGCCTGTCCTTCGGCGCGAATGAGAAGAAGATGGGCTGGAATGCCCAGCCCACCGCCCAGGTGGTCCTCCGGAACGTCCGCGTGCCCGAGTCCGCGCGGCTCGGCACCGAGGGCCAGGGCTTCGGCATCGCGATGAAGGGCCTCAACGGGGGGCGCCTCAACATTGCGGCCTGCTCGCTCGGCGGCGGCCAGGCGGCACTCGAGAAGACCATCGCGTACTTGAAGGAGCGCACGGCGTTCGGCGAGCGGCTGGCGGACCTGGAGGTCCTCCGGTTCGCCGTCGCGGACATGGCGATGGAGCTCGACGCCGGCCGCGCCCTGCTGCGGGTCGCCGCCGACGCGCTGGACCGCGGCGCCCCGGACGCCCTGCGCCTGTGCGCGACCGCCAAGCGGGTGTGCACCGACGCCGGGTACCGGGTGGCAGACCAGGCCATCCAGCTCCACGGCGGCTACGGGTACCTCCACGAGTACGGCATCGAGAAGATCGCCCGGGACCTGCGCGTGCACCAGATCCTCGAGGGATCGAACGAGATCATGCGCCTGATCGTCGGCCGGCAGCTGCTCGAGGGCTGAGCCGAGCGTCCCTCGAAGGGGCGCGGGCGGGAGGCTCGTCTGCGTGGCCTCGTGGAGACATCAGGGCCGTTGCCGGGAAGGCACGCTCGCCTCCCCTCCCAGTCCCGGGGGCGCGCTCACGCGCTCGGTCGGCCTGGGCGCGGCCGTCGGCGCGGGGTGCCGGGCGGGCGGTGCGGAGGGCTGCTCGGGGGGCGCTGTGACGGGCCGAGGCGGGAGCGTGTACTGCGCGCCGGGGATCCTTCCGTGGGCAGGGACGGCGGGCGGCGCGGGCGTCCCGTCCGTGGGCTGGGCGGCGGGCGGGCTGGCGGTGGGGGAGCCGGCCGTCGCGGGAGCCGGAGACGGCGGCACGTCAGACGGCGACGGAAGCGAGGCGTCCTGGGAGGGGGCGTGGCCTGGGCCAGGCGTGCCGGGGGCCTCGGGCCCCGTTCCGGTGAGAGTTCCGATGATCGCGGACATCGCTTTGCCGGCAGCCTGGCGGAACCCTTCATCGGCCGCCGCCGCGGCTGCTCCGGCCCCGCCGATGCAGACGGCGGTCAGAGCCGCGACTGCGGCTCTGCGGCGCCGGGACGCGGGGCGCCGGCGGGCCCGGCGCCGATGGTCCCGATCGGCTCCGCGGAGGAGCGCAGCGAGCTCGGGCGAGGGGGCAAAGGGCTCGCCGCCCCCGACGGCTGCCAACTCGGCCAGGGCAGGGACCAGAGGGTCTCCGGGGCGCGCCTCGATGCCGGATTCGGCAAGCAGGGCGTCGAACCGGTTCGGCCGTCCGGACATGCTCGGTTCCTGGTGATGGTGGTCCTCGGCGCTCATGGCGTGGCCTCCTCTTCGCTGTCGAGGCGATTGCGCAGTGCCAGCAGGGCACGGCGCTGGAGCTGTTTGACGGCCCCGGTACTGCGCTGGGTGATGGCGGCCGTCTGCTCCAGGGACAGGTCGGCAATGACCCGCAGGGCAATGACCTCGCGCTGGTCCGGGCTGAGCTCCTCGATCAGGCCGAGGATTCCCGTTCCTCGGCCCAGGACCACATCCTCGGCCGAGGGAGCCGACCGCGGCTCGCTGTCGGGGTGGTAGGCAGCCATAGCCGGCGTGCGGGCCCGCTCACGGTAGTGGTCCACCGTCCTGGCGTGGGCGATCGTGAACACCAGCGTCTTCAGCCCGGCGCGCCCACCCCTGACGGTGCCGATCCGGGGGTACAGGGCCATGAACACGTCATGGGCGACGGCTTCTGGATCGGGCACCCCGCGCGAACGCAGGTACCCCCGCACCGCAGGGGCGAGCTCGCGGTACGCCTCCGAGAACAGCGATTCCCCGTCCTGAGCGTCCCGGTCCTCGGGGGCGTCTCTGACCCTGACTGAGCGCACCAACCACCCCTGTCTTCACTGCGCGTGCCCGGTCGGGATACCGGCCGTGGCCCGGTTCCGGCGCCCGGCCGGGACCACCGTATCGAGGGCGCCGGCGGATCGCCGGCCGCCCCGCCGATCCGCCGCACCCCGGCGCGTCGGACCAGCCGGGCATCGACAGTCGACGTGCCTACGGGCGGCCGCCGGTGGACGGCTTGTGCGCGGTGCCCGCGCTCGCCTGGGACGGCAGTGCCGGAGCCGGTGCAACGGCCTGCCCTGCGGTGGTACCGCCCGAGAGGGCGGGCGCGTGTGCCTGGCCGGCGGCGGCCTGGGCCGGAGCGACGGGCACGGAGGCCGGAACGTGTGCAGCGGCCTGGCCCGGCAGCGACGTCGGAACGTGGACCGATGCCTGGCCCGGGGCGGCTACCGCTGCGCAGTAGTCCACGATGCCCGAGGCCCCGCCGGCGGCGGCGGCCAAGGAGGCGTAGGCCTGGGAGGAGGAGTCCAGTCCTCCATGGGCGTAGGCGGTGCACAGCCCGAACGCCGCCGGCCCGGAGGCGTCGGGGCCGGCCGCAGTCGCGCTCGGGCTCGAGGATGCGGCCGCGGACGGCTCGGCCGTCGCGGTGGCCTCAGAGGTGGCGGTCTCGGAAGCGGCAGCCGTCTCGGTCGGGTCGGCAGTCTCCGTGGCGCCGGCCGTGGCTGCTGCCGTGCCGCTCGCCGCAGCATCGGAGGGGGCCGGCGCGCCGATGAGGGCGTGGGCGGTCTGCTGCGCCGGTGCCGGCAGGGAGCCGGTGTAGGCGGCGGCCGCGGTGCCCCCGACGGCCAGGGCGCCGGCAGCGAGGGCCCCGGCGGTGATCTTGCTGGTGACCAGCGCAGTGAAGAGCGACATGGAACCCTCCGGAGGAGACGGCGTGGAAGGCCGGGCAGGACCTCCCTGCGCGGCCGCGGCGGGAGCCTTGCCAGCACCTGCCTGCGGCCGCTCTATCGTCGGAAGGGTCCAAAAGGTTACGCCCCCGGCCGAAGTTTTTTTCGGGGCGTTTGCCGGCGCTCTAGCCTGCGACCCCCAGGACTCTGAGGCCCAGGACCCCGAGCCAGACCAGGCCCGCGACCTTGAGGAGTTCGAGGCCCACGTAGGTGAGGTGCAGCAGGTGCCGGGGCATGCTGCCGCTCAGGTTTCCACCGGTCACCCGGCGGTCCATCCGCGGCCGGAGCCACGCGACGTCGAGCGCGATGATCACCGCGAGCGCGACGCCGAGCGTCCACCCCGCGGCCGAGGAGGCCGTCCCGCCGAGCGCCAGCGCGAGGAGCACGGCGGCGGCGAGCACGCACTCGACGACGTTGAGCGCCCTGAACACAAGCCTGCCGATCCCCACGCCGAGCTCGATCGTGATGCCCGGTGCGCGGAACTTGAGCGGTGCCTCGATGAAGGAGATCGCCAGGACCATGCCCAGCCATACAAACGCCGCCGCCACCAGGACGGCTGTCGCCACAGCCATGCGCCATTCACCTCGGAGGTCGAGAAGGATCATTCCCCTCGAGCCTAAATCAGCATCATGTATGCGTGTTAATCGCCGGG
This sequence comes from Sinomonas soli, assembly GCF_054782415.1. Classification (NCBI taxonomy): domain Bacteria; kingdom Bacillati; phylum Actinomycetota; class Actinomycetes; order Micrococcales; family Micrococcaceae; genus Sinomonas; species Sinomonas soli. The sequence goes on along the minus strand of NZ_BAAGSN010000006.1, from coordinate 324,769 downwards.
GTGGCGTCTTGCCTTGAGGATCGCGTCGGTGAGGACGGCCCTCTGTCCCTCGGGGCCGGTCGCCTCGCGGCCCTCGGACGTGCTCGTCTCGATCGCCCAGACGTCGGAGCGGAGGCCCAGCGAGGCGGCGAGCTCCTCCGCGGAGGGCATGTGCTCGTCGTGCGGGTGGCGCGACCACGGCGGGAAGGCCGTGTGCCCCACCACGAAGAGCAGGCCGCCCGGCGCGACCGCGCGCGTCGCCGCGAGCAGCACGCGCTCGCGGGGGAACTCGACGGGGGAGTGGAGGAAGGAGGCCGTCACGAGGTCGTAGGCTTCCTCCGGCTCCCACTCGGCGAGGTCGCGCGCGAGCCAGGTGATCCGGTCGGCGACGCCGGCCTCCTCAGCGTGCTCGGCGGCGCGGCCGAGGGCGACTGCCGAGACGTCGACCCCGGTGACAGTCCACCCCCGCTCGGCAAGCCAGATGGCGTCGGCACCCTCGCCGCAGCCGAGGTCGATCGCCCTGCCTGGCGCCACGGCGCCCACCTCGCGCACGAGGGCGCCGTTGGGCTTCCCGCTCCACACCCGCTGGCGCTCTGCATAGAACTCGTCCCAGAATTCCGAGGGACCGGGCCTGTGTTCGCTCTCCATTCCTCACTCCTATCCGCCCCCGCGCCGGCGCGCAAGGGGCCTTCCGCGGCAGAAGGGTCTCTCGGCCCTTCCTCGCCCTCCAGTGCGCTCCGTACCCTTCCGGGAAGGAGGTGATCCGCCGTGAACGCAGTGCAAGGGGATCGGATCGTCATCCGTGGCCGGACCGTGGAATCGAAGGACCGGCACGGGGAAATCATCGAAGTCAGAGGCGCCAACGGCGAGCCGCCGTACCTCGTCCGTTTCGACGATGGCCACGAGACCGTGGTCTTCCCGGGCGGCGACTTCTCGGTCGAGAAGGTGGGTGGGTGACGATGCTGTCTTTGAAGAGCCTCGCCGAGACGCTCCGCGAGCCCGGCCCCTGGTGCACCGTCCACGCGGAGGTCAGCACCGGGACGGTGGCCACTCACGAGGCCACCGAGGTCCTCGCGAACAACGTCTCACGTGCGGTCACCGAGGCCGGCGGCTCGGACGCCGACGCGCGGACGGCTGAGCAGCTTCAGTGGGCAGCCATCGGTGAGCCCGGGCCGGTCTCGCGGTTCGTGCTCATCCGCAACGGCCAGGTCGTGGTCAACGAGCTGCTCCCGGGCGCCCCCGGGCGTCCCGCCGTCGAGGTCGGCCCGATCCCCGATCTGCTGCCGCTCGCCGAGGTCCAGAACACCGATGTCGAGTACCTGCTCGTGCAGGCGGAGCGCGCGGATGCGGAGATCGGGCGGTACCGGGCTTCCGCCCATGGCGCCATGGCCAGCGAGGAGCTCCACGGCGACACCGAGAACCTCACCAAGGTCCCCCTCGGTGGCTACTCCCAGGGCAAGTACCAGCACCGCACCGAGGAGGTCTGGCGGCGCAACGGCGCCGACGTCGCTGCCGAGGTCAACCGCCTCGTCGAGGAGGGCGGGGTGCAGCTGGTGGTCCTGGCAGGCGACGAGCGCGCGCGTCTCATGGTGCGGGATGCGCTGAGCGAGCGGGCGGCCGGCCTTGCCCAGACTGTGGACATGAACTCCTCCGCCCCCGGGGCGGACCAGGAGCGGTTCGCCGAGGAGGTCGACGCCGTGGTCGCCGAGGCGGCAGGCCGCCGGGCGCAGGACGCGCTCACGCGGGTGGCCGACGGGATCGGGCGCAGCTCGGCCGGCGGCTGGGCGGAGACCGTCAACGCGCTCCGCGAGGCCCGGGTCGGCACGCTGGTCCTGTGCCCGGAGGAGATCCAGGGCCGGAGCCTGCTCGCGCTGGGTGCCGAACCGTGGGTCGCCGAGTCGGAGGACGCAGCGGTGGGCGCGCCGCCGCTGGGCCAGGCCGATGCGGCAGCCGCCCTCGTCCGCGCGGCCGTCCTGACCAACGCGGACACCGTCCTCGTGCCTTCCGGCGCGCTCGACGGCGGGTCCGCCGCCGCTGCGCTCCTGCGCTGGTAGGGGCCTACGCGCAGCCGTCCGGGCCGCACGCCGCGCCGTCGAGCCCCTCGCCGTCCGCGCCCGGCGCGGCGGGGCTGACCATCACGAGGGGATTCGCCTCGCGCCACGCCGTCTCGAGCGCCTGCGCGAACAGCTCGGGCGGCTGGGCGCCGGAGACGCCGTACTTGCTGTCGAGGACGAAGAAGGGCACGCCCTGGATGCCGATCGCCTGGGCCTGGCGGATGTCCGCCGCCACCGAGTCGCGGTACGTCCCGGCGTCGAGCGCGGCGGTGATCTCGCCGACGTCGAGCCCGGCCGCCGTGCCGATCCGGACCAGCACCTCCCGGGAGCCGATGTCTTCCCCGTGCTCGAAGTGCGCCGAGAGCAGCGCCTCCTTCACGGCGTCGGCGGTTCCGCGGCCGCCTTCGGCGTCCTTGGCCTTGGCCAGGTGGAGCAGCTCGTGCCCCGACTGCGAATTGGCCACGACGATGCTGCCGAAGTCGTAGTGCAGCCCTTCCTCGGCGGCGACCTGGGTGACCTGGGCGAACATCTGGGCCACGCGGTCCGCGGGCATGCCCTTGCGCTCGGAGAGGTACTCGAGCTCGGTGCCGTCATAGTGCTCGGGGAGGGCCGGATCCAGCTGATAGCTGTGCCACGTCACGGTGACCTGGTCACGGTGGGGAAAGTCGGAGAGGGCCTTCTCGAAGCGGCGCTTGCCGATGAAGCACCACGGGCAGGCGATGTCGGACCAGATGTCAACGTTCATATCAGCTGCAAGCCCTCCACCGGCGCCCCTATTCCTGCCGGGCCGCCGGACTCTTGCGCACTTCTTCTACGAGATGTAGAAAGAAGGTGCCGGGCCCCCGGAATCCGCCGGGACTCCCGGTCCAGAGGGACGAGGTGGGAGCGATGACGACGCTCACCAGGAACTGGGCATTCCGGATCGCCGGGGGCGCGGGGCTCGTCGCCTTCGGGCTGTTCGCAGCGGTCTTCTTCGTCCCGCCGGATGTGGAGAAGGCCTGGGTCTACACGATCGGGTTCATGGTCGCCGTGCTCGCCGTGCTCCTCGCGGCCGCCTCCCGGCTCTCCGCGACGCACAGCAGGTTGGGCGTCAGGCCCCGCACCCGGCTCGGGTGGTGGGCGGTAGGGCTCGCCGCGGCCGGCCTCGTGTTCGCCGTCGCGCTGCCCGCAACGCTCCTTCAGCTCGCAGCCACGCTCGACGGTCCGATGGTGGCCGCGTCCAATGTCGTGGTCCTCGGCTTCCTCGCCGCGATCGCCGCGGGCGTCGTGGCCGCGATCGCCTGGTTCCGCCGCGCCGAGCGCTCCCTGCTCGTGCTGCTGACGATGCTCCCGGCGCTGTTCGCGCTCTACTTCCTCATCGGCGAGTTCGTCTTCCCGCACTAGCCCCGGAGGGGACGGGCGGACAAGGGTTGAGGGGCCGCCCTGCGCAGCACCACTACGCAGGGTGACCCCTCAACGGGTCTCCCGGTGCCCCCGCCCCCGTCCTTCGGGGTGCCTGTTGCGATTGAAGCGTGCGGGGTCCGGGAAGTCTTCGGACGGTGACGGCTAGACCGCCGCGAACTGACGCTCGGGCAGGCCGGCCTCGTACTCGTCCTCCTTGCCCGCCGTCTCGCACAGGTAGCGGGCGTAGGCGGGCATGGTCAGGAAGGTGGGGAACTCGGCGCCGAGGGCCACCTCGCCGAACAGCTCTCGGGCGTCGCGGAAGCGGTCGCCGTCGAAGCGCTCGAGCTTGTGGAACTCCTCATCGAGCAGCTCCTCGACCCACTCGCGGCTCACGATCTCGCCCTGGTCCGTGATGGCGCGGGCGTAGATCCACTGCCAGATCTGCGAGCGGGAGATCTCGGCCGTCGCCGCGTCCTCCATGAGGCCCTGGATCGCCACGGCGCCGTTGCCCCGCAGCCACGTCTCGATGTAGCGGATGCCCACCTCGATGCTGTTGCGGATGCCCTCCTCCGTGATCGTGCCGCGGCACGTGCTCAGGTCGATGAGGGCGCGGTCGTCCGGGATGACGTCCTCGCGGAGCCGGTCGAGCTGGTTGGGCTTCTCGCCGAGCACGCTGTCGAACGCGTCGCGCACCACCGAGACGAACTCCGGGTGCGCCACCCACGCGCCGTCGAACCCGTCCTCGGCGTCGCGCAGCTTGTCCGCGCGGGTCGCCAGGAGGGCCTCGGCGTTGGCCGCGGGGTCACGCCGGCTCGGGACGTACGCGGCCGGGCCGCCGATCGCCATGGCGCCGCGGCGGTGGCACGCCCGCACGAGCTGCTCGGTGTAGGCGCGCATGAACGGCTGGGCCATGGTCACCTGGTCCCGGTCCGGGAGCACGAAGCGCGGCCCGCGGGTCCGGAAGTTCTTGATGATGGAGAAGATGTAGTCCCACCGGCCGGCGTTGAGCCCGGCGGCGTGGTCGCGGAGCTCCCAGAGGATCTCCTCCATCTCGAATGCCGCCGTGATCGTCTCGATGAGCACGGTCGCCCGGATGGTGCCCTGCGGGATGCCGAGCAGGTCCTGGGCGAGGACGAACACGTCGTTCCACAGGCGTGCCTCGAGCCGGTTCTCGACCTTGGGCAGGTAGAAATACGGGCCGTGGCCGAGGGCGATGAGCCGGGCCGCGTTGTGGAAGAAGTACAGGCCGAAGTCCATGATGCCGCCGGCCACCGGCTTGCCGTCCACGAGCATGTTCTTCTCGGGCAGGTGCAGGCCGCGGGGACGCAGCACCGTGGTGGGCCGCTCCTCGAACGGCCTGAGCCGGTACTCCTTGCGGGTGGGGCCCTCGCCCATGGCGAAGTCGATTCCGCCGCGCAGCGCGTCCAGGAGGTTGATCTCGCCTTGGATGAGGTTGCGCCAGGACGGCGTGAGGGAGTCCTCCATGTCGGCCAGCCACACGTTGGCGCCCGAGTTGAGCGCGTTGACAGTCGACTTCCGGTCCACCGGCCCCGTGATCTCGACCCGGCGGTCCGTCAGGCCCGGCGCGGGCGGGGCGACCCGCCAGTTCGGGTCGTTGCGGATCTCCTCCGTCTCGCCCAGGAAGCGCGGATCGCGGCCGCGGGCGATCTCGGCGCGGCGCGCGTGGCGGGCCTCGAGGAGCTCCTGGCGGCGCTCGGCGGTGGCGCGGTGCAGGCGGGCGACGAACTCGAGGGCGTCCGGGGTGAGGATCTCCCGCTGCCGGGCGATGGGCTGGGCGGTGATCGTCACGCCGTTGATCGTGGTCTCAGTGCTGAAGCTGTTCATGGCGGTCTCCTGGTGGTGTACGACGGCGGTGGGCCGGCTACGCGTGCCGGCCCACCCGCCGTCGTCCGTGCCTGCTAGTGGAACTGGCCCTCTTCGGTGGATCCCACGAGGGCGAGGGTGCTGGCGTTCGGGTTCAGCGCCGTGGAGACCAGGTCGAAGTAGCCGGTGCCCACTTCGCGCTGGTGCTTGGTTGCGGTGTAGCCGCGGTCTTCGGAGTCGAACTCGCGCTCCTGGAGGTCGACGTACGCGCTCATGCCGTTGCGGGCGTAGCCGTGGGCGAGGTCGAACATCGAGTAGTTGAGGGCGTGGAAGCCCGCGAGGGTGATGAACTGGAACTTGAAGCCCATCGCGCCCAGCTCGCGCTGGAACTTGGCGATCGTGTCGTCGTCGAGGTGCTTCTTCCAGTTGAACGAGGGCGAGCAGTTGTACGCGAGCATCTGGTCCGGGAACTCGGCCTTGACTGCCTCGGCGAACTTGCGGGCCAGCGCCAGGTCCGGGGTCCCCGTCTCCATCCAGATGAGGTCGGAGTACGGGGCGTAGGCCTTGGCGCGGGCGATGCACGGCTCGACGCCGTTCTGGACCCGGTAGAAGCCCTCGGCCGTGCGCACCGGCTGTCCGCCTTCGCGGAGGATGAACTCCTGGTCGCGCTCGTCGACGTCCGTCGTGATGAGCGTCGCGGCCTCGGCGTCGGTGCGGGCGATGATCACGGTCGGGACCCCGGAGACGTCCGCGGCGAGGCGGGCGGCGTTGAGGGTGCGGATGTGCTGCTGGGTCGGGATGAGGACCTTGCCTCCGAGGTGGCCGCACTTCTTCTCGGACGCGAGCTGGTCCTCCCAGTGGACGCCCGCGGCGCCGGCCTGGATCATCGACTTCATCAGCTCGTACGCGTTCAGCGGGCCGCCGAAGCCGGCCTCGGCGTCGGCCACGATCGGGACCAGCCAGTCCTCGACGCTCTGCTTGCCCTCGGAGAACTCGATCTGGTCCGCGCGCTGCAGTGCGTTGTTGATGCGGCGCACCACGGCGGGGACGGAGTTGGCGGGGTAGAGCGACTGGTCCGGGTAGGTGTTGCCCGAGAGGTTCGCGTCCGCGGCGACCTGCCAGCCCGAGAGGTAGATGGCCTTGAGGCCGGCCTTGACCTGCTGGACGGCCTGGTTGCCGGTGAGGGCTCCGAGCGCATTGATGTAGCCCGTGCCGTCCTCGCGGCCGTCGGTCACGGCCTTCCACAGCTTCTCGGCGCCGCGGCGGGCCAGCGTGTGCTCCTCGGGGACACGGCCGCGGAGGCGGATGACGTCCTCGGCCGTGTAGTCGCGCTGGATGCCCTCCCAGCGGGAGTCGGCGGACCACTCGAGGGCGAGGGCCTCGGCCTGCTGCCCGAGGGTCTGGTTCTGGGGCTCGAACTCTGCGGTCATGGCGGGTCTCCTTCGACTCGGTGCCTGATGGCTTCTTCGTGAGAACAACTTTTCCGGGTCTGCAAGCCCTCGAACAGAGAAAAGTGCTGGAAAGAAACGCAGATCTTCACGTATTCTCAAGAAATGCCGCGTACGACGCCGTCCGCCCCCGCCCGCTCCTCGTGGAGCCGCCCCGCCGGGCCTCCTCCCGATGCCCAGAGCAGTGGGATCGACGTCATCAGCCTCGGGCGCAGGATCAGGCACCTGCGGAAGGCCGCGGGGCTCACGCTCGACGAGCTGGGGGCCGCCGCCGGCGCCGCGGCGAGCCAGCTGAGCCTCATCGAGAACGGCAAGCGCGAGCCGAAGCTGAGCCTCCTGACGCAGCTGGCGGGAGCCCTCGGCGTCGGCGTCGACGCCCTGCTCGGGACGGAGCCGCCCACCCGCCGGGCGGCCCTCGAGATCGAGCTCGAGCGCTACCAGCGCAGCCCCCTGTACGAGAACCTGAACCTGCCCAAGGTCCGCATCAGCTCGCGGCTGCCGCTCGATGTGCTCGAGTCCCAGCTCGGGCTGCTGCGCGAGCTGGAGCGGAAGCTGAACGAGCAGGTGGCCACGCCCGAGGAGGCACGCCGGGCGAACGGCGAACTGCGCCGGATGATGCGCGAGCGGGGCAACTACTTCCCCGAGTACGAGGCCGAGGCCCAGAAGGTCCTCGCCCAGGTGGGCTACACCTCGGGGCCGCTGAGCCAGCACACCATCTCCGACATCGCTACCCACCTCGGGTTCACGCTCTACCACGTGGGGGACCTGCCCCATTCGACCCGCAGCGTGACCGACCTGAAGAATCGCAGGATTTACCTCACCCACAACCAGCGCTCGGATCACGATCCCCGGTCCGTGCTGCTCCAGGCGCTCGGCCACTACGTCCTGGGCCACGAGACGCCGCGGTCCTATGGTGACTTCCTGGCCCAGCGGGTGGCGACGAACTACTTCGCCGCCGCGCTCCTGCTGCCGGAGCAGGCCACGGTCGACTTCCTGCAGCGGGCCAAGGCGGCCAAGGAGATCTCGGTCGACGACCTCCGTGACGCGTTCTCGGTGAGCTATGAAACCGCCGCCCACCGGTTCACGAACCTCGCGACCCAGCACTTGGGGCTCACGACCCACTTCCAGAAGACCCACCAGTCCGGCATCATCTACAAGGCCTACGAGAACGACGGCGTGAACTTCCCCATGGACCACACCGGGGCCATCGAGGGCCAGCCCTCCTGCCGGGCCTGGACGAGCCGTGCGGTGTTCGACGTGCCGGACAAGTTCAGCTCGTACAGCCAGTACACCGACACGGTGACCGGGACCTTCTGGTGCACGGCCAGGACGGAGAGGAGCGCGAGCGGTGAGTTCTCGCTCAGCATCGGCGTCCCGTACCACCACGTGAAGTGGTTCCGCGGGCGGGAGACGACGGCGCGGGCGGTCTCACGCTGCCCCGATCCCGACTGCTGCCGCAGGCCGCCGGCCGAGCTCAGCGAGCACTGGGCCGGGAATGCCTGGCCGTCGGCCCGGGCCCACTCGCACCTGCTCGCGGCCATGCCGCCCGGCGCGTTCCCCGGCGTCGACGAGACCGAGGTCTATTCATTCCTCGAGGCGCACTCGGGCAGCTAGCCGGGGAAGGGCGCGGCCGGGATGTCGGGCCTGCCGTCGTGGTCCTGGTCCCCGTAGGCCCGCATCGCGATGCGCTCGGCGAGCTCCTCGTTCATCTCATAGGGCGGGACCTGGCGGAACGCATGGACCTCCCGCTTGGGGCGCCCCTTCGCAGCGGGCTGCGGGACTGCGTTCTCGGTGGCGGTGCTCTCCATGGCCGTGCTCTCGACGGCTGCGCCCCCCGCGCCGACCGTGGGTTCCTGCGCAGCAGGTCCATGCTTTTTGAAAAGGCCCATGATGTCCTCCCCGGCGACGGTGGTGTGAATCAACTCGCCTTTTCACCATACGCCCAAAGCTTGGGGATCTCAGGAAGCCAACTGTGCGTTGGACGGTCTGGCGGCGGCGGTTCAGAAGCCGCCTACGCCGTTGGGCGTCCCGAGGCCGGTGGGGCCGTCCCAGCCTGTTCCTGCCGTGCACCACTGGGCCGGCGAACACGCGCCGTTCGAACCCGTCATCACGTCGAAGAGGCTTGAGGTGTTGGAGTACGGGATCCAGTTGGCGGGCGTGGAGACAGAGCCGGTGTTGCCGCTGAGCGCGAAGACCGAGGCGATGATCGGCGAGGCCTCGCTCGTGCCGCCCAGCTGGCTCCACGTCGACTTGGCAGCCGAGGTCGGGTAGTAGACGGCGAGGCCGCCATTGGTCGGGTCAGACACGGCGGAGACATCGTTCATGGCGCGCCCCGCGCACCCGGTGTTGACGGCAGACGCCGGCGGCAGGGCCGCGTTGAGGCTCGAGCAGCCGGAACCCGTGCCCTTCCAGGCCGTCTCGCTCCAGCCCCTGGGGTTGGCGGCCTGCACGAGCGAGGTCCCGCCGACCCCGACGGCGTAGCTCGAGGACGCCGGGTAGTAGGCGCCGTTGTAGCCCCAGTCGCCGGCGCTTGCCGTGACGGCAACGCCGGGATGGCTGTAGTACTTCCCGTAGGTCGAGTCGGGCGCGTCGTAGAACGCGTAGGAATTGGAGATGGCAACGACTCCGGGCATCTGCGCAGCGGTCTGGACGGCGGTGCCGAGGGCAGTGAGGCTTTGTGCGCTAGCCTGGAACACCGCGATCCTGCAGTCCGGGCATGCCGCGGAGACAGCGTCCACGTCGAGGGCCTGCTCCTGCGCCCACCCGAGGTCGAAGCGGGGCAGCTTCGGACCGCCGGATTGATTCCGGATCGTCAGGCAGCCGTTCGCCGTCGAGCATTCGGGCAGCCCGAACTGCTTCCGGTACACCGCGAGGTCCCGCTCCAGGTTCGGATAGCCGTACGCGTCCACAATGGCCACGGTCCGGCCGCCGCTCGCGGTGCCGTCGAGGCCGTAGATGTCCTTCAGCTGTGAAGGGACCAACGCCGTTGACGGTGGCCCGGAGGCACTCGTAATGGGCATCCCGGCCCGGTCCAGTGCCTGGCGGGCCGTGCAGCCGGCCTCGTAGGATCCGTTCCGGGGCGCCGGGCAGACCGGGCGCGAATGATCAGGTGCAGGAGGCGCCCCGGGTGCGCTCCAGACGGGTGACGCGGCCGCGCCGGCGAGGAGCAGGCCTGTGAGCAGCGACGCGACGATCTTCCTCATGAGGGACCCCTTCCAGGCGACGAGACGGGTCTACCAGACGCCCAAAAGGGGGCGCTAGGGTCCGCGGCCGGGAATGCCCGGCGCCCTCAGCCGTGGAAGGTCCGGTAGGCGTCCTCGGCGCCCGGGTGCAGGGGCACTCCCGCGGTGCTGATGAGCGTCTCGGGGCTGAGGTACTGGACCCCTCGGCTCGCCGCCGGGACCAGCTCGGCCGAGTGCTCGAGCAGCAGCCCGACGGCGGCGCGGGCCACGTCCGCGGACAGGTCCTCACGGCACAGGAGGAGGTTCGCGACGCCGACGGTCCAGGTTGCCGGGACCCCCGCGTAGCTGTCCTCCCGGATGAGCACCCGGTCGTAGAACGCCCCGAACCGGGACCGCAGTGCCGGGAGGAGCTCGGACAGGTCAAGCAGCCGCACCCTCGTCGCCCCTGCGAAGGCCGTGATGGCCGCCGTGGGCACACCGCCGGACCAGAAGAGCGCCTCGACCGCGCCATCATGCAGTGCGGCCAGGCCCTGGTTGAGGCCGAGCCCCACGGCGGCGACGGTCCGCGGAGGGAGCGGATCCGGCCGGTGCGCCGCGGAGGAGGGGGCCGTGGCGAGCCCCGCGGCCGCGAGGAGCCTGGCGGCCGTGAGGGACGTGCCGGAGCGGGGGTCGCCCACGGCCACGGTCCGGCCCGCGAGGTCGGCGGGGACCGTGATGCCGCTGTCCGCGCGGACCATGCAGTGCAGGTAGTTCTCGTACACCTTCCCGAGCGCGAGCATCCGCTGGGTGCGGAGGCGGTCGGCCGCGGCATCCGAGAGGGCGATCGCGAGTGTCGCCCCGCCGCTGGCCAGACGGTCCATGTTGTCGAGGCTCCCGCCGGTCTCGAGGGCGGAGGCCGTCCGGGCGACGCCGTGCCGCTGGAGGGAGGCCGCCAAGAGGGTTGCGAACTCGAGGTAGAAGCCGCCCTGCTCCCCGCCGGCCACCCTGAGGGCCTCGGCGGGCGGCCCGGGTGCGCAGGCGGCCGCCGCGGGCAGGGCCAGACCCGCGAGCCCGGCGGCCAGGCCGGCCCGCAGCACCGTCCGCCGGGTCGCCGGGAGACCGGCGGGGGAGGGGCGTTCAGCCATGGACGTCCTCCCCGTCGCCCGCCGTGGCATCGCTCGCATCCGCGGGGCCGCCGGCGCCGCCGGCGCCCGGGTGCGGGAGGGCGCCGTCGTGCGCGGCGGCCGCTACCGCGGGGAACTCCACCCGGGCCACGAGGCCGCGAGGGCTGCCCGCCGCGAGGACCAGCCGCCCGCTGTTCGCCTCGGCCAGCTGCTCGACGATGGCCAGGCCCAGCCCGGTGCCGCGGGAGCCGCTGTGCTCGGGCGAGCGCCAGAAGCGGGTCGTCGAGGCCGCGCGCTCCTCGGCGGTGAGGCCGGGGCCGTCGTCGGCCACCTCCACCGCCACCGCACCGCCCCGTAGGACTGCCCCGGCGGTGATCCTGGCACCCGGCGCGCCGGCGTACTTGATCGCGTTCTCGAGCAGCTCCCCGACCATGTCCGCCAGGTCGGAACGGTTGCAGGCGAGCCTCAGCGGCGCAGCCGGCGCCTCGGCGAGCTCCAGCCGGGCGCCGCTGCGGAGGGCCCCGGGGGCGGCGCGCTCCACGGCGTCCTGCAGCACCGGCCACGGGTCGAGCACCTCGGCGCGCTGTCCCATCGCCGGCCCCGCGCCGCCCCCGATCGAGCCCTCGCGGACCCGGTGCTCCGCAGAGGCCAGGCGCAGCATGCCGTCCAGGATGTCCTCGACGTGCTCGAGCTCCCGCGTCACCCCCGCCGCGGCCTCCCGCTGGGCCGGGGTGTCCAGCTCGAGGGCCAGGAGGTCGATCCTCAGCCGCAGCGCCCCGATCGGGTTGCGCAGCTGGTGGGAGGCATCCGCGATGAGCTGGCGCTGCGCCTGCATGGACGCGCCCACGTGCTCGGCCATCGCGGAGAAGGCCCTGCTCAGCCGCTGCAGCTCCGGCGGCCCGTCCTCGCGCAGCCGCGTGGCCCGCGCGGACTCCTCGAACGCGATCACGGCGGCGGTGAGCCGGTGGACGGGGCGCAGGACCCAGCCCGTGAGCCGCCCGGCGCCCGCGAGCAGCAGCGCCCACACCGCGATGGACCCGAACGCGACAAGGAGCCAGCGCTCCCGCAGCTTCTGTTCGGCGGCGGCCAGATCGACGTCGAGCACCGCCTCGCCGAGCACCTGGCTCGCCGTGCCGTAGGAGCGGGCGATCACCTCGGAAGCGGGGCCGAACGGCTGGACCGGCTCGAGGGCGGTGTCGCTGAGGTTGAGCTGGGCGCGGGCGGCAGCCTCCCGGACGTCCGGGCGGTCGGCGCTGAGGCCGCCGGAGGTGAGCGTGGCCTGCGGGGTACGGACCACGATCCCCTCGCCGTACAGGGACGAATAGCGGTCCATCTCGCGCTGGAGCTGGGCGGTGTCACCGCTGGAGGCGGCATCGTCCGCGACCTGCGCGAAGCGGTTGAGGGCAGCCACCCGATTGATCTGCAGCTCCTGGGTGAGCTCCCGGCCGACCGAGGCGAGGATCGAGGCGGAGACCGCGACGACGATGAGCACCGAGAACAGGCTCAGGACGCCCAGGACGCGCAGCCTCACCGGCGGCCGCCGCCGGAGGGGGCGCGTGCCGGGCCCTCGACGCGGTACCCCACACCGCGGACGTTGATGATGAAGCCAGGCAGCATGAGCTTGGACCGCAGCCCCGTCAGGTGCACGTCCAGCGACCGGGACGAGGTCACGAAGGCGTCGCCCCAGAGCGTGTCGAGGATCTGCTCCCGCGTGACCACCGAGCCGGCGTGCCTGGCGAGCAGGGCGAGCAGCTCATACTCCGTGGCGGTGAGGTTCAGGGCGCGGGGGCCGACGGCGGCGACCCGCCGATCGAGGTCGATGCTGACCTCGCCGAGCTCGATCCGGTGCGGCTCCGAACCCCCTCCGCGGGCGACGCGCCGGGCCACGGCCTCGATCCGGGCCAGGAGCTCGACGAGCTTGACCGGCTTGACCAGGTAGTCGTCCGCCCCGGAGCGGAGCCCGAGGACCACGCTGCGCTCGTCGTCCCGGGCGGTCAGGATCAGCAGCGGCACCTCGGTGACCTGGCGCAGCTTGCGCAGCACGTCGAGGCCGTCCATATCGGGCAGGCCGAGGTCCAGCAGGATCGCGTCGTGCTCCCGGTGCACGAGGAGCGCGTCCGCCCCGCGGCCGACCCGGGCTGCGTCGTGGCCCGCCGAGCGGACGGAGGCCAGCAGCGCGGAGGCCATCGCGTCGTCGTCCTCGACGATGAGCACTCGCATCCGGTCCCTCCACTGTCCGCCCCCGAGACTACCCGCTCGGGCGAAGACTTAAGGAAGTGTTAGGAATGGGCGCCCCAGCTTGGGCTGTGAACGCGGTCACGCCTAGCGTCCTAGTCCATGAGCATTGCACACCAGGGGTCTGCGGGCAGCGCTGCCCGGACCCGGCGAGCCGTCGCCAACACCCTGAAAGGGTCAGCCGGAAACCTCATCGAGTGGTACGACCTGTACGTCTACGCGGCGTTCTCGGCGTACTTCGCGACCTACTTCTTCAGCAGCAAGGACCCGGTCCAGGCGCAGATCGACGCCTACCTCACCTTCGCCCTGACGTTCCTCATGCGCCCGGTGGGCTCGTGGTTCTTCGGCCGGTACGCTGACCGCAACGGCCGCCGCGCGGCACTCACGCTGAGCGTGTCCCTCATGGGCGTGGGGTCGCTCCTCGTCGCCGTGATGCCCGGCGTCGCGCAGATCGGCATGTGGTCCACGGTCCTGATGTACTTCTCCCGCCTGCTCCAGGGCTTCTCGGTGGGCGGCGAGTACGGCACGGCCGCCACGTACATGTCCGAGGTCGCCACGTCCAAGCGCCGCGGCTTCTTCTCGAGCTTCCAGTACGTGACCCTCGTGGGCGGCCAGGTCCTGGCCCTGCTGACCCTCGTGGTGCTCCAGTCGACCCTCGGCGACGCGGACCTGAAGGCCTGGGGCTGGCGAGTGCCGTTCGCGATCGGCGCGGTCGCCGCCCTGATCGTCCTGTGGCTGCGCCGCACCATGGACGAGACGATCTCCAAGGAGCAGGTGGCCGCTGCCAAGGCCGCCGCCGCGGCGTCCGAGGCGCGCGGCGAGCGCGGCGAGTTCGAGGCCGTCGAGCCCGGAACCCTCAAGCTGCTCTTCACGAAGCACTGGAAGCCGTTCGTCGTGGTCGTGTTCCTCACCATGGGCGGAACGTGCGCGTTCTACCTGTACACCACGTACATCCTCAGCTTCATGAACAGCGTGTCCCACATCCCGAAGACGCAGACCTCGGTCATCAACTTCTGGGCCCTGTTCGTCTACATGATCCTGCACCCGCTGTTCGGCCTGCTCTCCGACAAGATCGGCCGCAAGCTCCAGCTCATCGTCTTCGGCGTCCTCGGCGCGATCTTCACGTGGCCGATCATGTCCACGCTCGCCGGCGTCAAGGACCCGGTCATCGCGTTCTGGCTCATGCTGGCGGGCCTCATGATCGTCATCAACTACACGTCGATCAGCGCTATCGTGAAGGCCGAGATGTTCCCCGCCTCCGTCCGCGCCCTCGGCGTGGGCCTGGGCTACGCCGTCGCCAACTCCCTCTTCGGCGGGACCGTGCCGTTCATCGGGGCGTGGCTCTCGAGCGCCGGGCACAAGGAGTGGCTGTTCACCTACGTGACGATCACGATCGTGATCTCCCTCGTCGTGTACATCTTCTTCCTGCCGTCCCGCCGGCAGGAGACGCACCTCGACCGGGACCTCACGCCCGTGGACCCCGTCTCTGCGGGCGTCGGGAGCGCGCCGGCCGGCGCGGACGACGCCGGGCACTCGCCCTCGCGCCTCGCCTAGCCTGCGCCACCACGATCCGTCCTGTGCCTGCGGCCGCTGGGGGCCGCAGGCACAGGACTTCCACCTGGCGGGAGGGCCGCCGTCCTCCGAGGACCGGCGCCTTCCCGGAGACTGAGATGCAGGAGACCCCCGCGCCGTCGCCGTGATACGAACGAGAGTGATGAGCCCCCGTCCCCAGCCCCCCGCGGAATCCTCGCCCCGTCAGACCGGCCATCCGAGGGCCGCCGCCGCGTGGCTCCTCCTGGTCTCGATCGGCCTCATCGCGCTCACCATGCGCGGCCCCTTCGTGGCGGTCGCCCCCGTGGCCAGGGCCCTCGAGGGGGACCTCGGGCTCTCCGCCGGGGAACTCGGCCTGCTCACCGGCATCCCCGTGCTGTGCTTCGCCCTCGCCTCGCCGCTCGCGTCCCTGTGCGCCCGGCGTTTCGGGGCCGAGATGGCCGTGACGCTGACCTTGGCGGGAGTCCTCGCCGGCGTCCTCATCCGGTCCCTCGACGGCACCGCCGTGGTGATGCTGGGCACCGTGGTGCTCGGGGTGGCGATCACGGTCGGCAACATCGCCGTGCCCTTGATCATCCGGCGAGACTTCACCCAAGCCCGCCAGGGGATGGCCATGGGCGTGTACACCGCGGCGCTCAACGTCGGCTCGTTCGTGACGTCCGTGGCCACCGCGCCGCTGGCCGCGGCGACCGGCTGGCGCGTGGCCTTGGCCGCGAGCGCCCTCTTCGCGCTCGTGGCGCTCATGGTCTGGGTCGCCGCGGTGGGGCTGCGCCGGGCCCTGCGGCCGGAGGGGGCCCCGGCCGCGCCCTCGGACCACGCCGCGCCGCGGGCGCGCCGCACCGGCGCGGTCACCGTGGCGCTCGCCTTCGGCTTCGGCGGCCAGGCGTTCTCGTACTACGGCATCACCGCGTGGCTGCCGAGCCTGCTCACCGACGAACTGGGGCTCAGCGCGGCGGGCGCCGGGGCCGGGGCCTCGCTGTTCCAGATCATGGCCATCCTCGGCGCGCTCGGCACCCCGCTGCTCGCCCGGTACGCGGGCTCCCGCGCCACCGTGGCCACCCTGGGCATCCTCTGGCTCACCGTCCCGCTCGGGCTGCTGCTGGCGCCCGGCCTGTGGGCCCTGTGGAGCTCGCTCGGCGGCGCCGCGCAGGGCGGGGGCATCACCTTCATCTTCACGGCGATCCTCACGGTGGCCCCCGACCAGGCCGCCGCCGGGCGGATGTCCGCGCTCGTGCAGGGAACCGGGTACGGCGTCGCGGCCGTCGCCCCGACCCTGCTGGGGGGCATCCACAGCGCCGCCGCGTCCTGGACCCCGCCGCTCGTGGCGGTGCTCGTGGCGGTCATCGCCTTCTTCGCCGGCACCGGCGCGGCCGTGGTCCTCGCCGCCCGCGGCCGCTGAGGCGACCGGACCACTAGGCGGCCGGACGACGGCGGGTGGCCGCCCGCCGTCGTCCGCCCCGCCCCGTCTGAAAGTCACCTCCTGCGGGCCGAACCGCCGGGAAATGACTCCCAGAAGGTGACTCCCAGAAGGTGACTCTCAGACGGTGGGGGCGCTGCCGGTGGGGGAGCCGTAGTAGCGGCCCAGGGTCTCGGCCTTGAACTCGTAGAAGGTGCCGTCCTCGATCGCCCGGCGCGCGTCGTCCACCATCCGCACCACGAAGCGCTCGTTGTGGATCGAGATGAGCGTGTGGGAGAGCATCTCGGAGGCCTTGTACAGGTGCCGGATGTACGCGCGCGAGTAGTTCGCGCACGTGTAGCAGTCGCAGCCGTCCTGGAGCGGGCCCCAATCCCGCTTGTACTTCGCCCCGGAGAGGTTGAGCCGCCCCTCGGCCGTGTAGAACGCCGAGTTGCGGGCCACGCGGGTGGGGGAGACGCAGTCGAAGGTGTCGGCGCCGGCCTCGATGGCCACGAAGATGTCGTCCGGCTCGGAGATGCCCAGCAGGTGCCGGGGCCGGTCCTCGGGCAGCACCTCAGAGCACCACCCCACGATCGTGCCCAGGTTCTCCTTCTCCAGCGCCCCGCCGATCCCGTACCCGTCGAACGGCATGGCCCCGAGGTCGGTGCAGGCCTTGCGGCGCAGGTCCTCGTACTGGGCGCCCTGGATGACGCCGAACAGGGCCTGGTACGGCTTGCCGGCGCGCGCGTCGGTGAGCCGGAAGTGCTCGTCCACGCAGCGCTGCGCCCACAGCCGGGTCCGCTCGAGCGCCTCCTCCTGGTAGCCGCGGGAGTTGTGCAGGGTGGTGAGCTCGTCGAAGGCGAACATGATGTCCGCGCCGATCTGGTGCTGCACGTGCATCGAGATCTCGGGGGTGAAGCGGTGCCGGTCCCCGTTGAGGTGGCTCTTGAACCACACGCCGTCGTCGTCGATGTGGGCGAGGCGCTCCTTGCCGGGCGCCACCGCGTCGTCGGCCCCGGCGTGCTGGGGCGCGTCGGGGCCCTTCATGTCGATGACCTTCTTGAAGCCCGAGCCCAGGCTCATCACCTGGAACCCGCCCGAGTCCGTGAAGGTGGGGCCGGGCCAGTTCATGAACCGCCCGAGCCCGCCGGCCTCGTCGAGGATGTCCGCCCCGGGCTGCAGGTAGAGGTGGTAGGCGTTCGCGAGGAGGGCCTGCGCGCCGAGCTCGGCCATGGACTCGGGCAGCACGGCCTTGACGGTGGCCTTGGTGCCGACGGCGATGAACGCCGGCGTCTGGATCGTCCCGTGCGGCGTGGTGATGGTGCCGGTCCGGCCGAGTCCCACAGCGCCGCCGGGGCCTTCGAGGCGGGTGCCGACCTCGAATCCGAACTCGGACTGGCGGGGGTGGCCGGCCTGCGCGGCGGCCGGGGCCTCGGGGGCGGCGGGGACGGAATCTGGCACCTGTACAGTCTGCCACCGCCCCGTGCGGCGGCGTCACGGGCGGCCCGCGCATAGCACCCGCACAGGCTCCCCGCGTACGGTAGGGAACCGACGGAGCGAGACGCCTCAGGGGGCATTGAAAGGGGCGACGACCATGGCACCACGGGGGGACCGCCGCCGGCTCCCGCGCGTCCTCGGCCGCTCCCCACGCGTCCGACGCCGGCGGCTCGCCTTCCTCGGGATGCTCGCCGCGCTGCTGGTCGCGGGGCTGACGGCCGCGGCCGGGCTCGGCCCCGGCGTGCTGCGCGCCACCGAGGCGTCCGCCGAGAAGGCGCACCCGCAGGCGCCAGCGGCCTCCGCGGCGCGCCCGTCCGGTCCCGCGCCAGCGCCGGCCGCCTCTGCCCCGCCGTCGCCCAGTCCCGCGGCACCGTCCAGGCCCGCGCCGCTGCCCATCCCCGCCCAACCCGCCTGGCAGGAGATGCCGGCCTCCATCGCGGGGACCGTCTCCCAGTTCGTCAGCAGCCGGGGTGCCGCCGGCGCAGCCGTGGCGGTGTCTACGGGCACCGGCGCCGTGGCCCGGGCACGGTACCTGGCCACCGTCGGACAGGCGGCGGACGGCACCCCGTGGTCCGCGGACATGCGCTCGGCCTTCCGCAGCATCACCAAGAGCTTCGTGGGCACGGCCGTCCTGCAGCTGGTCGCCCAGGGCAGGCTCGGCCTCGACGACCCGGTCGCGAAGTACGTGCCCGCGGTGGCCGGCGTGCAGTACGGCGGCGTCCCGGTCGGCGGCCAGATCACGGTCCGGCAGGCCCTCTCGATGCGCACGGGGCTGCCCGAGTTCTCCAGCACCCAGGGGTTCTCCGACCAGCTCAACTCCGCCTACACGGGTGCGTTCACCGACGACCAGCTGCTCGGCTACGCCTTCGGGCAGCCGCTCAACTTCGCCCCCGGCGCCCAGTACGAGTACAGCAACACCAACTCCGTGCTCCTGGGGAAGGTCATCGAGGCGGTCACGGGCAGCCCGTGGGACCGCGAGCTCCAGTCCCAGGTCCTCGGCCCCCTCGGGCTCACGTCCGTGGCGTACTCCGGGGACCAGGACCCTGCGACGCCCGTCGCGACGCCGTACCAGACCACGAGCGCGGGCCTCGAGAGCCTCGCCCAGGTGAGCCCCTCCATGTACGGTGCCTCTGGGGGCTACTTCGGCTCGATCTCGGACCTGCTCACGTGGGGCCGGGCGCTCGGGTCCGGCTCGCTCCTGCCCGCGGCCCTGCAGAAGGAGCGCCTCACGTCCGTCTCGAATCCCGCCAACGATCCGGGCAGCCCCGAGTACGACGGCTACGGCCTCGCCGCAGGCAGCCTCGACGGCTGGTGGGGACATACCGGGACGGGCCTCGGCTACGAGTCGCTCACCATGTACCAGCCCAGCACGGGCACGACCGTGGCTATCCTCATCAACACCCAGCTGGACAGCCCCAACGGGCCGGCCGAGCTGTTCGAGCAGCTCCAGCCGGGCCTCGCCGCACTCGGATAGGGCCAGGACTCCCCGAGCGGAAAGTTCTGCAACGAAACCTTCCTTCCGCGGCCCCTCCTGCGGTACAAATACGCCGGGACCTGCGAAGACGTCCGGCGACCCCGCGCATCGGCGACGGCCCACCGGAGGCGACCAAAGGAGGCCACGTTGTCCGAGTCCAATGCCCCCACCCGCGACACCCCCACCCGGGCGCCGGCCAGACCGGTGCCGTACGCAGTGGCGGGGATCCTCCTGGCCGCCGCGATCGTGCTGCCGCTCATGCCGCAGATGTACTCCTTCGACCAGCCGCGGCTGGGCGGCATGCCCTTCTTCTACTGGTACCAGCTGCTGTGGGTGCCCATCTCGGCCGCGCTCAGCGGGATCGCCTACTGGCTCGTGACCGCCGAGGACCGCCGGCGCCGCGGGGCGGCCCGCACGGGCGCCACCGCCTCCCCGGCCGGCCCGGCCGGGACAGGCAGTCCGGGCAGTCCGGGCGGGACAGCCAGTCCCGGCGGCCCAGCCGGCCCCGACACCGGTGGGCGGGGCAGCGGCGGCCGCCACGCGGCGTCGTCCGACGAGGCAGACAGCGAAGGAGGTGAGCCGCTATGAGCAGCCGTCCCATCGACTGGCCCGCACTGATCATCGTGATCCTGCTGTTCGCCATCGTGGCGGTCATGGGGTTCATGGCGGCGCGCTGGCGCCGCTCGAAGGAGGAGACGGGGCTGCACAGCCTCGACGAGTGGGGCCTCGGCGGCCGCGGGTTCGGCACCTGGATCACCTGGTTCCTGCTCGGCGGCGACCTCTACACGGCCTACACCTTCGTGGCCGTCCCCGCGGCCATGTGGGCCACGGGGTCGGTGAGCGGCTTCTTCGCGGTGCCGTACACGATCGTGCTGTACCCGATCATCTTCATCATCATGAGCCGGATGTGGTCGGTGTCCCACCGGCACGGGTACGTCACGAGCGCGGACTTCGTGGGCGGGCGCTACGGGAGCCGCTGGCTGTCCCTCGCCGTGGCGGTCACCGGCATCGTCGCGACCATGCCGTACATCGCGCTCCAGCTCGTGGGCATCAAGGCCGTGCTCACGGTCCTCGGGCTCGGCAGCGCGCAGAACGCGTTCCTGACCGACCTGCCGCTCATCATCGCGTTCGTGGTGCTCGCCGCGTACACGTACACGTCCGGGCTGCGCGCGCCGGCCATGATCGCCGTGGTGAAGGACCTGCTGATCTACCTGGCCGTGATCGTGGCCGTGATCTACCTGCCGATCAAGTTCGGCGGCTGGGACGCGATCTTCGGTGCTGCCCAGACGAAGCTCGGCACCGTCAGCCAGGCGACGGGCAAGCCCGCGGGCGTGTTCATCCCCACCGGCTCGAGCTACTCGGCGTACTGGACGCTCGCGCTCGGCTCGGCGATGGCGCTGTTCATGTACCCGCACTCGGTCACCGGCGTGCTGGCGTCGAAGGCTCGCAACACGATCCGCCGCAACGCCGCGATCCTGCCGCTGTACTCGCTCATGCTCGGGTTCCTCGCGCTGCTGGGCTTCGTGGCCATCAAGGCCGGAACCAAGCCCGTGGACCTCGACGGCTCCACCAACCCGCAGCTCGTGGTGCCGCAGCTGTTCTTGGACCACTTCCCCTCGTGGTTCGCCGGGATTGCACTCGCGGCCATCGCGATCGGGGCGCTCGTGCCCGCGGCGATCATGTCCATCGCCGCGGCGAACCTGTTCACCCGCAACATCTACCGGGACTTCTTCAAGCCGGACGCCGATCCCAAGACGGAGGCCAATGTCTCCAAGATCGTCTCCCTCGTGGTCAAGGTCGGGGCGCTCATCTTCGTCATCGGCATGGACCAGTCCGCGGCCATCAACATGCAGCTCCTCGGCGGCATCTGGATCCTCCAGACCTTCCCCGCGGTGGTCGGTGGCCTGTACACGCGGTGGTTCGACCGGTGGGCGCTGCTCATCGGCTGGGCCGTGGGCATCATCTTCGGCACCGTCTCGGCCTACAACGTGGTCAATCCTGTCACGCACGCGCACTTCGGCGGTTCGACCGCGGCGTTCCCCGGGACGAACTTCACCGTGTACATCGCGATCTCCGCGTTCGTGCTCAACCTCGTCGTCTCGGTGGTGCTGACGCTGCTCCTGCGGCTCTTCAAGGTGCCCCAGGGAGCGGACGAGACGCGGCCCTCCGACTTCGGCGCGGACGAGACCGATCCCAAGGTCAAGCAGATCGAGGCCACCGCCGGCCCCACCGGTCCGTTCGCGTAGGCACGCCCTGCGTGGGGCGCCCTCAGGGGCGCCCCTTACGGGCGGACGGCGCCGAGCTCCACGTCGATCCGCCGGTCCAGCTCCTCCTGCGTGAACACGGTCGAGCCGCCGTGGGCACGCAGGTGGAGGAGGCCAGCCAGGCGGAGCATCCGCCACGCGCGCTCCTCGGCGTGGTCCTTGGAGGCCGCCGCGCGGGAGACCTCCTTGTCGTAGAGGTTCGGTGCATTGAGGGCGCGCTGGCGCACCCGCTCGGCCATGCGGGCGCGGAAGGGGTCCGTCTCGGCTGTGTCCGGGGTGCGGAGCAGCTCGCCGTAGCCCTCGGCCCGCTCCGCGTCGCCCTCCTTCCGGGCGAGGTGGGCGGCCAGCCCCAGCGCGGACTCGATCGAGGCCCAGCGCGCCGGGTTGCCGTCGTAGGGGAGCACGGCGAGCAGGTCGGCGACCTTGAGGGCGTTCTCGGTGTCGTCCTGGCCCACGTAGAGCTCGAAGGCGAGTTCGCGCAGGTCTGCCAGGCACGCGCCGGACTTGACGTTGATGCCCTTCGCGAGGCGCCCGGCGAGCTCGTTGACGGCGTGCCGGCCGGGGTGGGCGGCGTCGATGGCGCGCATGAGCTCCTCCGGCTTCTCGTCCAGAGCGGGGATGCGGGCCAGGAGGTCCGGGCGGAGGTTGGACGCGGCGGCCGGGGCGGCGCCCGGCACGACCACCACGTCGCCCGTCTCGAGCGTGATCTCGGACGGCCCGCGCAGCGGGGCCTGGGGCACGGCCGCGGGGGAGGCACCGGCGGCCGGCGGCTCGGTGGCGTGCGGCTCCGTGGAGACGAGGACCTCGGTCTCGGTGCGCGCGGGCGCGGAGTCGGTGCGGTAGGCCCCCGTGCCGCCGGCGTCCAGGGCGGCGGGGGCGTCCGGGGCTGCCGGGGCGGCAGGGCCCCGGGCACCCGGCCCAGCAGGCCCGGAGGGCGCTCCGGCGGCGGAGTCCCCGGCGCCGGCGGACCCGGCGGAGTCCCGCCCTGCCCCGGCGAACAGCAGGTCCGCGGGGCGGCCGCCCTTGCCCCGGGCCACGCGGACGCGTGTGCCGTGGGCGACCCGCAGGTTCAGGTCGTTGTCGAGCACCGCGAAGTAGAGCGCGGGATGGCCGTAGTCGTCCAGCACGGTGTCCACTTCGAGGACCTCGGCGCTGCCCTCGCCGTCGGGCAGGAGCAGCCGCTGGCCGTGCTTGAGCTCGTGGGCGTCGATCTCGTGGAACTCGGGGGTTCCGGGCCGCTCGTGCGGTCCCGAGCTGTGGTGCATCTGGGTCCTCCGTGGTGGCTTTCGGTCCGCTCCCACCCTATAAAGGATTGGTAACGACCGCCCACAGGCGCGCGGGGGCCGGGCGGAACCGGAGGGCTACGGGGCGATCCCGGCGAACGCCAGGGCCTGTCGCACGAGCTCCCCGCGGCCGCCCACGAATTCCATCTGGACCGGGCCGCTGAGGACCTCGGCGGGGGACATCCACGTCAGCTCGAGGGCGTCCTGCCGCGGCTGGCACTCGCCGGTCACGGGGATCACGTAGGCCAGCGCGACGGCGTGCTGGCGCTCGTCGGTGAAGCCGGTCTGCGACGGCGAGGGGAAGTACTCCACCACGGTGAACGGGACCGGGCTGACGGGCAGCTGCGGGAACGCGAGGGTGCCGAGGTCCTTCTCGAGGTGGCGCAGCAGCGCCGCCCGGATCGTCTCCTTGTACAGCACGCGGCCCGAGACGAGGCTGCGCATCATGTTGCCCTCGTCGTCGGCCTGCAGCAGCAGCCCCACCTCGTTGACGTACCCGAGGGGGTCCAGGCGCACGGGCACCGCCTCGACGTACAGCATCGGCAGCCGGTTCCGCGCCTCGTAGAGGTCCTCCGGGGAGAGCCAGCCGGGATACGGGTCGGGGGTGCGAACTGCCATGCCTACTGTTCTACCGTATCTCGGCTCCCGTGGTGGGGCCCGCCGCCAGGATCGTGACGCCGCGTCCGTCCGGGGTGGGAATCCGTACGCGCACGACGCCGCCCGGCCGGCTCCCGCCCTCGGCCTCCTCGACAGTGACCTCCTCGGCGGTCCAGCCGGCCAGCGCGAGGCGGGGCATGAGCTCGCTGCGCCGCCCGGAGTATTCGAGGACGAGGCCGCCGGCCGAGGCGGCGTCCGCCGTGACCGCGGCGATGACCCCGCCGTTCTTGGCGGTGAACTCGCGGGCGGTGGCGGGGCCGAGCAGCGGCTCCGGCCGCGGCCGGGCGCCGATGGCGGCGAGGGCCGCGGCGGCGCCGTCGAGGTCGGGGGTGTTCCACTCGAGCCGCACGGTCATGTCCGGATCGGCATCGACGGGGCGTCCGGCGTGCGAGGTGGGCTCGGCGGTGAACCCGAAGCCGTCCGGCCCCGTGATCCGCACCCGAGGGCCGCCGGCGGAGTCCTCGAGAGCCGCCAGGCCGCCGTCGTCCGCCGTGCGGCGGGCGAATTCCTGCGGGTCCCGGACCTCGACCCCGAACACGGTGGTGCCGTCCTGCGGCGAGCCCGGCTCGGCCGAGCGGAGGCGCACCCGGCCACTGTGCGAGTCGAGCACCGCCCAGCCCTCGCCCTCCTCCCCGGGCACGAGGCCGAGGTCGAGCAGGAGCCGGCGCAGCTCCGGCAGCGCGGACGTGTAGCGGGTGGCGAGGACACGCAGCATGGGGACTCCCTTCGCGGCAGGTGCCCACCATCCTCCCACCTCCCGCCACCCCGCCCCCTCCCGTTTCGGGTACGCATCTCGCGGCCCCTCCTCGGTCTCGGGTACGCATCTCGTCGCGATTCCGGCATTGCGGGTACGAGCGCCTTGCGCCCCCGCCCGCTCTCGGAGAGGGTAGGCCGCATGGCCCCCGAGCTTCCCGAACTCGTTGTCCCCGACGCCGCCGCGTGGCGGTCATGGCTCGCCGAGAACCACCGCGAGAGCCCGGGCGTGTGGCTCGTCCTGCACAAGAAGGGCGGGACCGTGACCGGGCTCGCCTACGAGCCGGCGGTGCTCGAGGCGCTGTGCTTCGGCTGGATCGACGGCCAGCTCCGGGCGCGGGACGCGGAGAGCTCGGCCATCCGGTTCACGGCGCGCTCGCCCAGGAGCCGATGGTCGCAGAGCAACGTGGAGCGCGTGGCCCGGCTCGAGGCCGAGGGACGCATGACGCCGGCCGGCCGGGCAGCCGTGGACGCGGCGAAGGCCGACGGCCGGTGGGAGGCGGCCTACAGCGGCGCGGCCTCGGCCGAGGTCCCCGCGGACCTGGCCGCGGCCATCGCTGCCGTCCCCGAGGCCCAGGCGATGTTCGACGTCCTCACCTCGACCAACCGCTTCGCGCTGATCTACCGCACCACCTCGGTGAAGCGGCCCGAGACGCGGGCCCGGAAGATCGCCGAGTTCGTGGACATGCTCGCCCGGCAGGAGACGGTCTACCCGCAGAAGAGGCGGCCCTGACCCGGCCGGCGCAGGGCCCACGGCCTCCGGTTCAGGACCCCAGCGCCCGCGCGACCACCGCGGCCGAGGCCGCGCTCCACGCCTGGGGCCGGCACGCCGCCGGGTAGGCGAGCGCGCACGCCGATTCGGCGGACCCGACGCCCGAGAACAGCTCGGGCAGCGACCCGCCGAGCGATTCCGCGGCCCGGACGAGCCCCCGCGCCACCGTCGCCGCCTCGGCCCGGAAGCCCTCGGCGAGCATCCCGCGCACCGCGATGGCGGTGTCATGGCTCCAGACCGACCCGCAGTGGTAGCTCAGCGGCCAGTATCCCGCCGCGGCCGTCGAAAGGGTCCGGATGCCGTAGCCGCTGAACAGCTCGTCCCCGAGGAGCCGGTCCACCACGAGGCGCGCCTCGTCCGCGTCCAGCAGCCCCGTGCCGAGCAGGTGGCCCATGTTGGACCCGGGCACGTCGAGGGGGGTGCCGCCGCCGTCGAGCGCCATCGCCGGGAACCTCCCGGCGCCGTCCTCCACCCAGAACGACTCCCGGAACCGTGCACGGATCCCGGCCGCGAACTCCCGCAGCGCCGCCGCCTGGGCGCGCAGGCCCTCGCCGCCGCCCGGCCCGCGCAGCTCCTCGAAGAGGGCGGCGGCCTCGAGCGCGGCCTGGTGCGCGTACCCCTGCACCTCGGCCAGGGCGATCGGCCCCTCCGCGCGGCGGCCGTCGCGGAACTGCATCGCGTCCGCCGAGTCCTTCCAGCCCTGGTTGCTCAGCCCGTGCCCGGTCTCGTCGCGGTACGCGAGGAACCCGCCTGGCCCAGTGGCGGAGGCGAGGAGCCAGTCTGCTGCGCGCCGCGCGGCCGGCAGCAGCGCGCGCACGGCGTCCGGGGCGCGCCCGGTCCGGGACAGTTCTCCGGCCAGGCACAGCCACAGGGCGGTCGCATCGACGGTCCCGTAGTAGACCGGGGGCAGCCGGAGTTGGTCCCCGCCGGGTCCATGGTCCACCACGAGCTCGCTGGCCCGGATCTCGTGCGGGATCTTGCCCGGTTCCTCCGCGGACTCCGGGACCCGCTCGGAGCCCTGGTACGCCGCGAGCGCGCGCAGGGTCCCGGACGCGAGGGCGGTGTCGCGGGGGAGCAGGAGCCGGGCCGACCACAGCGAGTCCCGCCCGAACAGGGTGAAGTACCAGGGCGCCCCGGCGGCGAGGAAGGGCGCGTCGGGAAGCCGCGTCGTGGCGAGCCGGAGGCCCGCGAGCTGCTGCAGGGAGGTGGCCAGCAGGCGGCCGACGGCGCCCGGCCGGCTCTCCGCCCCGTCCTCCTCCGCGCCGCCCGGCGCCGCACGCACGACGGCGTCCGCGTCCTCGAGCGCGACGCTCCACGACGCGCGGAACGGCTTCCCGCGGCCCAGCACCGCAGACCACACGAGGGCGGGGTGGCCCGAGGGGAACCCGTCCGTGTCGTCGGAGTCGCGGTCGATCGAGGTGGACACGCTTGCCCCCTCGGTGCCGGGGGCGGCCACGGCGCGCCGGCCGCCGCGCTCCCAGGCCAGCCGCCCGGCGTCGTGCGCGGGTTCCACCGGATCCCCGGGATGCCCCACGCGCACGGCGGCCATCGGGGCGAAGTCCGCGCCGAGGTGGACCGCGAGCGTGCAGTCGAGCTCGGGCAGGGACGTGCTGAGCTCGATCGTGTGCCGCACGGTCCCGGGCTCCACGGTCCAGGTCTGGACCACCCGGACGGCGGGATCGAGGGTTGGCCCGGCGATGTTCCTGGCGAGGCCGTCCACGGTGACGCGTGCGCCGGCGGCGGAGACGCCCACTGGCTGCGGCTCGGTGCCGTTGACGGTGACGGCCGCGTGGTCCAGGAACCGGGTGTCGGCGTGGAAGATGCCCGTCAGGCCGGCCGGGTCCGGGGCGAGGCGGCCCTCGGCGCTGAGCCACAGCTGGGTCGGGGCGGCGACGGCGACGTGCTGGCGGTGCAGGGAGGGCTGGAGGGGAGCGCTCATGCGAGCCACGCTACCGCCGGAGCCGCCGGGCGGGACAGGGCGGCACAGCGCCGGGCGGGACAGCGCCGGGCGGGAGCGGACGGGACGCCGCCCGCCGACTCCCAGCCGGGGCCGAGCTTCTTCCCGGTCATCTCCCACGCGTCCGCGCGAGACTGGGAGAATGCTCAAGGTCACCGCTTCCGCCCGGCGCGCCCTGGCCGCCGCGCTGGCGGCGGCGGGCCTCATCGCGTTCGGCTGGCTGCTCGAGTCCGTGGCGGGGAACTGGAGCCTCGCGGACCTCGACTGGCCGGTGCTGGACGGGCTCGCGGCCCACCGCAGCGGTCCCGCGACCGCGGCGGCGCACGCGCTCAGCGCCGCGACCGGACCGGCGGCCGTGCTGGCGGCGTCGGCCGTGGTCGCCGCCGTCTGGGCAGTGTGGCGCCGCGAACTGTGGCGGCCCGCCCTCCTGGCGGGCGCCTCGCTCGCCGACTTCCTCCTCGTCATGGGGGCCCGGTACTGGGTGGGCAGGTCCCGACCGCCGGCGTGGTTCGAGGCCGTCGGAGGCAACGAGGGGCCCGCGTTCCCGTCAGCGCATACGGCCGGCGCCGCCACCCTGCTGTTCGTGGGCCTCTATCTGGTCTACTCGCGCCGCTCGAGCACCCGCGGGCTGCCCCTCGCAGCCCTGGGCGCGGGCGTCCTCGTCCTCGCCGTCGCTGCGAGCGACCTCTACCTGGGCCGCCACTGGCTCACGGACGTCGCCGCGTCCTTCTCGATCGGGGCAATCGTGCTCGCGGCGGTGCTGTGGGTGGACGCCCTGAGGACGCCGGAGGGAGGCCGGGGGAACGCCGCGGTGGCGGCCTCCCGGGCGCCGGCGGACACTTGAGGCATGTCGATCTTCCGGCGCCGCGGCCCGCACAGCACCTCCGGCACCGCGGGGACGCCTGAGCCGCCCGAGGCCCGGCTCAGCGCCACGGTCTCCGGCATGGTGCAGGGGGTGGGATTCCGCTTCCGGACCCTCGGGCAGGCCGAGCGGCTGGGCCTCGTGGGCTCGGCCGGCAACCTCCCGGACGGGACCGTCGAGGTTGTCGCCGAGGGTGCGCGGGACGGCGTCCAGGCGATGCTCGACTGGCTGCGCTCCGACGAGGCGCCCGGTCGGGTGGACGAGGTCCGGGCCAGCATCGGCCCGGCCACCGGCGAGTTCTCGGAGTTCAGCCTGTTCTGAGCGGCCGGTCCCGCACGTCTATCCGTGCAGGTAGTCCAGCTGGGCGGCCACCGAGTTCTCGGCGGCCCGGCGTACGCTCGCGTCGACGTCCGCGTATACGGCGTCGGTCACCTGCGCCACCGTGGCGCCTCCGCCCAGCTCCGCGAGCGCGGCGCGCACCTGGTCGAGGCGCTCCTCACGGTGGGCGAGGTAGGCGCGCGCTATGCCGGCGAGGTCGGGGAGCACCGGACCGTGGGCGGGCAGCACCGTGGCGGGGCCCAGGGCCTCGAGCCGGCGCAGGGTCGCGAGGTAGTCGCCGAGCCGCCCGTCGGGGAACATGATCACCGTGGTGCCGCGGCCCAGGATCGTGTCGCCCGTGAGCACCGCGCCGTGCTCGCCGTCGTTGGGGAGCGACAGGCAGATCGAGTCGGCCGTGTGGCCCGGGGTGGCGAGGACCTCGATCCGCACCCCACCGGCCTCGAGGCGCTCGCCGTCCTCGAGCGGTCCCGCACCGCGACACAGTGCGGCGTCCTTGGCCCGCACCGGGGCGCCGGTCATGCGGTGGAACTCCCCGGCGGCCTCGGTGTGGTCCGGGTGGTGGTGCGTGAGCACCACGAGCTCGACCCGCCCGGCGCCGGCCAGCTCGGCCAGATGCTCGGGGTCGAGGGGGCCCGGGTCCACGACCACCACCGACTCGGAGTCCGGCGCCGCGATCACGTACGAGTTCGTCCCGTCGAGGCTCATCGGCCCCGGATTGGGGGCGAGGCGGTACCGGGTGAGGGCGGAGCTGCGGACCCAGCGGGTCGCGGGGGCGGTGACGTCGTCGGCCATGCCTTCAGCGTAACCCGGCGCACGACGCCGCCCGCTCGCCTCGGGTGGGCCGCCCGCGGGAGGCGGGCGCTCGCCGTCGTACCCGGAAGGCCGGAAGGGCGGCGAGATGCGTACCCGGAACCGGAGAAGGGCGACGAGATGCGTACCCGAAACGGTGAGGGGGCGAGGGGCCGGTCAGTCGGGGGCGGGTCAGTCGAGGGGGAAGGCCACGCCCTCGCCGATGACTTTGAGCGCGAGGTCCATGCCGGCCCGGGCCATGGCGGCGTTCCAGTGGCGGATGGTGATGACCTCGCCACCGCCGGGGATGCGCGGGTCCGCGGGGCGCTCGCGCAGCTTGATGCGCACCGAGGACTCGGGGCCGAAGTAGTCCCAGTCGAGCACGGTGCCGTGGATGCGCGAGTCCGCGGCGATGCGGATCTGCTCGGGGCGCAGCATGATCTGCACGCGGCCCTGCGCGGGCGGGCGGCGGACGGGGATCGCTCCGAGGGAGCACATGGCCAGCGAACCCTCGAGCCAGGCGTCGAGGATCACCGCGTCGCCGAGGAACTCGGCCGTGGCGCGGTCCGCGGGCCGGGTGTAGACCACGAACGGGTTGCCGATCTGGGCGAGCCGGCCGCCGCGCATCACGGCGACCTGGTCCGCGAAGGAGAGGGCCTCGGCCTGGTCATGGGTGACGAGGATTGTGGTGACGCCGGCGTGGTGCAGAACCTTGCCGATCGCCCTGCGGGTGGCGACCCGGAGGCCGGCGTCGAGCGCGGAGAACGGCTCGTCCAGGAGCATGACCTCGGGCTCGCACGCCATGGCCCGGGCAAGGGCGATCCGCTGCTGCTGGCCGCCGGAGAGCTGGTGGGGGCGGCGCTTGGCGTACGCGGGGTCGAGGGCCACCATGTCCAGCAGCTCCTCGACCCGCTCCTGGACCGCCCTGCGGCCGCGGAACTTCTCCCGGTCCAGCCCGAACGCGACGTTCTGCCCGACGGACAGATGCGGGAACAGGGCCCCGTCCTGGGCGACGTAGCCGATGTTGCGCCGGTGGGCGGGCACCCACGTGCTTCCGGCGACCTCCTTGCCGTCCATGAGGATCCGGCCGGTGTCGGGCGCCTCGAACCCGGCGATGAGCCGCAGGAGGGTGGTCTTGCCCGAGCCGCTCGGGCCCACGATGGCGGTGGTCCCGCCCCGGGCCACGGAGAGGTTGATGCCCTTGAGCACCTGCTGGCGCCCGAAGTCCTTCGTCACCTCCTCGATGTCGAGGTGGTGGTCCGCGGTCTGGGCGATCTGCGGGGCCACCCGCGGGCTGGGGAAGCGGGCCGCCGCGGCGGGCGTGGGGGTCTGTTCGGTCACTGTCCGGCTGCTTTCTTGGACTGCTGGAACAACAGGTACGTCATGGGGGCGGAGAGCGCGATCATCACGAGCGCGTACGGGGCCGCCCTGACGTAGTCGATCTCGCTCGTCAGGGCCCAGAACTCGGTGGCGAGCGTCCTGGTGCCCAGCGGGGAGAGGAGCAGGGTGGCCGTGAGCTCGTTGACCACGGCGAGGAACACGAGCGCGGCGCCGCCCGCGGCGGCTGGGGCCACGAGCCGCAGCGTGACGCGCGCGAACGCGAACAGCGGAGGCTTCCCGAGGGCCTGGGCGGCCTCCTCGAGCTCCTTGGGGGCCTGGGCGAGGCCCGCCCGCAGGTTCACGAGCGCGCGCGGGAGGAAGAGCAGCACGTAGGCGGCCACGAGCAGGCCCGTGGTCTGGTAGACGCCCGGGATGACGCGCAGCGCGACCGTCACGAACGCGAGCGCGAGGACGATCCCGGGCATCGAGCTCGTCACGTAGTTGGACAGCTCGAGCCCGCGGGAGAGCCATCCCGGGAACCGCACGGCGAGGAACGCGAGGGGGAAGGCCACCACGGTGGTCACGATGGCGCCGAGCAGCCCGAGCCACAGGCTCGAGCCGAGCGCCCCGGCCAGGTCCGCCGTCTGCCAGATGTCCGCCCCGCCCTGGGCGGCCCAGGTCACGGTCATCCACAGCGGCACCCCCACGGCGAGGACGGCGACCCCCAGGAGCGCCAGCTGCGCGGGCAGCTGCCACCTCCCGAGCCCGAGGCGGGTCGGGGTGGCCTGGGCGCCGGAGCCGATGCGCGCGTACCGGGCGTTGCCGCGCACCCGCGCCTCGGCCACGAGGAACACGAGGCAGACCGTCACCAGGACGGAGGCGAGCATGTTGCCCGCGGCGCCGTTGAAGGTCGAGCGGTACTGCTCCATGATCGCCGTCGTGAACGTGTCGAAGCGGATCATCGCGAAGGCGCCGTACTCGGCGAGCAGGTGCAGCGCCACGAGCAGCGCCCCTCCGGACACCGCGATCCGCAGCTGGGGCAGCACCACGCGGAAGAACGTCCGCCACGCGCCCAGCCCCAGGGATGCGGCGGACTGCTCGATCGCCGGGTCCATCCGGGAGAGCGTGGCGGCCACAGGGATGTACACGAGCGGGTAGTACGAGAGCGTGGCGATGAGGACCCCGGAGAACACCCCTTCGAGCCGCGGCACCGCGGACACCCAGGCGTACGAGTTCACGAACGCCGGGATGGCCAGCGGCGCCGCCAGGACCACCGCCCAGACCCGGTGCGCCCGCAGCGCGGTCCGCTCCACGAGCCACGCCCCGCCCACCCCGAGCACGATGCACAGGGGCACCGTGATGAGCGCGAGCAGGAGCGTGTTGCCGAGCAGCTCGAGGGTGCGCTCGCGGAAGATGAGCGCCGCCGCGGTGTCCCAGCCGGTGCTGACGGTCATGAACGCCACGAACCCGAGCGGGATCAGCGACGCGGCGGCGACGAGGCAGGCGGCCAGGACGACGCCGAAGGGCGGGCGGGGGCGCTTGCCCTCGCCCGCCTCCGGGGTCGCCCCGCTCGGCACCGGGAGCCCGGTGACGGCGAGGGCGGCGGCTGGGGCGGATTCCACGGTCTAGAGGAGTCCTGTTGCGGTCATGAGCTCGTTCACCTTCTGCGAGTTGAGCTTGGCCGGGTCGATCTTGGGCGCCTGGAGCTGCTCGAGCGGGACGAGCTTGGCATTGGACGGGACGCCGGAGCCCACGGCGTATTCGTAGGAGGAGCCCTTCTGCAGGACCTCCTGGCCCTTCTTGCCGGTGATGAACTTCAGGAACTCCTGCGCGGCGGCCTGGTTCTTCGAGGACTTGAGCACGCCGCCGCCCGAGATGGAGACGAAGGCGCCGGGGTCCTGGTTCTTGAAGTACTCGAGGCCCACGTTGTTGGAGTTCTCGCCCGTCTTGGCCTGGTCGCCGAACCAGTAGTAGTGGTAGATGACCGCGCCGTCCACCTCGCCGCTGTTGACGGCCTTCATGGCCGTCGAGTTGCCCTTGTAGGACTTGGCGCCGTCCTTGAGCGCCTGGAGCCAGGCCTTGGTGGCGTCCTCGCCCTTGAGCTGCAGCATCGCGGAGACGATCGCCTGGAAGTCGGCGCCGGAGGGCGAGGCGGCCCAGCGGCCCTTCCACTGGGGGCCCTCGAGGTCCATGAGGGACTTGGGCAGCTTGTCCTGGGACACCTTCGACTTGTTGTAGGCGAACACGGTGGAGCGCGCGGCGATGCCGACCCACTTGTTGGTGGACGGGCGGTACTCGGCGGGCACCTGGGCGGCGGTGGCCGGGTCGATGTCGGCGAAGAGGCCCGCGTTCTCGACCTGGGTCATGGCGGGGGAGTTCTCGGTGAGGAAGACGTCCGCGGGGGAGGCGGGGCCCTCCTGGATGATCTGGTTCGACATCTCGGTGTCGTCGCCCTGGCGGTAGTTGACCTTGATGCCGGTCTCCGCCGTGAACTCGTCGATCCACTCCTTCGTGAGGGACTCGTGCTGGGCGTTGTAGACCGTGATGGTGCCCTTGTCGCCGGAGGCGGTGCCGGGAGCCGAGGATCCGCAGGCGGCGAGGCCGAGCGAGGTGGCGGCGACCAGGGCGATGCCAGCGAGGGCGCGGGGTCGGAGCTTCATCGAAAGCTTCCCTTTCGTGGGGTCACAGGGATGGTGGGCGACGGCGCCGCCGGCTGGCGTCGTCGGGTGACGTCACGATCGACTGTAGGTTAGCCACACCTAAGATGCCGCCCATTCTTCCCATAATGTGACGCATCTCACGTCAATTACGCAACCTTGGGCTTCGCTAATCCCCTCGGTGAGCCGATGCGCCGCCTCGCAGACCATCCAGGCCTGCAGCTGGGTGGACAGCTCGACCCGGCGTCCGGGGGGATACGCGTCCGACGCCGCCTCGCCCGGCCTCTGCGGGAAGGTCCACCAGGTGCCGCCCCGCCGGCCACTCCCGGGCTCCGTGCGCAGCTCGGCCCCCGCCCACAGCGCCTCGGCGGTGGCCGTGACCAGCCGCCCCGCGGTGCTCCGCGCCGCGAGCGGAAGGCGCGGGTCGCGCGCCGCGTCAGCGAGGTAGCGCGCGAGGATCCCCATGAACAGGCCGCCGTCCCCGCCGCCGTCCGCCCGCAGCGCGCGGCGGTGGCCGCCGTCGTGCGCCGCCTCGACCGTGAGCCGCTCGGCCACGGCGTGCGTCAGGGCCGCCGCCCGGGCGAGGTTGTCCGCGCCGCCCAGCGCGAGCAGTGCGCCGAGGATCGGGCCCTGGTTGTAGGTCCAGACGTCCCGGACGAGCTCGGCCGCCCCGTCCGGGGTCAGGTTGAGGCCGTCGAGGTACAGGCCCTGCTCGGGGTCGAGGAGCCCCTCGTTGAGCCAGTCGACGAGACGCTGGGCGCGGGCGGGGTCGCCCGTGCGGGCGAAGAACAGGGCGCCCGGGCCCGTGGAGGCGGTGTTCTTGTACCGCCGGCGCGTGTTCCAGAAGAGCCCGCCGCCGAGGTCGTCGGTGTCCGCCGAGACGAGCTCCCGGCCGAGCTCCCGCACGGCAGCCCCGCTCGCAGCGGGGACGCCGCCCGCCGCGCCGGACCGGCCCTGCAGGCGGCCGAGCCGGTCCGCGGCGAGCGCGAGCCAGGCCATGTCGTCGTAGAACCAGTTCCGGTACCGGAAGCCGTTGCGGACGCGGATGCCGGCCAGGAGGTCCCACGCGAGGGTGAGCTCCCGCGGTGCCGACGCCGGCCCGGTGGCCGCCGTCAGCTGGCGCTGCGCCGCGTCCACGAGGCAGTCGAGATAGTGGGCCTGCCACCAGTAGTGCCACGGGGCCCACGGGGTCCGGACCCGCTGGGCGGGCCTGGCCACCGAGGCGATCCAGGTTCCGGGGACCGCGCCCAGGAGGCGGTGGCCGAAGCCGGAGTTGACGCTGTCCGCAGCGGCGTGGGCGCGCTCCGCCCAGGTGGTCGGGTCCATGCGCCCACCCTAGCGGCGCGGCCGCGCCGTGACCGGGCTCACAGCCGTGCGCTACGATA
The DNA here is from genome assembly GCF_054782415.1 of Sinomonas soli. NCBI lineage: Bacteria > Bacillati > Actinomycetota > Actinomycetes > Micrococcales > Micrococcaceae > Sinomonas > Sinomonas soli. The sequence goes on along the minus strand of NZ_BAAGSN010000006.1, from coordinate 290,605 downwards.
CTTCCGGTTAGTGACCATTAACTGGGAGGGGCCATGGAGCTTCAGGGGACGGCAGCGCTCATCACGGGAGGGGCATCCGGACTGGGCGCCGCGACGGCCCGGCGGCTGCACGCAGACGGGGCGGCGGTGCTGCTCGTCGACCTGCCCGGCAGCGCCGGCGAGGCCCTCGCCGATGAACTCGGGGACCGGGCCGCCTTCGCCCCCGCGGACGTGACGGACGAGGCCCAGGTGCGGGCCGCCGTCGTGCGCGCGGGCGAGCTCGCCCCGCTGCGCGTCGTGGTCAACTGCGCGGGCGTCGCGACCCCTGGGAAGGTCCTCGGCCGCGAGGGCGTGCTGCCGCTGGAGCAGTTCGAGCGGGTGATCCGCGTGAACCTCCTCGGCACCTTCAACGTGATCCGGCTCGCGGCCGAGGCGATCGCCGCGACGGAGCCCGTCTCGACCGATCTCGGCGGCCCGGAGCGCGGCATCATCGTCAACACGGCCTCCGTCGCCGCGTTCGACGGGCAGATCGGACAGCCCGCCTACTCCGCGTCCAAGGGCGGAGTCCACGCGATGACCCTCCCGATCGCCCGGGAGCTCGCCCGCTCGCTCATCCGGGTCGTCACCATCGCGCCGGGCATCTTCGAGACGCCCATGATGGCCGGGCTGTCCCGCGAGGCGCAGGACTCGCTCGGCGCCCAGGTCCCGCACCCGGCCCGCCTCGGCCGGCCCGCGGAGTATGCCAACCTCGTGGCGCACATCGTGGACAACGCGATGCTCAACGGGGAGACCATCCGCCTCGACGGGGCCATCCGGATGGCCCCCAAGTGACAGCCCTCGCCGCCGGCGGCCCGCGTGCCGCGGAACTTCCCGGCGCGGACTACTACGACCTCGAGCGGCGCCTCGAGCCCCGCGAGCGGGCCAAGCTCGCCGAGCTGCGCGAGTTCCTCGTCGCCGAGATCGCCCCGCATGCCGTGGGCTGGTGGGAGCGCGAGGAGTTCCCGCACCACGTCCTGCCCCGGCTCGCCGCACTGGGGCTCTCCACCCCGCACCGCCACGGCCACTCGCGGCTGTTCACGGGGCTGGTCATCGCCGAGCTGACCCGGGCCGATACCTCGATGGCGACCTTCTTCATGGTCCACCACGACCTCTTCGTCGAGGGCCTGTACGAGTTCGGGACGGCTGAGCAGCGCGCCCGCTACCTCGACGACGCCGTCTCGCTGCGCACCACGGGGGCGTTCGCGCTGACCGAGCCGGGGCACGGGTCCGACGTCGCCGGCGGCCTGACGCTCTCGGCCCGCCGCGACGGGAACTCCTGGGTTCTCGACGGAGCGAAGCGCTGGATCGGCAACGGCACCTTCGCCGACCACCTCCTCGTCTGGGCCCGCGAGGCCGGGGGCGCCTCGGCGGGGGCCGTGCGGGCCTTCATCGTGCCCGGCACCGCACCGGGGCTGACCCGCACCCGGATAGAGCACAAGACCGCCCTGCGGACCGTGCAGAACGCCGACCTCGTCTTCGAGGGCGTGCGGGTGCCCGAGGCCGACCGCTTCGCGCGGGTCTCCTCATTCGACGACGCCCGCACCATGCTCCTCGGCTCGCGCCTGCTCGTCGCCTGGCAGGCCGTGGGGCAGCAGCTCGCGGCGTTCGACGTGGCCCGCGCGTACGCGCTCGAGCGGGAGCAGTTCGGGCGCCCGCTCGCAAGGTTCCAGATGGTCCAGGGCCAGCTCGTGACGATGCTCGGCAACGCGACCGCGTCGATGGCGATGCTCGCCGAGCTATCCGCGCTCCAGACCGAGGGCCGGGCCACCATGGCCCGCGTGGCACTCGCCAAGGCATGGGCGACCGCCCGGATGCGCGAGACCGTGGCGCTCGGGCGCGGCATCCTGGGCGGCAACGGCATCCTCGCCGACTACGCGATGGCCAAGGTCTTCGCCGACGCTGAGGCCATCTTCACGTACGAGGGCACCTATGAGGTCAACGCCCTCATCGCGGGCCGGGACATCACGGGGGTCTCGGCCATCGCCTGACCGCCGCGCCCCGTGGCTCAGGCGGCGTCGGGCGTCTTCTCCCCGGCCTCGACGGCGAGGTCGAGCGAGTTCCCGCGCACCGGCATGGGGCAGGTGCCGTAGGCGGTGAACGCGCTCGGATAGTTGATCGCCCGGTTGAAGTCGAGCACCACGGACCCGTCGGGGCGGGGCCGGGGCGCCTCGACCTTGCGCCAGTCGTCGGTGGTCCGGCCGTTGGTCTCGTCGTGGAACGTGATGGTCAGCTCGCCGAGCCTGCCCTGTTCGGCCTGGAGGCGGTACTCGTGGCCGTGCCGGCGGAACACCACCTCGCCGGCGGAGCGGTGCACTCCGTCCACGAGCGGGTTCGCCGTGGAGATCGGCACATCGCGCGGCTCGGGGTACGGCTCCCAGCGCGCGTCGACGACCCACTCGGGCGCGTAGTCGAAGACGGGCACCCCGGTGAAGCCCGTCAGGGTCGGGGATGCGGAGTCCCGCGTGCGGATCGCGTACCTGTTCCCGCGCACGGCCAGCTCGACCAGGACCGTCCCGTACACCACCCAGTCGAGCGACTCCTCGTCCGCGAGCTCCGCGGTGTACGTGCCGTCCACAGGGTCGCCCGAGTCCGCGAAGACCAGGCCCTCGCCGGCGCGGGCGGTGAGCACCGCCGTCGTGCGCCCGCCCTCGGTGGCGACGGACCACAGCCCGGGCACCACCTCGACGGGGGACGGCGTCGGCTCGAGCCACTGGAACGAGGTGAGGGTGAGCCAGCCGTGCTCCGCAGCGAGGGCGCGGTTGCGGCTGTCGCGGAAGCGCTGCCAGCGGGCCAGCTGGGCGTCGGCGGGGGAGTCAGTCATGCCCTCGACAATGCCACGGGGCGGCCGCGTATTCCCGCTCAGGCGCGGCGCAGCTCCAGGACCGCCATGACCCCGAACGCGCCCAGCACCGTCCCGGTCACCCGGTCGATCCACTTCCGGAACGTGGCCCCGTTGAGCCAGCGCCCGAAGAACTGCGCCGCCGCGACGATCGCGAGGAACCACACGAGCGCCTCGGCGTTCGCCACGACCGAGAGCAGCAGGCCCATCGCCACCGGCGGGACCCCGGGGACGAGGAACTGGGGGATGACAGCGACGCAGAACATGCCGTACTTGGGGTTGAGCAGGTTGGAGACGAGCCCCTTCGCCCACGCCTTCCGCAGAGGCTCGAGGCTGTGGTGCGGCAGTGCGCCCGGCGGCAGGTCGCCGTCGCGCCGGGTGAGCGAGGCCCGCCACAGGCCGATGCCGAGCCAGACCATGTACGCCGCCCCGGCGATCCGCAGCACGTCGTACGCGACCTCCGAGACCGCGAGCAGCGCCGAGACGCCCGTGGCCGCCGCCGCGCCCCACACGAACGCGCCCGTGATCATGCCCAAGGCGGCGGTATACGCGTGCCGACGGCCCTGGCTGAGCGTGTAGCGCAGCACGAGCGCCGTGTCCGTCCCGGGGATGACGGTGATGAGGGCGGCGATCGCGGCGAAGCCGAGCAGGGAATCGGTCAGGGTCACCGTTCAAGGATATCGACGCCCGACGCCGCGGCGCGGGGCGCCGTTCAGCGCACGGAAGGTACCGTTCGGCGCAAAAGTGACGAAAGCCACTCGCGGAGGAATAGCGCGTGCGGGGAACGGTCGGGGCTCGGCCCGGCCGCGGACAGGAGGACCCGATGGCGTGGCTCGACCGCGAGCACAGCGTTGCCCGACCAGGATTCAACCGGTGGCTCATCCCTCCCGCGGCGCTCGCGGTGCACCTGTGCATCGGCCAGGCGTACGCCACGAGCGTGTACAAGACAGCGCTCGTGAAGCACTTCGGGGTGGGCCTGACGGAGATCGGCGTGATCTTCTCGGTCGCGATCGTGATGCTCGGCCTCTCCGCGGCGGTCATGGGCACCTGGGTGGACCGCAACGGGCCCCGCAAGGCCATGGTCGTGGCGGCCGTGTTCTGGGCCGGCGGCTTCCTCGTGGGGGCCGCCGGGATCTTCACCCGACAGCTGTGGCTCGTGTACCTCGGGTACGGGGCGATCGGAGGGGTCGGGCTCGGGATCGGCTACATCTCGCCCGTGTCCACCCTCATCAAGTGGTTCCCGGACCGCCCGGGCCTCGCAACAGGCCTGGCGATCATGGGATTCGGCGGCGGCGCGCTCATCGCCAGCCCGCTCTCCACCGCGCTCCTGAACGCCTACGACCCGGCGTCCGCGGCGCCCGGCGCCGTGGCGAGCGGCGACGCCGTGGGCAAGCTCTTCCTCACCCTCGCCGTGGTCTACTTCGCCTACATGCTCTTCGGCGCCTTCACCATCAAGGTCCCGCCGCCCCGGTGGTCGCCGGCGGGCTTCGACCCCGCCTCGGTCCGCTCCCACGCCCTCATCACCACCGGCCAGGTTCGGGCTGCGAGGGCCATCCGGACCCCGCAGTTCTGGCTGCTGTGGGTCGCACTGTTCTGCAACGTCACGGCCGGGATCGGGATCCTCGAGCAGGCCGCGCCGATGATCCAGGACTTCTTCCGGCAGCCCGGCGGCAAGTCCCTCGTGGCGGCGTCGGTGGCCGGCGGGTTCGTGGGGCTGCTCTCGATCGGCAACATGGCCGGCCGCTTCGCCTGGTCGGCGACCTCGGACAAGATCGGCCGCAAGCGCATGTACATGGGCTACCTCGGCGTCGGGGCGGTCCTGTACGTCCTGCTGGCCTTCGCCGGGCACACCTCCACGGCCCTGTTCGTGCTCTTCGCGTTCGTCATCATCTCGTTCTACGGCGGCGGCTTCTCCACGGCGCCCGCGTACCTGCGGGACCTCTTCGGGACCCTCGAGGTGGGCGCCATCCACGGCCGGCTCCTCACGGCGTGGTCCGCAGCCGGCGTGGTGGGCCCGCTGGTCGTCAACGGGGTCCTCGACGCGCAGGGCACGCCAGGCAAGCTCACCGCGGCGGCCTACCAGCCTGCGCTGCTGATCATGGTGGGCCTGCTCGTGGTCGGGTTCGTGGCGAACCTGCTCATCAAGCCCGTCGACACGACATTCCACGAGCCCGAGCCCGCCACCGCGGGCGCAGCGAAGGAGAGCTGACATGAAGACCGCACGCCTTGCCCTCGGCTGGATCCTCGTGGGCCTGCCGCTCCTCTACGGGGTCGCGACCACGCTCATGAAGGCCGCCGACCTGTTCGGCTGACCGCCGCGCCGGCCGCTCCGCGCCGTCGCCGGCGCCGCGCGAGGATGGCCGCGAGGGCGGAGGCCAGGAGGAAGCTCGCGCCCGCGCTGACGAGGGCGGAGGCCCAGAACGGCAGGTCCGTCGCCGTGTTCGCCACGAACCCGATGCCCGCCATCCACACCGACCAGAGGAGGCCGCCGAGAGCGTCCCCCACGAGGAACCCGCGGGAGGGGATCTGCGACATCCCGGCCGCTGCCGACGAGGCGAGCCGGCCGCCCGGGAGGAACCGGGTGCCGACGATCGCCACGAGGGCGCCGAGGCGGCCCAGCTGGTCCAGGGCCTCGTGGGTGCCCGCATGCAGCCGCCGGCCCCAGCGCCACCGGTCCACGAACGGGCTCAGGCTGTGCCTGAAGAGGAGGTACATCGCCACGTCGCCCACCCAGGAGCCGAGCGCCGAGAGGACCACCACGGCGGTGAAGTCCACGTGGCCCTCCGCGGCGAGCGAGCCGGCCGTCGCGACCGCCACCTCGGCGGGGATGAGGGGGAAGAACACATCCGCGGCCACGACCGGCACGAGGCCCGTGAGCAGCGCAGTCCAGGGGCTCACCGCGGCGCCGACGCCGGGCGCGCCCCCGCCGCTCGCCGGTGGCCGGGGAACATGCGGGACCTCACGCGTCCAGTGTTCCGCACACCTCCCGCCGCGCACACCCCTCGGGGCTTCGGTACGGTGGCCCCATGCCCAGCTACCGTGCCGTCCTCCAGATCACGGGCCTGCGCCCAGGCCAGCCGCCGGAGCGGGTCATGGATGCCGCCCGTGAGGCCCTCGGCTCCCTCCACCACGTCGAGGCCCACCAGATCGACGTGGTCCGCGGGGTCCCGCAGATCACGCTGCGGTTCCTCGTCGAGGCCGAGAACGACGACGCGGAGGTCGCCGCCGCCCGCCGGGCCGCCCTGGTCCTGCAGGACGCGGTGGAGGATGTGGCGACGACGGGCAGGCTCCAGGTGCTCCGGCGCCGGCGCGGGGCCTGGATCCCGGTGTAGCCGGGCAGGAACTGCATCGTTCAGGGCCAAACCGACGGTTTTTGGGGCGGATCCGGCCGTGAGTGGTGCAGTTCCGCACGCCGCAGGTCCCGAGCGGCCGTCTCAGCCCGCCCGGTGCAGCGCGGCGGCGAAGGCCGCGGCGGTCGTCGCCCCGAACAGCACGAATTCGACGCGCTCCACCGTCCCGGGGTCCGCGGCCCGGACCGTCTCGATCGCCGTCGTCGCCACCACGTCCCGGTCCCACCCGTAGATCCCCGCCGAGATCGCGGGGAACGCGATGGACGCCGCGCCGAGCCTCCGGGCCACCGCCAGGCTCTGGGCGAAGCACGAGGCGAGCAGGGCCCGATCCCGCTGGCCCGCGTTCCAGTTGGGCCCCACGGTGTGGATCACCCAGGAGGCCGGCAGCCGGAACGCCGGGGTCGCCACGGCGTCGCCCACCTGCAGGCCGCCGGGGAGGCGGGTCTGGCGGAGGTCGCGGCAGGCCTCGAGGAGCTCGGGGCCCGCGGCCCGGTGGATCGCGCCGTCCACGCCCCCTCCGCCGAGCAGCGAGGAGTTCGCGGCGTTCACGATCGCGTCGACCCGACGCGTGGTGATGTCCCCTTCGACGATCTCGATCTGCATGCCACCAGTGTGCGCCTCCACGGGCGAGGCTGCGGGCCAGGCGGTGGGATCAGGCGGGGGACTCCTGCAGGGAGAGCCGGCTGCGGAACTCGGTCTCCCGTCTGGTCAGCGGGTCGCGGAATCGGATCCCCCGCGCGAGGAGCTGGAGGGGGCGCGCGTAGTCGTCCGGGGCCTGGTCCAGCAGCACCGGGTAGAACGGATCGTGCAGGATCCCGGCCCCGAGCCCGGCCATGTGGACGCGCAGCTGGTGGGTCTTGCCGGTGTGCGGCTCGAGCCGGAACAGCGCGCGCGGCGCGTCCGCCGGCCCGCCCACGCGCTCCAGGTTCACGCGGGTCTCGGCGTTCGGCTCGCCCTCCGCCACCGAGGCGAGGAGGTAGTCGCGCCGCTTCTCCATGCGGTTGCGCACGACGACGGGTGCCGCGAACCGCTCGGCCGCCCACCCGGCGTCGTGGGCCCCGGCCCCGGCGGGGGCCAGCGCGGAGACGCACTCGTACTCCTTCTGCACGGCCCGCCGCTCGAAGAGGACCTGGTACTTCCCGCGGGTGGCCGGGTTCACGGAGAACAGCAGCACCCCGGCCGTCATGCGGTCCAGTCGGTGCATGGGGATGAGGTCGGGCAGGTCCAGGGCGTTGCGCAGCCGCACCAGCGCGGACTCCTGGATGTAGGCGCCGCCCGGGGTGGTGGGGAGGAAGTGCGGCTTGTCCGCGACGAGGACGTGCTCGTCGCGGTGCAGCACGGTGATCTCCACCGGAAGCCTCTCCTCCGGCGGCAGCGTGCGGTAGTACCAGATGAACGTGTGCTCCTCGAGCGGGGTGGCCCGGTCCAAGGGCGAGCCGTCCATCCCGACGATCTCGCCGCCGTCGAACCTGGCCAGGATCCCCTCCGGGTCGATGTGCCCCCAGCGGTGCAGCATGTAGTCCAGCGCGGTGTCCCACGGTCCCTCGGCCGGCAGGCGCAGGCGGGTCGCGTTGACGCCGTCGCGTACGGGCAAGGGGGATTTCATCACCTATCAAGGGTATCCTCGCGCTGGAAACCTAGCCTCTGGAGTGCCATGCCCGCGTCTTTCGACGCCCCAGATCCCGCCGCCACGCCGCCGGAGGACGCCGCCCCCGCCGCGGAGCTGCGCGCCGACGTCCGGCGCGTCTCGACTCTGCTCGGCGAGTCCCTCGTGCGCCAGCACGGCCAGGGGCTCCTGCGCCTGGTCGAGGAGGTGCGGCTGCTGACCAAGGAGTCGAAGGAGGCCGCGCGCGGCGGGGCGGGGGCGCTCGGCCCGTGGAACGCGGCCGACGTCGCCGCGCAGGTCCGCGAGCTGCTCGCCTCCCTGCCGCTCGAGCAGGCGACCGAGCTCGTGCGGGCCTTCGCGTTCTACTTCCACCTGGCCAACGCCGCAGAGCAGCTGCACCGGGTGCGGGAGCTGGGGGAGAGGCCGGACGACGCCGGGTGGCTGGCCGCCGCCGTCCGGGACATCGCCGAGCAGGCCGGCCCGGAGGCCCTCCAGCAGGCGGTGGACTCCCTTGACGTCCGCCCGGTCTTCACGGCCCACCCCACCGAGGCCACGCGCCGCTCGGTCCTGGACAAGCTCCGGGCGATCGACCGCATCCTCGAGGTGCCCGCCGCCGAGGGCTCGGCGCTCAGGCGGCGGCAGGACCGGCGCCTGGCGGAGATCATCGACCAGATGTGGCAGACCGACGAGGTCCGCCTCGTGAGCCCGGCCCCGCTCGACGAGGCCCGCAACGCGGTCTACTACCTGGGCGAGATCCTCACCGCGGCGCTGCCGGAGGTCCTCGACCAGCTCACCGACCTCCTCGCCGAACACGGGGTCACGCTCCAGCCGGGGCGCGTGCCGCTGCGGTTCGGCTCCTGGATCGGCGGGGACCGGGACGGCAACCCGAACGTCACCCCGGAGGTGACCCGCGAGATCCTGGGGCTGCAGAACCAGACCGCGGTGCGGATCGCCGTGGGGGTCATGGACGAGCTCATCAGCTCCCTGTCGAACTCGACCGACCTCACGCCGGTGGTGCCCGAGCTCGAGGAGTCGATCCGCCACGACCTGGACCGGCTCCCGGCGCTCGACCCGCGCGTCCTGGAGCTCAACGCCCACGAGCCGTATCGGCTCAAGCTGACCTGCATCAAGGCCAAGCTGCTCAACACCGGCCGCCGCGTGGCCTCCGGTGCAGCCCACGAGGCCGGCCGCGACTACATCAACGCCGCCCAGCTCGCGGCGGACCTCGACGTCGTCGAGCGGTCCCTCCGCTTGCACTCGCCGCTGGCGGCCGACGGCGTGCTGGGCACCGCCCGCCGCGTCCTCGCCTCGTTCGGACTGCACCTCGCGACGCTGGACATCCGCGAGCACGCCGACTACCACCACGAGGCCGTGGGGCTCCTGCTCGACCCGCTCGGCGAGCTGCCGAGGCCGTTCCTCGAGCTGCCGCGCGCCGAGCGCCAGCGCGTCCTGGCCCGCGAGCTCGGCTCGCGGCGTCCCCTCTCCGGCCACCCGGTGGTCCTCCCAGGGCACGCGGGCAGGATCTACGAGACGATGCGGGTGATCCGCCAGGCCCGGCGGCTCCTCGGCCCCGACGTCATCGAGACGTACATCGTGTCCGTGACCCGCGGGCCCGACGACGTCCTGGCGGCCGCGCTGCTGGCCCGCGAGGCCGGGCTCGTCCGGCTGTTCGGGGACGAGCCGTACTCGCACATCGGGTTCGCGCCGCTGCTCGAGTCGCTCGAGGAGCTGCGGCATGCGGCGGAGATCGTGGACGGGCTGCTGTCGGAGCCGGCGTACCGCGAGCTCGTGCGGCTGCGCGGGGACGTGCAGGAGGTCATGCTCGGGTACTCGGACTCCAACATGGAATCCGGTGTGTTCACGAGCCAGTGGGAGATCCATAAGGCCCAGCGGAACCTGCGCGACGTCGCCGCCCGCCACGGGGTGCGGCTGCGGCTGTTCCACGGCCGCGGCGGCTCGGTGGGCCGCGGCGGCGGCCCCACGTACGAGGCCATCATGGCCCAGCCGAACGGTGTCCTCGAGGGCGAGATCAAGTTCACCGAGCAGGGCGAGGTCATCTCGGACAAGTACTCGCTGCCCGGCCTGGCGCGGGAGAACCTCGAGCTCTCGCTCGCCGCCGTCATGCGGGCCACGGCGCTGCACCGGGACCCCCACACCGCACTGCGCGACCGCGAGCGCTTCAGCGCCCTCATGGACCTCGTCTCGGATGCGGCGTTCGCGCGGTACCGGACCCTCATCGACGACCCGGACCTGCCGGCCTACTTCCTCGCGTCGACGCCGGTGGAGCTGATCGGCCGGCTCAACATCGGGTCCCGCCCGGCGCGGCGGCCCGAGGCCGAGCCGGCCTCCGACGGGCTCCCCGGGCTGGAGGGGATGCGGGCGATCACCTGGGTCTTCGGCTGGACCCAGTCGCGGCAGATCGTCCCCGGCTGGTTCGGCGTCGGGTCCGGGCTGCGGGCGGCGCGGGAGGCGGGCAAGGACCGCGAGCTGCGCGAGATGTTCGCGCGCTGGCCCATCTTCGCCTCGGTCATCTCCAACGTCGAGATGACTCTGGCCAAGACGGACCTGGAGATTGCCTCGCACTACGTCTCGACCCTCGTTCCGCCCGGGCTGCACCGGTTCTTCGACGCCATCCGCGCCGAGTTCGAGCTGACGGTGGCCGAGGTGCGCCGGCTCACCGGCGAGTCGGAGCTGCTCGATGCCTCCCCGACGCTCAAGCGGACGCTCGAGATCCGGGACCAGTACCTCGACCCGATCAGCTACCTGCAGGTCGAGCTGCTGCGCCGGCTCCGCTCGGGCGCGGAGGGGGAGCACGACGTCGAGGGGCCGGGGACCGCGGAGAAGCTGCAGCGGGCACTGCTCATCACCATCAACGGCGTCGCCGCGGGCCTGCGCAACACCGGCTAGCCCAGGGGGGACCATCGGCCCTTCCTCCCCGGGCGGCTGCGCGGCAGGCTGGTTCCGGCGGGACCGCCAGGAGCCCCGCCGAGGGAGGAAGGTGAGCAGAGATGACTGAACTGACCCGATGGTTCGACTCGCGTCGCACGCCCTTCGAGCTCATCGAGAGGCTCTTCGAGGGCGACGCGGGCCAGGGCGCGGCCATCAAGGTCGAGGAGGTGCGCGACGGCGATTCCCTCGTGGTCCGGGCCGAGCTCCCCGGCATCGACCCCGAGAAGGACGTCGACGTGAGCGTCTCCGACGGCGCCCTCCACATCAGCGCGCACCGCGAGGAGAAGTCCGAGGAGAAGTCGAAGGGCTCCTACCGCAGCGAGTTCCGCTACGGCTCGTTCTCCCGGACGCTGCCGCTGCCGGAGGGCGCGACGGCCGAGTCGGTCACGGCTTCCTACAAGGACGGCGTGCTCGAGGTCCGGGTGCCGGTTCCCACGACGCCCCCCGCGCCGCCGTCATCCAAGGTCCAGGTCACGCGCGGCTGAGGCCTGGCGTCCGGGCAGCGGCCTCAAGCAGCTGGGACTGCCGCCCGGAAGAGGTGGCCCCGCACCGCACAGGGACATCCTGTGTGATGCGGGGTCACCTCCCTGCGTTGAGGGGTCATGTCCCTGCGCTGACCAGGCGGCGGACCCAAGGCCCCCATGACCCTGGCTCCACAGCCCGGAGTGTGATGGGCGGTGTCTACTCGTGCCGCCGGAGGCGGGCCTCGGCCGCTGCGATGATCGGCACGGTGCGCAGCACGCTGTCCGGATTGAGAGAGATCGAATCGATCCCCTCGCCCACGAGGAACTCGGCGAAGTCCGGGTGGTTGCTGGGCCCCTGGCCGCAGATCCCGATGGGGATGCCCGCGGCGTGCGCCTTGCGGATGGCCTCGGCGATCATCGTCGTGACCGCCTCGTCCCGCTCGTCGAACTGCGCGGCCAGGCGCGCCGAGTCCCGGTCTACGCCGAGGACGAGCTGCGTGAGGTCGTTGGAGCCGATCGAGAAGCCGTCGAAGCGGGCCGCGAACTTCTCGGCGAGGACCACGTTGGAGGGGATCTCGCACATCATGTAGACCTTGAGACCGTTCTCGCCCCTCGCCAGCCCGTGCTCCGCCATGGCGGCGAGGACGGCGTCGGCCTCCGCCGGGGTCCGGCAGAACGGGACCATGACCACGACGTTGGCGAACCCGAGCTCCTCGCGCGCCTTCTTCAGGGCGCGGCACTCGAGCGCGAACCCTTCCCGGTAGCGCTCGTCGTGGTAGCGGGAGGCGCCGCGGAAGCCGAGCATCGGGTTCTCCTCGGCCTCCTCGAAGGCGGCCCCGCCGAGCAGGTTCGCGTACTCGTTGGTCTTGAAGTCGCTCAGCCGCACGATCGCCGGGCCGGGATGGAACGGCGCCGCGATCTTCGCGATGCCTGTCGCGAGACGGTCCACGAAGTACTCGGTCGGGTCCCGGTACCCGCGGGTGAGCGCCGCGATCTCCTCCTGGTCCGCGGCATCGGCGACCTTCTCGGGGTGCACGAGCGCCATCGGGTGGACGCGGATGAGGCCCGAGATGATGAACTCCATCCGTGCGAGCCCCACGCCCGCCGCGGGGAGCCGCCACCAGCGGAACGCGGCGGACGGGTCGGCGAGGTTCACCATGACGTGCGTGCGGGTCGCGGGGAGGGCGCCGACGTCGGCCTCTTCCACCGTGAACGGGATCCTGCCGCCCAGCACGAGCCCCTCGGCGCCCTGGGCGCACGAGAGCGTGACCGGCGCGCCGTCGGCGATGGCCGAGGTGCCGCTGACCGTGCCCACCACGGCCGGGACACCGAGCTCCCGGCTCACGATCGCCGCGTGGCTCGTGGGGCCGCCGTGGTCGGTGACGATGCCGGAGGCCCGTTTCATCACGGGCACCCAGTCGGGGTCGGTCATGGTCGTCACGAGCACGGCGCCGTCGCGGAAGCTGGCGATCTGGGAGGGGTCGGCGATGACGCACGCCTCGCCCGCGGCGATGGCCTCCCCGATCGCGGCACCCCGGGCCAGAACCGGTCCCGTCCCCTCGAGCCGGTGGACCGTCAGCGCGCCTGCGCTGCGCTTGGCCTGCACCGTCTCCGGCCTGGCCTGGACCATGAAGAGCTCGCCCGTCTGGCCGTCCTTGGCCCACTCCATGTCCATCGGCCGGCCGTAGTGCTCGGCCACGGCGGTTGCCCAGCGCGCGAGCGTGAGGACCTCGGCGTCGTCGAGCACGAACGCGGCGCGCTCCGCCTCCGAGGTCTCGAGCAGGACCGTCCCCGAGCCGCCGGGGGCGAAGACGAGCTTGTGCTCCTTGGCGCCCGCGGTGCGCCCGATGATCGGCCGCAGGCCCGGATCAGCCAGGAGCGGGGAGAACACCTCGTACGAGTCCGGGTTCACGGTGCCCTGCACCACCGTCTCGCCCAGCCCCCACGCCGCGCTGATCTCCACCACGCGCGGGAACCCGGACTCCGTGTCGAGGGAGAACATCACGCCCGAGCCAGCAAGGTCGGAACGGACCATGCGCTGCACCCCGATCGAGAGCGCCACGTCCAGATGGTCGATCCCGTGCAGCTCGCGGTACGTGATCGCGCGGTCCGTGAACAGCGAGGCGTAGCACCGCCGGCAGGCGGCGAGCAGCTCGTCCTCGCCGGAGACGTTGAGGAAGGTCTCCTGCTGGCCCGCGAAGCTGGCCTCGGGCAGGTCCTCCGCTGTCGCACTGCTGCGCACTGCCACGGCGGGCCGCTCCTGGCCCACGCGGCCGGCGAGGTCGCGGTAGGCGGCGGCGACCGCCGTCGTGAGCGCCTCGGGGATCGGCGCAGCGAGGACGAGTTCCCGGATGGCTGCGCCGGTCGCTCTGAGGCCAGACTGCCCCGCGCGGAATGCGGTCAGCAGAGAGGCCATCGCGGGACGGATGCCGGCGTCGTCAAGGTAGAGGCGATAGGCGTCCGCGGTGGTGGCGAAGCCCTCGGGAACGGCCACGCCCACCGAGGCGAGGTGCCGGGTGAGCTCGCCGAGCGAGGCGTTCTTCCCGCCCACCCGCGGGACGTCGGCGATGCCGACGTCGTCGAACGCCACCACGAGCTCGGTGCCCGGGCGGGCGGGGGCGCTCATGCTGGCTCAGTCCAGCGCGAGCATGGCCGCGGCGGCTGCGCGGACGCGGGTGCAGGAGTCGGCGGTGACCCGGCAGTGCGGGTAGGCGCCCGCATACACGCGGCACACGTCCTCGCACAGCGCGCTCACGTCGTCGAGAGCACGCAGGACGGACGCGGGCGTGGGCCCGAAGTCCGAGCCGAAGCGGGAGAGGATCTGCGCGGACGCGGAGCAGATCGCCGCGCAGTTCAGCTGGGCCCGGATAACGCGCGTCAGATGGGCGACCCCGGGCTCCTCGAGGCAGCTGTCCGCACCGGTCGTGCAGGCCTGGGTGCAGGCGAGCGCCGCGTCGATGCATTCGCTGAGGGCCGTTCGCTGCGCCTCGGTCATGTCCGGCGCGGCCGGATGCACGACGAGGGCCTGACGGGCGTGTGACATGGGCTCTCCTGGTCATCGGTCACGGTGCGGGACGGACGATGCCGCTCCTCAGAGATTGTGCCGAAGCGTCCCCTGGGAGCGCGAGAGTCTTTGGTCCCGAGGCCTCGAATCATGCGCGGCCACAAGGGTGGTGGAGGGGACCCCTCGTGTGCATACTGATGACGGGGGAGGGGCGGTGGAAGCTTTCCATGGATGATGCATCGATCTTGCCTGGAAGCGCTGCGAGCCGGATCGAGGACCTGCTCCAACAGTTCGTCTCACGGGCCCACGAGCTGCTCGAGACCCAGGAACGGATGCGCGGCCTGCTGGCGGCGGTCGTCTCCATCGCCGAGGACCTCACCCTCGAAGCCGTCCTGGACCGCGTGGTCACGTCCGCGCGGGAGCTCGTCGGGGCCAAGTACGCGGCCCTCGGGGTCCTCGGTCCTGGGGGAACCGCAGTGAGCCACTTCCTCACCGTCGGGATGGACGAGGAGACCGTGCAGCGGATCGGGACGCGGCCCACCGGCCACGGCGTCCTCGGGCTGCTCATCCACGATCCGCGCCCTCTGCGGCTCCACGATCTCGGCACCCACGCCGACTCCTACGGGTTCCCGCCCAACCACCCGCCGATGAGGACCTTCCTCGGCGTCCCGATCCGGGTCCGCGACGAGGTGTTCGGGAACCTCTACCTGACCGAGAAGGCCGACGGCGAGGACTTCAACGCCGAGGACGAGGACCTCGTGGTGGCGCTCGCCGCCGCGGCCGGCGTCGCGATCGAGAACGCGAGGCTCTTTGCGGACATCGGCCGGCGGCAGCGCTGGCGCGAGGCGAGCATGGACGTGGCGGGGAAGCTGTTCGGCCTCGAGGACCTCGCCGGGGGCAGCAGCTTCATCGCCGAGCAGACCGTGGCCATCGCCGGGGCGCAGGTGGTGGCCATTGCGCGCGCCCGGGCCACCGGGATGGGGCACGAGTGGCGGGCCGTCGCGGGCACCCGCAAGGAGTGCTTCGACGAGACGGCACGGGCCGGGGCGATCGCGCTCGCGGCCAGGGTCTCGATGACAGGCGAGACGCTCGAGCTCACGGGCCCCGAGGTGTTCGGCCCCGACACGCCGGTGCGGTACGCCCTCGTGGTGCCCTGCGGGCAGCCGGGGCAGGACGCGGGCGCCGTGCTGATCGGGCGGGTGGAGGGGGAGCCGGCCTTCGACCAGGTGGACATCGAGATGGCGCCCGTGTTCTGCTCCTACGCCTCGCTCGCGCTGCAGGTGGCGCGGCAGCACCGGCAGCGCGAGGAGCTGCTCGTCTTCACCGATCGCGATCGGATCGCCCGCGATCTCCACGACGTGGTGATCCAGCGGCTCTTCGCGGCGGGCCTGAGCCTGCAGGGGCTGCGGCGGTTCTGCACCCCGGGCCCGGACGGCGTGCGCGCTGCGGAGAAGATCGACTCGATCACCGGCGAGCTGGACGAGACGATCGCCGCGCTGCGCAACACGATCTACTCGCTCAACGACGCCAAGTCGGGGGACAGCCTGAGCGCCCGCCTCGTCCGGGTGGTCCAGGAGGTGACCGGGGAGCTGCCCACCACGCCGCGGGTGGAGCTGCTCGGGCCGATCGACACGGCGGTCCCGCCGGCGGTGGCCGACCAGGCGCTGGCCGTGCTCACCGAGGGGGTCTCCAACGTGGTCCGGCACGCCCAGGCGGACTCACTGTGGGTCACGGCGACGGTGGCCGACGGCGAGTTCGAGCTCGTCGTGGCCGACGACGGGCATGGGCTCGGGGCCACGACGAGGCGCAGCGGGCTGAAGAATGTGGCCGAGTGCGCCGAGGCCCTCGGGGGCCGCTTCGAGCTCGGTCCGGCGGAGGACGGCGGCACGCGGCTGTGCTGGACCGTCCCCATCACCGTCATCGGCTGAGGAACCCGCGAACTCGGCTCAGTGGAAGGCGCGGCTCAGTAGAAGTGGGGCGCGTTGCGGGCCACGAACAGCGCGGCCTGGGTCCGCCGCTCGAAGCCGAGCTTGGCCAGGAGGGAGGAGACGTAGTTCTTGACGGTCTTCTCCGCCAGGAACAGCTTCTCGCCGATCTCCCGGTTGGTCATGCCCTCGCCGATGAGCGCCAGGACCCGGCGCTCCTGCGGGCTGAGGAGCTCCAGGCGCGGATCGAGCTCCTCTTCCTGGGGCTTGAGCCCCTCGAGCGCCTTGGCCTTCACCACCGGGTCGAAGAGGGAGGCGCCGTGGGCCGCGCGGCGCAGCGCGGTCACGAGGTCGGTCCCGCGGATCTCCTTGAGGACGTAGCCGCTCGCGCCGGCGAGGATCGCACCCCGGAGGGACTGGTCGTCGTCGTAGCTCGTGAGCATGACGCACGCGAGGGACGGGTCCACCGAATGGACGTCGCGGCACACCTCGATCCCGGTCCCGTCCGGCAGCCGCACGTCCAGTACTGAGACGTCCGGCTTGAGCGCAGGGATGCGGCGCGTGGCCTCGGCCGCGGTCCCCGACGTCCCGACCACCTCGAACCCCTCGCCCTCGAGGAGCTCCTGGAGCCCCCGGCGCACGAGCTCGTGGTCGTCGAGGATGAAGACGCGCAGGCACTCGTCCCCCGGGGCCGGGGTGGGCGTTTCGTGCGGCACGGCGGCGGTCCTTCCCTGAAATGTCGCAGGCGACTGTCGCGTCCATTCTGTCCGCGGGGCGGCGGCCTTGCTAGGGCCTTACGGCGGAAGTGTTGGACATCCTTTTCATCCTTGACAAGAAATATTGTCGGTAGGACCATGGACGCATGCAGGACGTCATGGTCATCGAGGACCCCGCCGCGGCCGCCGCGAGTCTGGACCCGCTCAGGGCCCGGCTCCTGCGGCAGCTGGCCGCGCCGTCGTCCGCGGCGGCGTTAGCCGCGAAGGTGGGGCTGCCCCGCCAGAAGGTCAACTACCACCTCCGCGCCCTCGAGGACCACGGGCTCGTCGCGCTCCTGGAGGAGCGGCGCAAGGGCAACGTCATGGAGCGCGTCCTGCAGGCCACCGCGGCGTCCTACATCATCTCCCCGGCCGCGCTCGCGGTCGTCGAGCCCGATCCCGAACACCTCCGGGACCGCTTCAGCGCCTACTGGCTCCTCGCCCTCGCCGCGCGCACCGTGCGCGAGGTGGGGCGCCTGCTCGCCGGCGCGGTCGCGGCGGGACGGCAGCTGGCCACCTTTGCGGCCGACGGCGAGATCACCTTCGCGTCCGCGGCCTCGCGGGCGGCGTTCGCGACCGAGCTGGGCGCCGAGGTGGCCAGGCTCGCCGCGAAGTACCACGACCCCTCGGCGACCGGCGGGCGGCGGCACCGGCTCGTGGTCGTGCTCCACCCCGCCCTCAAGCCGGACGCCGCCACCGGCCCCGCACCAGACCAGGAGGTCCAGCCATGACCGAGCAGCACCCGTTCGAGATCGTCCACGACGTAGTCCTCCACGCAGCCCCCGAGCGGATCTGGGAGGCCGTCACCGACGGTACCGCCGCGTGGATGTTCCCCACCGACCAATGGCCGGCGGTCCACACGGTCGAGGACTATCCCCGCCACCTCGTCTCCCGCATGGAGGGCCCCGACGGCTGGTACAACCAGCTCGAGCACCTCCTCACCCCCGGGCCGGAGGGGACGAACCTGCACTACGTGCACTCCGGCATCCTCACGGACAACTGGGAGCAGCAGTACGACGGCGCAGCCCAGCACACCCTCTTCTATCTCCACACCCTCGGCGAGTACCTCGAGCACTTCGACGGCCGCGCCGTCTCCTTCGTGGACGTCCAGAGCCCGGACGGCGCCACGGCGCCCGACGCCCTCGAGCGGTTCGTCGCCGCGCTCGCCCTGACCGACGTGATGGCGGGGGAGAAGAAGGACCTCGACCTCCCGGGCCTCGGGCCCGTCGAGGCCACCGTGGACTACGCCACCGGCCCCTTCCTCGGCCTGCGGACCGAGGACGCGATGGTCCGCGTGTTCGGTCGGGAGGCCTTCGGCCAGCGGCTGGGCCTGACCGTCCACGACTTCTCGCTGGACACGGCCGACGACGCCGCACGGTCGGCCCGTGCCCAGGAGCATGCCGACGCGTGGGGCGAGTACCTCAGGGCCCTGTACGCCTGATCCGGCAGCCCGGATCGAGCAGCCCTGATCCGGCGCGGCGCCCGGGCCCCTGCGCCCGGCGTAGCATGGCCCCGTGAGCGTCGAGACCGTCTCCGAGCGGGTCCAGCTGGCCGTCGCCGAGGCCGCGGCCATGCCCATCGAGGGGGTCCTCGCGGTCCTCGGCACGTCCGCCCGCGGGCTCGACGAGGCCGAGGCCGCCCGCCGGCTCGCGCAGGGCGCCAACGTGCTCGAGGCGCGCCGGGTGAGCTGGTTCCACGTGCTCGTGCGCCAGTTCGCGAGCCCACTGCAGGCGCTGCTCGTCGCGGCCGCCGCGATGTCCTTCGCCACAGGGGACCGCCTCAACGCGAGCATCATCGTCGCCATACTGCTCGGCAGCGCGCTGCTCGGGTTCGTCAACGAGTTCCGGGCGGAGAAGACCGCCGCGGACCTCCACAGCCGGATCTCGCACACGGTGGTCGCGGTACGCGGCGGGACCGAGCGGACGGTGCCGGTGCGCGAGCTCGTCCCGGGGGACGTCATCAGGGTCAGCCTCGGCGGCATCGTCCCGGCGGATGCCCGCGTCCTCGAGGCCGTGGGGCTCGAGGCCGACGAGGGCGTCCTCACCGGCGAGTCGGCCCCTGTCGAGAAGTCCCCGGAGGCCGTGCCCCCGGGCTCCGACCTCGCGGACCTGACCGACTGCGTCCTCATGGGGACGGTGGTCCACGCCGGCTCGGCGCGCGCGGTGGTGACGGCGACCGGGCGCGGCACGGAGTTCGGCCGGATCGCCGCCGGCCTCGCCCAGGGCCTGCCCGAGACGGCCTTCCAGCGGGGCCTCAAGGAGTTCTCCCTCATGCTCCTGTGGGTCGGCGTCGCGCTGACCGCCGGCATCCTCGTGATCAACCTGCTCCTGCAGCGGCCGTTCCTGGACTCGGTCCTGTTCTCCCTTGCGATCGCCGTGGGCATCACGCCGCAGCTGCTGCCCGCCGTCGTGAGCACCTCCCTCGCGGCCGGCTCCCGCCTGCTGGCCAAGCGCGGCGTGCTCGTCAAGCGGCTCCTCGCGATAGAGGACCTGGGGAACCTCGACGTCCTCATCACCGACAAGACGGGGACCCTCACCGAGGGCCGGATCGGCTTCGAGGAAGCGGTGCCCGCGGCCCCCCGGGGTGCGGGCGACGCGGCCGGGCCCGACGCGGCCCCGGGCCAGGCCGAGCGGCGGCTCGCCGAGCTCGCCATGCTGTGCTGCGAGGCCGACCCCTCGGTGCCCGGCGCCTCCGGGGCGGGACAGAACCCCGTGGACGCCGCGCTGTGGGAGGCCTTCGAGGGCCTTCCCGCCGCCCTCGCGGACCGCCGCCGGCTCTCGCTGCGGCCGTTCGACCACGAGAGCCGGACCATGGAGACGGTGGTCGCCCCCGCCGTGGGCGGCGAGGGGCCCGTGCGCATCCTCAAGGGGGCCCCCGAGGCCGTCCTCGAGGCCTGCGCGGGCGTCAGCGACGCTGACCGCGCCGCGCTCGAGGGGCTGTTCCGGCGCGGGGCGCGGGTGGTCGCCGTCGCGAGCGGCCCGGCCTCCGGAGCGGCTCCGGCGGCGCACGACGGCCCCGGGAAGCTCGCGCTCGCCGGGTACCTCAGCTTCATCGACCGGCCCAAGGCGGACGCGCGCGAGTCGCTCGCGCGGCTCGAAGGCCTCGGCGTCGACGTCAAGATCGCCACCGGCGACAACGCGCTCGTCGCCGAGCATGTCACCTCGGTGCTCAAGATGAGCCCGGGCTCGGTGCTGACCGGCACCGAGGTCGAGGCCATGGACGACGACGCCCTCGCGGCGGCCGCGCCCGGAACCCGCGTGTTCGCCCGGGTCTCGCCCGAGCAGAAGGCCCGGATCGTCACGGTCCTGCGGCGCACCCACTCCGTCGGCTTCCTCGGCGACGGCGTCAACGACGCGCTCGCGCTCAACAGGGCGGACGTGGGGATCTCCGTCGACTCGGCGACGGATGTCGCGAAGGACGCGGCCGACGTCGTGCTCCTCGAGAAGGACCTCGGCGTCCTGACCGACGGCGTCACCGGGGGCCGGCGGATCTTCGCCAACACGATCAAGTACCTGCTCATGGGCACGAGCAGCAACTTCGGCAACATGTTCTCGGCCGCGGCCGCGAGCGCGTTCCTGACCTTCCTGCCCATGCTCCCGGGCCAGATCCTGCTCAACAATCTGCTCTACGACTCGAGCCAGCTCGCCATCCCGACCGACAGGGTGGACCGCGAACAGCTGCGCAAGCCCGCCCACTGGGACATCGGGGCGATCCGGCGGTTCATGGTCGTGTTCGGGCCCATCTCCTCGCTGTTCGACTTCGCGACGTTCGGGCTCATGCTGTGGGTCTTCAACGCCGCGCCCGAGGAATTCCGGGCCGGCTGGTTCGTGGAGTCGCTCGCGACCCAGACCCTCATCGTGTTCGCGATCCGCACGCGCCGCATCCCGTTCCTGCGCTCCCGGGCCTCGGTCGCGCTGACGGCCAGCGTGCTCGCCGTCGTGGTGGTCGGCGCGGTGCTGCCGTACACGCCCGCCGGGGCCCTCGTCGGGTTCCACCCCCTCCCGGCGGACTTCTTCCTCGCGCTCGTGGGGATGGTGCTCCTGTACCTGGTCCTCGTCGAGGTCGCCAAGCACTTCTACTACCGCGCCGCCGACGCCCGCCTGGCCCGCGAGGCCCCCGCCCGCGCGCAGGCCCGCATGGCCGCCCGCGTCGCCCTCGGGCTGCACCACGGCGGCGCCCGGGTGCATCGGCGCGCGGCGCCGTTCCTCGTGCACACGGGCAGGCCGAAGTTCCGGCGTCCGCCGGGCCACGGGGTTGCCCCGGGCCGCCGCTAGCTGCGCCCCCGGCCGGGCTGGTCCAGCCGCGGCGGCTGGCAGCTGGGGCAGTAGTAGATGTCGCGCTCCCGGCTGTCCCCGAGGCGCGTCCCCGTGCCCGGCACCGGCTCGGCGAGCGTGCTGTGCCGGATCCGGGTCCTGCAGCGCAGGCACGGCTGCCCGGCGCGCCCGTACACCCAGGTGCCGTTGCGCGGGCCGAATCCGCCCACCGTGTTCCGGGACCGCGCCTTGTTCGCCTCGAGGAGCCGCTTGGCCGTCGCGACCATCCCCGCGAGGTCCGGGACCTCGCCGACCGGGGTGTCCGGATGCACGCGGGACAGGAAGCACAGCTCGCACCGGTAGATGTTGCCGACTCCGGCGAGGTTGCGCTGGTCGAGCAGCGCGAGGCCGATGGCGCGGTCGGGCTGCGCGCGCAGGTTCGCCTCGGCGCGCTCAGGGTCCCAGTCCGGGCCGAGCAGGTCGGGGCCGAGGTGGCCGACGGCGTCGCCCTCCTGTGCGGTCCCGATCACCTCGAGCATCCCGAGGGAGAAGCCCACGGCGCTCGTGCCGTCCTCCGCAGTGAGGGCCGCGCGCGCCGTGTGCGCGGGCTTGCGCCACCGCTCGCCGGGGCCATAGACCTGCCAGCTGCCCTCCATCGAGAGGTGGGAGTGGATGCTGAGGCGGCCCTCGGGGGCCATTGCGGCGGCGCCGTCGGGCCCGGGCGGGGCGAGGCGGTGGAGGAGGTGCTTGCCGCGGGAGACGACCTCGAGGACGGTCCAGCCGGACAGGTCCAGGGTCGCGAACGCGGGCACGCGGAAGTCGCTCGCGGCGAGGCGCTTGCCGGCGAGGGCCGCGTCCATCCTGCGCGCGGCCTGGTAGACGTTGTCACCCTCGGGCACCAGGCTGGATCCTCACGCTCTGATCCTCACGCCGCGAGGGGTCGAGTAGGCCCCGGCGGCGGTGAGCGCGCCCGCGAGCGGCGTGCCGAGGAGGTCGTGGCCGTTGACCTTCTCCATGGCGAGCTTGTCCACCGCCCCGCCGCGCACGACGCCGACGAGCGCCTCCGCGGCGGCCACCAGCACGGCGTCGTCCTCGGTGAAGGCCAGCAGCGTCTTCCCGCCGCGCTCGACGTACAGGGCGAGCGCGCCGTCGACCGTCACGACGAGCGCGCCGGCCTTGCGGCCGGGCCGGTGGCCGGTGGCCGCCCCGGGGACCTCCGGCCAGGCGAGGGCGGCTCCGTAGGGGTTCGCCGGGTCCGTCGCGGCGAGGGCGAGCGCGTCGAGCGGCGGGGCGGCGCCCGGGTCCTCGGAAACGTCGTCGCGCGTGAACTGCCGCAGCCGGTCCACGGTGGCGGGGACGGCGAACTGCGCGGCGCCGAGCCGGTCCACGAAGTAGCCCCGGCGGCACACCCCGGACTCCTCGAGGCGCGAGAGGACCTTGTAGAGCAGCCCGAAGCCGCCGGGGACGTTCTCGGCCATGACGGATCCGCGCGTGAGGACGCCGTAGCGGTCCATGAGCAGCTGCGCGAGCGCGTGGGTCTTGATCGTCGTCTCGAGCTGGACCGAGTGCACGGCGGACCAGCGCCCGGCGGCCATGGGAGGGGCCGTGGCCGAGGGCGCGTCGAAACCGCGGGCCCCGGCGGCGCCGAGACGGCTGACGCCCCGGAGCGAGGTGCCGATCCGGCCCCCGCGGAGGCCTGCGTGGCCGAGTGAGCGCACGCGCGGCGTCCTGGAGGGCTGGCGGTGGGCGGTGTGGCCGGAGTCGAGCATGGCCCGCACGGGGCCGAACGTGTCTCCCGTGAGGCGTCCTGCCCACACGAGGCCCCAGATCGACTGGAGCACGGCCTCGTCGGTCGGGACCGGCCCCGCCTGGCCGCCCTCGCCTCCCGGGTCGCGGGCGGCGTCTGCCACCTGGCGGAAGAAGTAGCCCCCACCGCCAGCGAGGAGGTCGAGGACGCGCTGCTGCGCGGCGTCGGGCGCGAACTCGGGGTCCGGGGCCAAGGTGAGCGCGGCAGACTCCGCCAGGTGCAGGCTGATCCAGCCGTCGTTGCCGGGGATGGGCCCGGCCCCCGTCCAGAGAACCTCCCCGCTGGCCATGAGCTCGTCCAGTAGCGCGGGCGCGTAGTCGGAGACGCGCGAGGGCAGCACGAGCGATTCCCACGCGCTCGCCGGCACCGGCACGCCCGCGAGCTGGTCCACGGCCGTGAGCACGCCGTCGAGCCCCTTGAGGCCGCCGCGCGGGCGCGGCCTGCCCCGGCTGTCCTTGGCATCGCCGATGTGCTGCCAGGCGGCGAGGAAGCGGGCGAACGCGGCCTGCTCCACCGGCTCGACGTCGGCCCGCAGCGCGGCGAGCGAGCGCCGGCGGACCCTCCGCAGGACCTCGGCATCGCACCATTCCTCGGCAGGGGACGCCGTGGCGTCGCCGGCGCGGGGGCGGAAGGAGCCCTCGATGACGCGGCCGTCCGCGGCGAGCCGCTTGAGGGTGGTGTGCACGACGGCGACGCCGAGCCCGAGCCTGGCCGCCGCCTCTGGCGCGGTGAACGGCGCGTGCGTTCGCGCGTACCGGCCCACGAGGTCGCCGAGCGGGTCGGCGACCGGCTCGATGAACGCGAGCGGAATACCCACCGGCAGGGGCACCCCGAGCGCGTCCCGCAGCCGGGAGGCGTCCTCGACGGCGGCGTACCGCTCCGCGCCCCCGACGCTCACCACCAGGGCCCGGCGCGCCGACACCAGCTCCTTCAGGTCCGCCTCGACGACGGCGACGTGCAATGGAGGGCTGGAGAGATCGACGGTGGCCGGGGAGTGGCTTCGGGCGTCCGCGTAGCGGGCGCGGCCCCCGTCGGTCTCGGAGACCTGGAGGCGGGCGGCCACCTCGTCGACCGATAGCGGCCCCAGCAACCGGAGCAGGTCTGCCGCGCCCTCGAGGCCCTTGAGCTTCCGGTCCTCGGCCAGCCGCTGGAGTTCGCGCTCGGTCTGCTCGATCACCTTGGGGTCGAGCAGCTCGCTGAGCTCGGCGCGCCCGAGGAGCTCGTTGAGGAGCGTCGAGTCGAGGGAGAGTGCAGCCGCGCGCCGCTCGGCCAGCGGCGAGTCGCCCTCGTACAGGAACTGGGCGACGTAGCCGAACAGCAGCGACCGCGCGAACGGCGAGGGCTGCTGGGTGGTGGTCTCGACGAGCTGGAGCTCGCGCCGTTCCACCGCCGAGGCCACGTCGCGGAGGGCAGGGAGGTCGTAGACGTCCTGGAGGCACTCGCGCACGGCCTCGAGGATGATCGGGAACTGGGGGTACTTCTTGGCCACGTCGAGAAGCTGCGAGGCGCGCTGGCGCTGCTGCCACAAGGGCTGGCGTTTGCCGGGGTTGGGCCGGGGGAGCAGGAGGGCGCGGGCGGCGCACTCGCGGAAGCGCGCGGCGAACAGGGCGGACCCGCCGACCTCCTCCGTGACGATCCCCTCGAGCTCGTCGGGGTCGAACACGAACAGCTCGGCGCCGGGGGGCTCGTCCTCCATCATGGGCACCCGCAGGACAATGCCGTCGTCGGCCGCCATCGCGGAGCCGTCGAGGCCGTACCGCTCGCTCAGCCGGCGCCCCACGGCGAGGGCCCACGGTGCGTGGACGGGCATCCCGAAGGGGGAGTGCAGCACCACGCGCCAGTCGCCGAGCTCGTCCTGGAACCGCTCGACCACGAGGGTGCGGTCGTTCGGGACCAGATTGGTGGCCTGCTTCTGCTCGTCGAGGTACTGCAGGAGGTTGCCTGCGGCGAAGGCATCGAGCCCCGCGGCTTCGATGCGGGCGAGGGCGTGCTCCCGGTCGGCACCCGAGACCTCGCGCTGGAAGGCGCCGAGGGCGCGTCCGAGCTCGACCGGCCGGCCCGCGCCGTCGCCCTTCCAGAAGGGGAGCTTGCCGGGCTGGCCGAAGGCGGGGGAGACGAGCACCCGGTCGTGGGTGATGTCCTCGATCTTCCAGCTCGTGGCCCCGAGCGCGAACACGTCCCCCACCCGGGACTCGTAGACCATCTCCTCGTCGAGCTCGCCGACGCGGCGGCCGCCGCGCGCGGCCTGGGACGCCGTGGTGCCCTCCTCGTCGCTGCCGACGATGAACACGCCGAAGAGGCCCCGGTCCGGGATGGTGCCGCCGGAGGTGACCGCGAGCCGCTGGGCGCCGGGACGGCCCTCGATGGTCCCCTCCGTGCGGTCCCAGACGATGCGGGGGCGGAGTTCGGCGAACTCGTCGGAGGGGTACTTGCCGGAGAGGAGGTCCAGCGTCGCATCGAAGGCGGAGCGCGGGAGGGTGGCGAAGGGGGCGGAGCGGCGGATGACATCGAACCACTCCTCGACGTCGACGGGCCCGAGTGCCGTGGCCGCCACCGTCTGCTGGGCGAGGATGTCGAGCGGATTGGCCGGGACGCGCAGGGCCTCGATCTGGCCCGCCAGCATGCGCTCGACCGTGATGGCGGTGTGCACGAGGTCCGCGCGGTGCTTGGGGAACAGGACGCCCTGGGAGACCTCGCCGACCTGGTGGCCGGCGCGGCCCACGCGCTGGAGGCCGGAGGCGACCGAAGGCGGGGACTCGACCTGGATGACGAGGTCCACGAGCCCCATGTCGATGCCGAGCTCGAGGCTGCTCGTGGCCACCACGCAGCGCAGGCGCCCGGTCTTGAGGTCGTCCTCGATCTGGGCGCGCTGCTCCTTCGAGACCGACCCGTGGTGGGCCCGGGCCAGCACCGGGTCCGCGCCGGCGCTCTGGCCCGCCTGCGCCATCATCTCCGCGGGGGTGCGGCGGGACAGCGTCGCGGCGACAGCCTCGGCGGCCTGCCCCGCGGTGGTGGGCCCGCGCTCCTGTCCCGTCCCGGGGCCGTCCGCGAGGGGCTCGTCCCACACGCTCGGCTGCATCCGCTCGGCGTAGATCTCGTTCAGCCGGCCCGTGAGCCGCTCGGCGAGCCGGCGCGAGTTGGAGAACACGATGGTGGACCTGTTGGCGAGGATCAGGTCGACGATCTTCTCCTCGACGTGCGGCCAGATCGAGGCCTGCGGCTGCAGGCCCGAGGCGGGCCCGGCGTCGTGCGCTGCGGCGGCGCCCTGCAGGTCGCTCATGTCCTCGACCGGGACGGTGACCGTGAGCTCCCAGGTCTTCGCGGCCGGGGGTGCCACGACCTCGCAGGGGGCCCGGCCGGCGAGGAACTGGGCCACGAGCTCCTTGGGCTCGACGGTCGCCGAGAGCCCGATGCGCTGCGCCGGCTTGGGCAGGATCGCGTCGAGGCGCTCGAGGGTCACCGCAAGGTGCGCGCCGCGCTTGGTCCCGGCGACCGCGTGCACCTCGTCCACGATCACGGTCTCGACCTCGGAGAGTGTCTCGCGGGCCTGCGAGGTCAGCATCAGGTACAGCGATTCGGGGGTCGTGATGAGGATGTCCGGCGGGTTCGACAGCAGGGCGCGCCGGTCCGACGCCGAGGTGTCGCCGCTGCGCACGCCCACGCTCACCTCGGGCACCTCGACGCCGAGGCGCCGGGCCGTCTGGGAGATGCCGATCAGCGGCGCGCGCAGGTTCCGTTCGACGTCGACCCCGAGGGCCTTGAGCGGGGAGATGTACAGGACCTTCGTGTGGTTCTTCGGCGTACGACGCCGGCCCCCGCCGCGCGCGGTCGCCGCTCCGGGCGTGGTAGCCGGCTCCAGGTCCGCGGCGCCGAGACCGGGAAGCGCCGCCTCCTCGGGCCGGGACGGGACGGGCGGCGCCCCGGACGCCCCGGGCGGGGCGGCGCCGTCGTGCGCCAGGAGGCGGTCGAGCGAGAAGAGGAAGGCCGCGAGTGTCTTGCCGGAGCCGGTGGGCGCCACGACGAGCGTGTGCCGCCCGGAGGAGATGACCTCCCAGGCACCGGCCTGGGCGGGCGTCGGGCGGCGGAAGGCGCCCAGGAACCACTCGCGGGTGGCAGCGCCGAAGCGGTCCAGCACCGCCACGTCTCCGGCTGCCACGGCCGGGTCCTCCTGAACACCCTGTCTCACCCGACCATCATCCTCCATGCCTACGACATTCCTGTCCGTGGCCCTGCTGCCGCCGCCGCGCACGGCTGGCTTTTATTTATTTCTCCGGTATGGTCGTGGGCACAGGTATTCCAGTTTTCGAATTCACACATCAGGGAGCTGAAATGTCGGGAAAGTCGCCGCGAAATTCGAAGAACCTCAAGCAGGGGCGGTCCATCAAGGAAAAGCGGGCCGACAAGAAGGCGAAGGCCGCCACGGAGCAGTTCCTGCCGCGGCGGCGCAAGGGCGCCCTCTGAGCGAGGCCCGGCCCAGTGCCGGGCTCCCCAGGGGGTCGGCCGGCAGCCCGGCTCCGCGGCTTCGCCGCGTTGAGCAGTCCACGGGTGCCGGCGCGGACGGCCGGAGTGCTCTGAGCCTCCGGCCGTCCCTCTCGCGCCGCACGTGGGCTGCGCATGAAGAAGCCGAGGCCGGAGAATTCCCTGAACAATTGTCCTCAGGCAATTTCCCGGCCCGGATGCGCAGAATATCCCCGCGCGGAAATCAGGAAGGCTGGAAGGCGCGCAGCGTCAGCAGATGGATGTCGCCATTCGAGCAGGCCGTGACCTGGGCGGGAATGAACAGCGACCCGTAGTCCTCCGGCGGGTACACCCGGTAGCCCGCGGCGGTCACCGCCGTGCACCCCGTGTAGTTCCGCGCCTGGTGCAGCCCGAAGTCCGCCGCGCCGCTCTGGCCCGGCTGGAGCACGATCGGCACGACGGGCACCGTGGTGTCCCGGTCGGCCGGTGCGCCGATGGGGGCGCCGTTGGGGCCGTCTGTCAGGGAGACGCCGGCAAAGCCCTCGAGGAGGCAGGGCGACTGGGAGACGTTCTTGAGGGCGATCTTCTGGTACACGGTCCCGGCGGCACCGCCCGCGCCGGGCTGCAGGCTGCCCTGGAGCTGGTTCGAGACGCACCGGGCCACTCCGCCGGCAGCGGGGGTGGAAGCGGCCGGGCTCCCCGTGCCCGGCGTCGCGCTGTCGGATCCCGTCGGGGTCCCGCTGGAGGAGGCGCTCGCGCTCGAGGACGCGGGGCTGGGCGAGGCGGACGAGGGCGACGCGGCCGACTGGGCGCCCCCCGTGCCGCAGCCGGCCAGCACCGCTGCGAGGGCGAGCGGTGAGAGGAGAGCAAGGCTGCGCTGGACGCGGTTCATAATCCCACAATTCACTCCCGTCACACTGGCGTCAAGGCACGACACGGCCACAGTCCGGCCACGGCGTTCTGCAGCCCGTGGCCCCGCGGGCGGCCGTGGGAGGGGGCCGCCTCAGGCGCGGACGTCGACCACGGTCTCCTGGACGGCGTTGTTGCCCATTCCCTGGAACGTCCAGGCCTGCTCGAGGGGCTGGACGTTGCCGCCGGCGTCGGTGGCCCGGCTGGCGAGCGCGTGGGTGCCAGGAGCAGCGATCCAGGGCAGCATGAACTCCTGCCAGGCGTGCGCTGCGCCCGGCGGCTCCACCTGTGCCTCCGCCCAGGCCCCGTCGATCGCGACCTCGACCCTCACCACCGGCCCCTCGCCCGACCAGGCCCTGCCGTGGAGCGTCGTGGGCCCGGCCCCGAGGGTCCGGCGCCGCGTGAAGAAGTCGGGCATGCCGGGCGGGACCATCAGCGAGCGCACTCTCATGCGGCCCACCGGCTCGCCCGGATCGTCCGCGTCCCGCGAGTAGCGGTAGGTGCTCTCGTTCTGGAACACGTGCGCTGGCCGGTCGAGCACCTCGATCGAGGTGAGCCACTTCACGCTCGCCATCCCATACCACCCCGGCACGAGGAGCCGCAGCGGGTAGCCGTGCTGGGGCGGGAGGGGCTGGCCGCCCATCTCGTAGGCGAGGAGCACCTCTGGGGCCATTGCCTCGTCCGCCCGCAGCGAGCGGGCGTAGTCCTGCTCGAGACCGCCCTGGACGCCGCGGTCGGCGCCGGTGAAGACGACGTCGACGGCCTCGGCGCCGATGCCGGCCTCGGCCAGGAGCGGGGCGAGGGGAGTCCCGGTCCACTCCGCGGTGCCCACGGCGCCCGTGTCCCACGGGATGCTCTGGGGGCGGGGCTCGAGGCGCCCCCGTCCGTTGCCGGCGCACTCGAGGGTGACTGCCGCCGTGCGGCGGGGGCGCCGTCGGATCTCGCTGAGGGTGAGGTCGAGGGGGTGCCCGAGTGACCCGTGGATCCTCAGGCGCCAGTCCTCAGGGTGCAGGTCGGGGATGTCGAAGTGGACCACGGTGTAGTGCAGGCCGGGGGGGGTCAGGGGCCAGCGGAGGGCCTCGAGCGGAGCGGAGTGGTTGCGGCGGGCCAGCTCGAGCTCTTCGCCGGTGACCGGCCCCGTGAGGGGCGGCCGCGGCGGGGCGGGGGCGGCCGCGGCGGAGCCACCGGCTTCTGGCGTGCGGACGCCGGCCCGGGCGGCGTCCTGGACCGTCGCGGCCCGGGCCCTCTCATGGTGGTGCGGCCGGTGCGGGGTGCTGATCTTGGCTCGCATGCGGCCAGTGTGGGCTCGGACGCGGACGGTGTCCAGAGCCGCGTCCCGGCCGTGGGGTGCGGTCCTACTGGGCCGGTCGGGCGCCCCCGTCGGCGGGGGCGGCCGGCCCCGGCGCCGGTCGCGCCCCGGCGGCGCGCTGGGCAGCCCAGGAGGCTGCCGCCGTCGTGCTCCCGATGGTGAGGAGCGCGCCGAGGAGGAGCGCGGAGTCCTCGCCAGGCGCGAGGACTCCGAGGCTGCGTCCGATCGTCGCGGCGGCGACCGGGACCCCGAGCTGGGCAGCCGAGCCGATCGCGAACGGCAGGGGGAGGCCCGTCATGCGGCCCACGGCGTGGGCGACCACCGCGCCGCCGCCGAGCAGCAGGCCGAGCACGATCATCTGCGGGTGGCCGCCGAGCTGGCGCAGGTCGATCGAGGCGCCGAGCCACACGAAGAACACGGGGCCCAGGAAGCCGTCGTTGAGGGCGAACAGCTGGCGCGCCAGCCTCCGAGGCTCGCCCACGGCGGAGACCGCGAGGCCGAACGCGAAGCCCGAGAGCATGACCGACACGTGCGTGAACACGGCCAGCCCTGCCAGGGCGAACAGGATCGAGAGCTGGATGCGCAGCTCCAGGGCGAACTTGCGCTCCTCGGAGAAGCTGTGGAGACGCTGCCGCGAGCCGTCCCTTTCGAAGTGCCGCAGCGCCCACCAGAGCACGAGGGCGCAGACGGCCACTGCCAACGCCCCGATCGCCTTGGGCCCGGCATTGGCCGGGTCGATGGCGAGCGGCAGCGCCACGATCGCCGCCACGTCCGCGAGCGCGACCTGGGCCGTGAGCTCGAGGACGCTGCGGCCGGTGAGTTTGAGCGAGTCGACGATCGGCAGCACGAGCGCTGCGGAGGACGAGGCCATGAGGACCACATACAGGGGAGCATGGGCCGAGCCGATCAGGAGGGCGATCCCGATCCCGAGCCCGGCGGCGACGGCCGATGTCACGGCCATCCGGAGGGCGCCCTTGCCGACGGCCTCCCGGATGGTCCGGTCCCGCACCGGCACATGGGTTCCCGCCACGAACATCATCAGGGCGAAGCCGAGGTCGGCGAGGAAGACCAGCGTCTCGTTGCCGGAGTCGACCCAGCCGAGCAGCGACTTGCCGACCACGACGCCGGCGATGAGCTCGCCGAGCACGAGCGGCAGGTGCCAGGACCTCCTGGCCGCGAGCGCCGGACCGAGGAGCGCGACGATGCAGATGAGGGACAGCTCGACGAAGGACACCTCTCGTGCCCTCACTCGCTCCGGGGCGGGAGGTCCGCGGTCTTGACGGGGCTGAGGTCGGAGCGGACGTGGGCGTTGGCCTCGTCGAGCCATCTCGCGGCCATGGGTTCCCTCTCGTTTCAACGCTGTGGGCGGCATACTACGCCGTGGGCCATGGAACGAGCAGGTACAGCCGGCGAGCGGGCCGCCGCCTGCCGGGCGCGGTCGGCGCAGGGAATGACGAAGGCCTCGCGATCCCCGGCATTCCGGGGAAGGCGAGGCCTTCGTGCTGGGCGGTGGTGGAGGGATTTGAACCCCCGTTGGGTTGCCCCAAACATCATTTCGAGTGATGCACCTTCGGCCGCTCGGACACACCACCAGCAGGCATCTACTCTACCGAGTCGGGCCGCTGAGTCCAAACTGGGGCGATGTGCCCGGACCGGCCCCGGTCTCCGCTGTGCCCTGCCTCGGCCGCCGGGTGCTCAGCGCGTGTAGGCCGTGGCGGTCCACAGGTGCACGAGTGCATACGCCCGGAACGGCCGCCACGCCTCGGCGCGGCGGGCGGCCTCGGCCGCGCTGATGCCGCCGAGGGCGCGGCGCAGCACGAGGTCGCCGGGGGCAAAGGCATCCGGTTTGCCTGTGCGGACCTCGAGGTAGTCCGCGGTCCAGGGGCCCACGCCGGGGACCGCGAGGAGTTCCTCACGCGTGAGCCGCAGGGCGGTGTCCCCGGGGGAGTGGCTCCGGTCTGCGAGGGCCTGTGCGAGGGCGCGGACCGTGCGGGCGCGGGAGGACGTCAGGCCGACGGCGGACTGGAGGTCCTCGGCCCGGACCCCGGCGAGGGCGGCGGCGGTGGGGAACTGGGCCAGCCGGTGGGGGCCGGGCTCGCCGTAGGCGGCGACGAGCCGTCCCGCGAACGTGCGGCCCGCAGCGAGCGAGACCTGCTGGCCCAGCACGGTCGTCACGGCCGTCTGGAAGGCGTCCGTCGTTCCGGTGACCCGCAGCGCGGGCCGGGCCTCCACGAGGGGCCGGAGGAGGGGGTCCGCCCGCAGCGCCGCGCGGACGGGGCCCAGGTCGGTTGCGAGGTCCAGCCACGCCCGCACCGCCGGGACCACGGACGCGACGACCTCGTGGGCCGCGCGGATGGCGAGGTCCACGCCGTCGGCATCGAGCTGCACCGAGACGGCGACGGGTCCGCCGGCGGTGTGGACGAGCCGCTCGTGGGTGCCCGCGGCGAGGTCGGTGCGCTCGGCGCCCGGCACGGTGTGGGCGGCGAGGCCCGCGAGCATCGCGGCGGGAGCGAGGCCGCCCGGCGCCTCCAGCCGGAGGGGAGCAGCGGCGGCCTCCGGAGGGCGGGGCTCTGGCACCGTTCCGCCGTGCTCAGGCACTGTGGACCCCGCGCTGTGCGCGACCACCGGGGGCTACGCCCACACGCCCGAGCTGCCCCGGCGATGGCTGCCCACGAGGTGGGTGTCGATGATGCCGATGGCCTCCATGAGCGCGAACATCGTGGTCGGGCCCACGAACGCGAAGCCCTTCTTGCGCAGCGCCTTCGAGAGCGCGATCGATTCCGGCGATGTGGACGGGATCTCGGCGAAGGAGGCGGGCGCCGGAGTCTCGGCGGGCTGGAACGACCACACGAACTCCGCCAGGCCGCCCTCCTCGCGCAGTGCGAGCGTGGCCGCGGCGTTGGTGACGGCGGCGTTGATCTTGGCCCGGTTGCGGACGATTCCCTCGTCGAGCATGAGCCGCTCGACGTCCTCCGGCGTGAACCGTGCGACCGCCTCGGGGCCGAAGCCGGCGAAGGCCGCGCGGAACGCGGGCCGCTTGCGCAGGATCGTGGCCCAAGAGAGGCCGGCCTGGAAGCCCTCGAGGCAGATCCGCTCGTAGACGCCCTGCTCGTCGCGGACGGGCATGCCCCACTCGGTGTCGTAGTACTCGCGCATCAGCGCGTCCGCGCTGGCCCACACAGGCCGGGACAGGCCGTCCTCGCCGGTGATCAGTGCTGCCTCGGCCATGGGGTGCTCCTTCAGTCCAGTCCGGTCACGCGGAGGGTGATGTTGATGCGCCCGGCCTCGAGGCCACACCCGGAGGGCGCGGTGCCCGGGTAGGTCTTCATGACGCCGTGGAAGGCGAGCCGCGCCGGACCGCCGAACACGAAGAGGTCGCCGGAGGCCAGCACGAGGTCCTCATGCGGCCGGCCCCGTGACTCGGAGTTGCCGAAGCGGAAGAGGCAGCTGTCCCCGACGGACAGGGACACGACCGGCTCGCGGGAGACCTCATCCTTGTCCTGGTGCATGCCCATTCGCGCTGCGTCGTCGTAGTAGTTCACCAGGGCTGTGTCGGGGGCGTACTGCTGGGCCGCCTCGCCGGGGCCGTAGGCCTCGGCGACGGCGAGCCGGCCCACGCGCCCGAGCCAGCCGGGAAGCGGCAGCACGCGGGCTCCGTTGACGTCGGTGGCCTCGCGGGAATAGCGGTAGGGCTGCCAGTGCCAGCCCAGACACACGGTCTTCACGGACATCTCGTGTCCCCGAACGGCCGCGGCCCGAGGTGGCACCGGTCCCGCAGACCACTGGCGGAACTGCCCGGTGATCCATGCCTGCTGCTCGAGGGTGAGCCACCCGGGCACATGCACGGCGCCCGGCGCGAGCTCGCGGCGGGGCCGCTCGAGCAGGTCGTCGCCGAAGAGTGTGCCGCTCACGCGGCCGCCTCGAGGGAGAGGAGCGCCGTCTTCGCCTCCAGGCCGCCGATGTAGCCGCCGAGGCTCCCGTCGGAGCGCAGCACCCGGTGGCACGGGATCACGAGCGGGAGGGGATTGGTCGCGCAGGCGGTGCCGACGGCGCGGACGGCCTTCGGGTTCCCCACGGCCCGGGCGACCTCGGTGTAGCTCTCGGTGGCGCCGAAGGGGATCTCGCCGAGGTGGGCGAGGACGGTGCGGCGGAACCCGGCGGAGAGGCTCAGGTCCAGGGGCAGGTCGAAGCGTGTGCGCCGTCCGGCGAAGTATTCCTCGATCTCCCGGGCGGCGGAGCCCAGGCGGCCGGGGGCCTCGAGGATGCGCGGGCTCAGCCGGTCGGCGAGCGTCTGCAGGACGGCGTCGAGGCCCTCGCGTTCGAAGGCCACGCGGACCAGGCCGCGTTCGGTCGCGGCGACGAGGAGCTGGCCCAGCGGCGAGTCGACCACCCGGTAGGCGACGTCGAGCAGTCCCTCCCGGCCGGCCTCGGCCGCCAGCGTTCCGCGCAGCCGCTCGAGGGTGCCGGGCTCGATGGCCGTCAGGTGGGGCGCGACGGCCAGGTCCACGGTGCCGAGGGCCAGCTCGGCGGGATCCGCGCCGGTCGCGGTCGTGTCGGTGTGGGGGCGGTTCATGAGGGATCTCCTTCGGGCAGCAGATCTGCCGAGACGAGGGCGCGCAGCTTCCTGAGCCCGTCCGCGGCGGAGCGGCGGGCCGCGGCGGGAGTGCCGCCGACGATCGCGGCGATCTCCCCGAAGGGCAGGTCGCCGAGGTAACGGTAGGCGATGACGCGCCGCTGCTTGTCCGGCAGGCGCGCAACCTGGCCCCACAGGCCGCTGTCCGGCGGGGCGGGGTTCCCCAGGGGCGAGCGTCCCTCCGGCACCGACTCGACCGGGACGGCGCGGCGCCCCGCTGCCCGGACGGCGTCGAGGGAGCGGCGGTGGGCGATGGTCACGAGCCAGGCCTCGACGTTGGCATCGGGCGGGAGGTCGGTGTAGGCGCGCAGGGCCGACAGGAAGGTCTCCTGCCAGACGTCCTCGGCGTCCAGCGGGCCGACGACCGCGCGGCACACCCGCAGCACCGAGGCTCCGTGGAGCTCGACGAGCTTTTCGAAGGGCTGTTTCGTGTCCATCACCATGAAGACGCCGGGGAGGCCGGAAATGTGAGGTCGCCGGCCGAGGTCATGGCCATCATTCCACCCAGGGGCTCAGCGGTGCTGGGCGAAGAACCCGCGCAGGAGCGCCCCGCACTCCTCCTCGAGCACACCCGGGTAAACCTCGACCCAGTGGTTGAGGCGCCGTTCGCGGAGGATGTCGAACACGCTGCCTGCCGCGCCGGCCTTCTCGTCCCAGGCGCCGAAGACCACGCGGGGGATTCTCGCCAGGACGATCGCGCCCGCGCACATCGCGCAGGGCTCGAGGGTGACCACGAGGGTGCAGTCGGCCAGCCGCCAGCCGTCGCCGTCGCCCTGATGCGCGAGCACAGCCGCCGCGGCGCGGATCGCCTGGACCTCCGCGTGCGCCGTCGGGTCGCCCAGCGCCTCGCGTTCGTTGCGCCCGGCCGCGACCACCGCGCCGTCGGGCCCCACGACGACGGCCCCGATCGGCACGTCCCCGGTCGTCTCTGCGGCCCGGGCCTCCTCGAGGGCGCGCCGCATCCACGAGACGTGGGCGCGGTCCTGCGTGTGCGGTCCGGGGGCGGGCATGGCTCCAATGATAGGTTCGGGCGCAGACGGCACAGACGGCACGCCCTGCGGCAGCCGGCCGCATCCGGCCGGAACGCCGGGGGAGAGGAGGCGCGCGTGGACGAGGGAGGCGCGCTGGGCCGCTGGGCGGCCGAGATCGGCCGCCGGCTCGGCCCCAACACCACGATGTGGGTGCTGCTCGCTGTGGGGGCTGCCCTGACCCTCGGGTTCTCCTGGGCCGGCGGCGAGGTGTACGAGTCGGTGGTGAAGCGGGACGAGCTCGCGGCGCTGGACCAGCCGGTGCTCGATTGGGCGGTCTCCGCCCGGACCCCGACGCTCGACGCGGCGGTCACCGTCGTCACCGACATCGGCGGTGGGGTGATCGCGCCGATCGTGGCGGCCGCGGCGATGGTGCTCCTGGCCGTGTGGATGCGCCACTGGCGGCCCCTCGTCCTCGTGCCGGCGGCGGCCCTCGGCTCGCTGTCCGCGACCGTCTTCGGCAAGCAGCTCACGGGCCGGGCCCGGCCGCCGCACGAGCTCGCGGTCCCCCCGTACGAGTACTCCGCATCCTTCCCGAGCGGGCACACCCTCAACGCAACGGTCATCGCCGGGATCGTGGTCTACCTCGTCTGCCTCCGGGTCCGCAGCGCGTGGACCCGCACCGCGGTGATCTGCCTCGGCGCGGTCTATGCCCTCGCGATCGGCCTCTCCCGGGTCTTCCTCGGCCACCACTGGCTCACCGACGTCGTGGCCGCCTGGTTCCTGGGATGCGCGTGGCTGACGGTGGTGATCATTGCCCACCAGGTCTTCCACCTCGTGCGCCGCTCACGGGCGGAGCACGCCACTGCCGAGGCCGCGCCCGACGGCGGCGGGCGGGTGCCGCCGTCGTCCTCGCTCTGACGAGAAGGCGAGGGCCGGACGGGGTGAGCCGGGCAGACGGGACTGGTAGGTTCTCTGCCATGCGAACTCTCGTCGTCGACCACCCCCTCGTCGCGCACAAGCTGACCGTGCTGCGGGACAAGAACACCCCCAGCCCGGTGTTCCGGCAGCTGGCCGAGGAGCTCGTGACCCTCCTGGCCTACGAAGCCACCCGCGAGGTGCGCACCGAGCCCGTGACGATCGAGACTCCTGTCACCACCACCGTGGGGACGGCCTTCACCAAGCCCACCCCACTGGTGGTGCCGATCCTGCGGGCGGGCCTGGGCATGCTCGAGGGCATGGTCAAGCTCGTGCCGACGGCGGAGGTCGGCTTCCTCGGGATGGCCCGGGACGAGGAGACGCTCGACATCGTCACCTACGCGGAGCGGCTGCCGGAGGACCTCACGGGCCGCCAGGTGTTCGTGCTCGATCCCATGCTCGCCACCGGGGGAACCCTGAGCGAGGCCGTGAAGTTCCTCTTCCGCCGCGGGGCCAGCGATGTCACGTGCATCTGCCTGCTGGCCGCGCCCGAGGGGCTCGAGCGCCTCGGGAAGGGCCTGGGGGATGCGAACGTGAAGATCGTCCTCGCCTCGATCGACGAGCGGCTCAACGAGAAGGCCTACATCGTTCCCGGGCTCGGGGACGCGGGCGACCGCCTCTACGGCCTGGCCAAGTAGCGGGCCGCCCGCGCCGGAGGGCCTGCCGTCCTACGGCAGCTTCGGCAGCAGGCCGGAGAGCAGCGACGGCGACGTGGGCGCGGGCGGCAGGTGCGGCATGGTGGGCACCGCGCTGGGAGCCAGCGAGGGCGGGCTGAGCGGCAGCTGCGGGAGCGGCACCCCGGGGACGCTCGCCGCCGGAGCGGGAACGGACGGTGTGACGGGCGACGCCGCCCGGGTCGACTTGGGGACGACGCCGGCCGGGCCCTGGGTGCCCTCGGGGGCCGACGTGCTCGCCGGTCCCGGGACGGCGGGCGCTACCCGGGCCGGCAGCGGCGCGTGGCCGGTACCGTCCGGGGACGGTGACTGGCTCGGCGCGTTGTCCACAGCGGTGGTGCCGCTGCCCGGCCAGAGGTGGAAGCCGTCCTGGGCCACGGCGGCCGCGCCGGCGGAGGCCGCACCGGCGGTGATCGCGATGATGAGCGCTGTCGTGGCTGGGCGGCCGCGCCGCCGGCGGGGCCGCGAGCGGGTGCTGCGGGCCGCCTCGAGGTCCACCACGGTGGCCGGCGCGGGCTCGTGCCCGGCCTCCGGGAGCTGCTCGGGTGCGGCAGGCTGGAGGGCGGTGACGGCGGCCGGGAGCTGCACGGGTGCGGCAGGCTGGACAGCGGTGACGGCCGCCGGGGCGGCCGCGGCGGCGCCGGCGGCGAGGACGCTGCTGATCCGGCGGTTGGGGAGCACAGGCTCGGACTCTGCGAGCCCGCGGAGCTCGGCGAGGACCGGACGGAGGGACTCGGCGTCCTCGGAGTCCAGTCCCTCGAGGAGCTCGTCGACGACGTCGAGGTCGTCCGGGTCAAAGGCGGAAGTCATGGCCTGCTCAGTTCTGTGGTCGGCACGTGCGTGCGGAGTTCGTTCAGGGCCCGGCGCTGGAGCTGCTTGACGGCGCCCGTGGTCCGACCCATGACCGCGGCGGTCTCCTCGATCGAGAGGTCGGCGACGATGCGCAGGAGGAGGACTTCGCGGTAGTCCTCCGAGAGCCTGCCGAGCAGGGCGAGTGCGCCGCTGTCCGCGACGACGGCATCCTCGGGGGTCGTGGCCGCGCGGCGGGGATCCGTCTCTGCCTCGTGGGGCACCAGATAGGGGGTCCTCGCCCTGCGCCGGTGATGGTCGACGGCGCGCCCGTGGGCGATGGTGAAGGCCAGGGCCTTCGTTCCCGCGAGGCCGCCGGTGAAGCCGGGCCCCTCGTCGGTGCCGCCCTGGGTGAGCCGTGTGTAGAGGGCCAGGAAGACGTCGTGCGTCACGGCGTCGGGGTCGTCAATGCCCCGCGCGCGCAGGTAGCCCCTGACGGGGCCCGAGTACTCGCGGTAGGCGGCGGTGAAGAGTGCTTCCGGGCTGTCCTGATCGTCCGCGGCGATCACCACTCCGGGGTCCTCGCTCGTGTGCAACCACTCCATCCTGTCCATCGGCCACGGCGCATGGCGCCCGTGGGGGACGGGCACTGTGCCGGTTCGTGCCGGAGCCGCCGCAGGGGCGGCTCCGGCACGGTCAAACACCCTACCGCAGGTTACTGGTGAAGGGTGCTGCCGAGATCGGAGGGCACGGCGGGGACGCTCGGGGCGGCCGGGACGCTCGGCAGCGAGCCCTGGGCCGGCACGGCGGGGACGCTCGGGAGGGCCGGCGTGCCGGGGACCGCGGCCTTGGCGGCCGACGCGGCGGTGCCGACGGCCTGCTTCACGGAGCCTGCGGCGGTCTGGGCATCGAGGCCCTGGCAGTAGGCGGCGATGTTGGCCTGGCCCTTGGCCGCGACCTCGAGGCTCTTGAAGCCGGCCGAGGAGGCGTTGAGCGAGCCGTTGGCGTCCGCATGGCACAGGCCGACGAGGTCGAGGTCCGCGGCACCGGTGGAGCTGCCCTCGGCGGACGAGCCGGCGGTGCCGGCGGCCTTCTGGGCGGCGGCGGCCGCGCCCTGGGCCTGGGAAGCGGCCTTGGTGGCGGCGTCCTTGGCCTGGGCGGCACCCTTGGACGCGACGTCCTGGACCTTCTGGCCCGCGGCGGTCGCATCGCCCTTCGCCGCGTCCACGGCGGTCTGGGGCGCCGGGGCGCCGAGGACCTGGTGGGCCACGCCCTGGGCCTCGGCCGGAAGGGCGCCGGCGTACGCGGCGGTTCCCACGCCGCCGACCGTGAGGACACCCAGCGCGGCGGCGCTGGCGGCGATCTTGCCCGACGTGAGGCCAGAGGTGATGACGGTGAGGATCGACATGGATCGGCTCCTAAGGATCGAAGTCAGTGGACAGGACGCCAAGCACGCGCCCTACACCCCTTGAACCGACCGGTGCCGTGGAAAGGTCACTCGCTCCCGAGAATTCTTTTGAGAAGTTTCCCGACGGCTGCGGACCGTCCCTGTCCGCAGCCGTCCGCCGGTCCCTTCCGGGGCCGTCCGCCCGCGTCTAGCGTGGGCGCATGGACTGGAAAATCGAACTGGCCTTCATCCCCGTGAGCGACGTCGACCGATCCATCGACTTCTACGTCAACAAGGTCGGCTTCCACCTCGACTACGACCAGCGGGTCAGCGAGGAGCTGCGCTTCGTGCAGATCACCCCGCCGGGGTCCGCGTGCTCGATCGCGTTCGGCGAGGGCCTGTCCGAGAAGCCGCCCGGCACTGCGGCCCTGCAGATCGTGGTCGCGGACATCACCGCGGCGCACGACGAGCTGGCCGCCCGCGGCGTCGAGGTCAGCGACGTCCAGGTCCTCGACTGGGGCCACTTCGTGAACTTCGAGGACCCGGACGGCAACCGCTGGGCGATCCAGTACCTCCCGAACCGGCCCAAGGGCTGACTCGCCTGCGCGCCGGCAGCCGCTGCGGCAGGCCTACCGGTCCCCGCTCAGCACCGAGGACAGGTCGTAGCTGACCGGTTCCTCCAGCTGGTCGTAGGTGCAGGACGAGGGCGAGCGGTCCTCCCGCCACCGCACCCACTGGGCGGTGTGCCGGAAGCGGTCCCCCTCGGTGTGGTCGTAGCGCACCTCGGCGACGCGTTCCGGCCGCAGCGGGATGAAGGAGAGGTCCTTGTTCGCGTTCCAGCGGGAGTGGGCGGCCGCGGTCGGGGTGCGCGGGATCGACTGGTCCCGGTTGTCCGGCGACTCCTTCGCGGGCTGGGCCCACGCCCACGGATGGTCTTCGAAGGTCGTGACGAGGGGCTGCAGCTCGGTGAACAGCTCGCGCCGGCGAGCCATCGGGAACGCCCCGACGACCCCCACCGAGTGGAGCTGGCCCTTGTCGTCGTGCAGGCCAAGGAGCAGGGAGCCGATGGCGTCGGGCTCGTCCTTGTACAGCCGGTACCCGGCGACGACGCAGTCCGCCGTCCGCTCGT
The DNA here is from genome assembly GCF_054782415.1 of Sinomonas soli. NCBI lineage: Bacteria > Bacillati > Actinomycetota > Actinomycetes > Micrococcales > Micrococcaceae > Sinomonas > Sinomonas soli. Next base: position 250,401 of record NZ_BAAGSN010000006.1, on the reverse strand, counting down.
GCTTCAGCTTCGACATGATCCGCTTGTCCTCGGCGTAGGGCTCCCCGAGCGGCTTGGCCACGATGCCGTCCAGGCCTGCCCCCTCGAAGGCGGTGAACCACTCCAGCGCGAGGGCGGGGTCCCGGGTCGCGTCGGTGAGGTAGACCGGCGGCTCTGCGCCCTCCATGGCCTCCTCGAGCGCCGCCCGCCGCTCCGCGAACGGGCGCTCGACGTAGTTGGCCTGCCCCAGCGCCAGCAGGTCGAACGCCACGAAGCTGGCGGGCATGGCGGCGCTGAGCTTGGCGATGCGTGATGCCGCCGGATGGATCCGCTGCTGCAGCGCGTCGAAGTTCAGGCGGTCCCCGGACTCGGGGTCCACCAGGATGATCTCGCCGTCGATGACCGAGTGGTCGGGGAGGTTCTCCACGAAGGCGGCGACGAGCTCCGGGAAGTAGCGGGTCATGGGCAGGGCATTGCGCGAGCCGATCTCGACCCTGTCGCCCGAGCGCCAGACGATCGCGCGGAAGCCGTCCCACTTGGGCTCGTAGAGGAAGTCCCCTTCCGGCAGCTTCTTGACCGGCTTGGCGAGCATCGGCCCGTACGGGGGTGCGATGGCGGTGCCCCACTCGGCGTCCCGCTCCGCCTTGGGCGCCAGGTAGTCGGCGTCCGAGCGGTCGGCCTTGCGCTTGCTGGGCGGCACGCGCGGCGGTTCGCCGGGCATCTTGGGGTAGTCGGGCGGGAAGTTCAGCTCGCCGAGCCCGCGCTCGAGGTCCCGCTCCCACAGTGCCAGTGCCCCGCCGACGTCGCCCGCGGTGCGGTCGATGTCCGTCCAAGGGCATTCCCGGCTGGCCAGGAGCGCCGGGACCGTGCGCACTGTGAAGTCGCGCGGGTCGGCGTCGGCCAGCTCGTCCCAGGTCAGCGGGGTCGAGACCGGCGCGTGCGGCAGGGGCCGGGGCGAGTACGCGGCGGCGATCGTGCGGTCCCGGTTGGCCTGGTTGAAGTCGACGAAGACCCGCTCGCCGCGCTCCTCCTTCCACCAGGACGTGGTGACCAGCTCCGGCAGCCGCCGCTCGAGCTCGCGGGCGATCCCGATGACGCCGTGGCGCACGTGCTGGAACTCGTGCGTGGGCCGGATCCGCGCGTAGACGTGGACGCCCCGGTTGCCGGAGGTCTTCGCGTAGGCCGTGAGCCCGGCCTCGGCCATGACCTCGCGGAGGGCCTGGGCCGCGGCGACGGCGTCTGCGAAGGTCCGTCCCGGCTGCGGGTCCAGATCGATGCGCAGCTCGTCCGGGTTGTCCAGATTGGCGGTGCGCACCGGCCAGGGATGGAAGGTCACCGTTCCCATCTGGGCGGCCCAGGCCAGCGCAGCCGGCTCGTCGAACACGAGCTGGTCGTGGCGCCGGCGGGACGGGTAGGTGCACGTGACCGTCCTGAGGTAGGCCGGCGCGCCCCGCGGCGGCCGCTTGGAGAAGAACTCCTCGCCGTCGATCCCCTCGGGGAAGCGCTGCAGCGTCATGGGCCGGTCCCCGTTGAGGTGGAGGAACGGCGCGGCCACCGCCAGCAGATATCCCGCAAGGTCCCGCTTCGTGAGGGGGCCACCGCCGTCGGTGCCGGGCCAGAGCACCTTGTCCGGGCTGCTCAGCTTCACCTCCCGCACGCCGTCGGGGCCGTCCACGCGCAGGATCTCGGAATCCGCCATGGGCCCACCGTAGCCGCAGCACCCGCCGTTCCGGCACCCCACTCTCACCCGAGTCGGTAGACCGTGGTCCCGCCGATCGTCTGGGCGGCGTAGTTGGCCTCGACCCACTGGGCAATCTGGCGGGCAGCGTCGGAGCCCGAATCGCCTCCCATGAGCGAGGCCGCGATGAACCAGTGCACCCTGCCTTCCGCGACGAGCCGCTGGAACTGCTCGAGCGTGGGGGAGGGGTCGGTGCCGTTGAAGCCGCCCAGTGCCATGACGGGCTGCCCGCTCGCGAGCTGGTAGCCGGCGGCGTTGTTCGACCCGACCACGGCCGCGGCCCATGTGTACTTCGAGGCGTCCGCGGTCAGGGCCGCGACGAGCGCGGCCGACGGCCTGCTGGCACTCAGGAGGCCCGCCCCGCCCCCGCGCCCCCCGAAGCCTGCTGCGGCCCCGCCCTGCGGGCCGAAGCCCGTCGCCGCCGGGCCGCCCGTGCCCTGGCCGAACTGGCCCTGGATGAACTGGCGCCGGCCCCCGAACCCGCCCGGGCCCCCGAACCCGCCCGGGCCGCCGAACCCGAATCCCGAGGACGGGCCCGCGCTCACGATCGCCCCGGTGTGCGCGGTGGACACGGTCTGCACCGTGAAGGACAGCGGGCCGGCGAGGCCCGCGAGGAGGGCGAGGGCCGCCGTCGTCCGCGAGGCCCGGCCGCTCCAGCGTGGGGCGACGGGCACGCCGAACGGTCCCGCGAGCACACCGAGCGCCGCGGCGATCCCCGCGACCGCCGCCGCCGGGGCCAGCCAGGGGACGAAGCCCGTGGCGCGGCCCAGCAGGACGGCGCCCATGGCCCCCGCCGCGAGGACGGCCGCGGCCAGGACCGCCGCCTCGGTGCGCCGGGCGCGCCGGTGCCACAGGACGCCCGCGCCGAGACCGGCGAGCGCCGCGATGGCGGGGGCGAGTGCCACCGTGTAGTACTCGTGGATGATGCCTGCCATGAGGCTGAACGTGAGGCCCGTGACGAGGGCCCAGCTGCCCCACGCGATCACGGAGGCGCGCACCGGGTCGGTCCGTGGGGCGCGGCGCCCCACCCAGAGGAGGGCGGCCCCCAGGATGAGGGCGGAGGGCAGGAGCCAGGCGATCTGGCCGCCGAACGACTCCGAGAAGAGCCGGAGGAGCCCCGGCCGGCCCCAGCCGTTGCCGCCGCCCACCGAGCCGACCTCGTTGCCGTCGAGCCTGCCGAACCCGTTGTAGCCGAAGGTGAGCTCGAGGATCGAGTTGGTCTGGGACCCGCCGATGAAGGGCCGGGCGCTCGCGGGGGTCAGCTGGACGGCGAGGATCCACCAGCCCGCCGCGGCCACCATCGCGGCGAGTGCCCCGGCCAGATGGATCAGCCGTCGCCCCAGCGGGTGCGGTGCGGCCCACAGGTAGGCGAGCCCGAAGCCCGGGACCACGAGCAGGACCTGGAGCTGCTTGGCCAGGAACCCGACGCCGAGCAGGGCACCGGCCGCGATGAGCCAGCGCGCCGTCCCGTCCTGCACCGAGCGCACCGTGGCGTAGCCGGCCGCCGCCATGAGCAGCACGAGCAGCGCGTCCGGATTGTTGAACCTGAACATGAGCGCCGCTACGGGGGTCAGGGCGAGCGCGACGGCGGCGAGGAGGCCGCCGCGGTGCGCGGCGGCATCGCTGCCGGTCGCCGCCCGGACGGCCCTGCGCACCGCGAGGTAGAGGATCCCGGCGGTGGCGACGCCCATGAGGACCTCGGGGACGAGGATCGAGGCCGAGCTGAGCCCGAACACGCGCACGGAGAGGTCCACGATCCACAGCGACGCCGGCGGCTTGTCGACCGTGATCGAGTTCCCGGCGTCCGATGAGCCGAAGAAGAACGCCTCCCAGTTCTGGCTGCCGGCCTGGGCCGCGGCCGAGTAGAACGCGTTCGCCCAGCCGTTGGCGGTGAGGTTCCACAGGTAGAGCGCCGCGATCGCCGCGAGGACCACCGCGAGCTCGGCACGCCGGCGCGACGCCCCCGCCACCCCGGCACGCCCGGCGGCCGGACCCGCAGGACGTGGCCTCCAGGAGGTGACTCCCAGACGGCCGGGGCGGCGCGGGGGTGCCCCGGGCGCCCCGGGGGGCTCGTAGCCGAGCGTGCTGGCCATCACTTCACCAGCTTATAGACGGTCGTGGAGCCGACGGTCTGGGCCTGGAAGTTCGCCTCCACCCACTGGGTGATCGCGGAGGCGTCCGTGGTCCCCCCGCCGCGTCCGCCGAAGCCGCCGCCTCCTGCGATGTAGTACGTGACGTCGCCCTTGGAGACCAGGGCCTTGAACTCGTCGAGGCTCGGGTAGGGGTCGCTGCCCATGAAGCCGCCCATGGCGATGACGTTGGTGCCCGAGGCGAGCTCGAGGGAGGCCGCCGAATTCGCACCGGTGGTCGCCGCGGACCACGTGCTGGTGGTCTGCTTCAGGAGCGCCACCAGCGCGCTCGACGCCGTCGCCCCGCCGCCGGGGCCGCCCTGAACCTGCCCGCCGAAGCCGCCCGCTTGGCCAGGAGTGCCCGCCGGACCCGTGGCCGCGCCGCCGAAGGCCTCGCCGGCGGAGCCGTCGCGCGGGGCTCCCAGACGGTCGCGGAACTGCGCGAACCCGGCTCGCGTCCCGAAGCCGCCGCCACTGGACGGCCCCGAGGTCGGGATCGCGCCGCTGTGGCCCACCGAGGCCGTGGCGATCGTGAACGCCGCGGAGCCGAGCCCACCGGCGAGGAGCGCCGTCACGGCCAGCGCCACCGCACCGGCGCGGACGCTGCCCGCCCGGAAACGGTCCACCCGCACCAGGAAGCCCAGCGCGGCGAGGACGCCGAGCACCACCACCACGACCCGCAGCCACGGCAGCCACGACGCGTCGCGGCCCAGGAGCACCGCGGTCCAGACGCTCGTGCCGAGCACCGCCACCGCCAGGACGATCCGGGACGGCCAGTAGGACCTGCCCCTGAACAGCTCGGCGGCGCCGATGCCCACCACTCCGGCGATCCCGGGCGCAAGGGCGATCGCGTAGTAGTTGTGCACCGTTCCGGTCATGAACGAGAACACCAGGGCCGTGAGGATGGTCCAGCCGCCCCAGATGATCAGGGAGGCACGCACCCGGTCGGTGCGGACGGCCCGCCGGGTGAACCAGAACCCGGCCGTGAGCAGGATCAGGGCCGCGGGCAGGAGCCAGGAGATCTCCGTGCCGAAGGTCGGGCCGAACATGCGCGTGATCCCGGCTGCTCCTCCGAATCCGCCGCCCGGGCCCCCGCCCCCCGGCACGGCGCCGGCGAAGCCGCCGAAGCCCGCGCCGGCAGTCGCGCCCGAGCCGGCGGCAGCACCGGCGTCGGACGCCCGGTCCCGCACCGCGCCGCCGAAGCCGCCGCCGCGGTTGCCGAAGATGCGGGCGAGCCCGTTGTACCCGAAGGTGAGCTCGAGGAAGCTGTTGGTCTGCGAGCCGGCCATGTACGGACGCACGCTCGTGGGGGTCAGCGTGAACGCGGCGATGTAGGCGCCCGCGACGGCAACGAGGCCGCCCAGCGCGCCGAGCAGGTGCACGATCCGCCGCCGCAGCGTGGTCGGGGCCGCCCACAGGTACGCGAGGCCGAGCGCGGGGACGATGATGAGGCCGGCGAGCATCTTGGTCAGGAACGCGAGGCCGAGGACGGCGCCCACGCCGACGAGCCACTTCCAGCCGGCCTTCTCGATCGCCCGGACGGCCAGGTAGGCGGCGAGGACCAGGCAGAACGTGAGCATCGCGTCCGGGTTGTTGAACCGGAACATGAGCGCGGCGACCGGGGTCGCCGCGAGGGCGCCGCCCGCGATGAGGCCGGCGCCCGGCCCGCTCACGCGCTTCACTGCGGCGTACATGAGCGCGACCGAGGCCACGCCCATGAGCGCCTCGGGCAGGAGCATGGTGAACGAGTTGAAGCCGAAGATCCGGCCCAGGAGCCCGGGGATCCAGAACGCGGCCGGGGGCTTGTCCACGGTGATGGCGTTGCCGGCGTCGAGGGAGCCGAAGAACCACGCGGTCCAGTCCTTGCTCCCGGCCTGGACGGCCGCGGCATAGAACTCGTTGCCCCAGCCGGAGTTCGTCAGGTTCCACAGGTAGAGGAAGCCCGAGGCGACGACCAGACCGAACGCGGACGGCCGGGCCCAGCGGGGCTGGTCCGCGCCGAAGGCGACGCGGCGCCAGGAGGGCCGGGCGGGCGGACGACGGCGGGAGGAGGCCGCCGCCGTCCAGCCACCCGGGGCTGCGGGGGACGCGGTATCCGGGGTGCCCGCGCCAGCGGTGGGGATGGCGCCGGTACCGGTGTCCGGCGAGAGCGAGGTGGTCATGGGAGGGCCTTTCGGTCGGCAGGCTACGTCTGGGAGTCACCTTCTGGAGGTCACCTTCTGGGAGTCACCTCCTGGAGGTCGCCCCCGTGGGTCACGCGCGGCGGCGGAACACCCAGTGGCGGAAGAGGAGGAACTTGAGGGCTGTCGCGGCGAGGTTGGCGGCGACGAGAACGCCGAGCTCGAGCCACATCGCGGGGTCGGCGACCGTGTGCATCCAGGCGAGCGCGCCGGCAGTGAGGGCCCAGCCGAGGCCGAACACGATGAGCCCCTCGAGGTGGTGCCGCCCCAGCCGCTCTGCGCCGAGCACGCCGAACGTGAAGCGGCGGTTCGCGGCGGTGTTCGCCACCGCGGTGATGAGCAGGGCCACGAAGTTCGAGGCCTGCGCGTCCATGAACTCCCGCCCCAGGACGAACAGGGCCGCGTACGCGAGCGTCGAGGCGAGCCCGATGACCGCGAACCGCGCGAGCTGGCCGAACAGGCTCTGCCGTCGCCCGGCTTCCGCGGCGCGCTCGCCGGCCGGGAGAGGCCCGCGGGCGAGGGCATCGCGCAGCTCGGTGAGGGGGATGCGGCCGCGGGCCATGTCCTTGGTGAGCCGGTACATGCCCCGGAGGTCGTCGAGCGCCGTGCGGACCACGTCGACCTTCGAGTCCGGATCGTCCGTCCAGTCCACCGGGACCTCGTGGCAGCGCAGGCCGCAGCGCTCGGCGAGGACCAGGAGCTCGGTGTCGAAGAACCACGCGGTGTCGAGGGTGTGGGGCAGGAGCTGCTGGGCCACGTCCGCGCGGATCGCCTTGAACCCGCACTGCGCGTCGGAGAATCCGGCCCCCATGAGGGAGTGCAGCAGGAAGTTGTAGGAGCGCGAGACGAACTCGCGCTTGGGCCCGCGGATCACCCGCGAGGTCCGCGCCAGCCGGGTGCCGATCGCGAGGTCCGAGTGGCCCGAAAGGAGCGGGGCCACGAGCGGGCCGAGCGCCGCGAGGTCGGTGGAGAGGTCCACGTCCATGTAGGCGAGCACCGGGGCATCCGAGGCGAGCCACACCCGCCGGAGCGCGTTGCCGCGGCCCTTCTGCTCGAGGTGGACCGCGCGGACCTCGGGCAGCTCGCGCGCGAGCCGCTCGGCCACGCGGAGCGTCGAGTCGGTCGACGCATTGTCGGCGACCGTGATCCGGAACCCGTGCTCGAACGTGCGGGAGAGATGCGAGTGGAGACGCCGGACGCACTCCTCGAGGTCCTCCTCCTCGTTGTAGACGGGAACCGTGACGTCGAGGACGGGGATGCCCGCCGCGTCGAGCGCGTGCGCGTCGATGGCGGTGCCCGGGCGGAGTCCGGACACGAGGGAGGGGAGGCTGCCGGGATGGACGACGCCGCCGGCCGCCTGCGCGGTCGGCTCGCCGGAGGCCGGGGCCAGGGAGCCGGCGGCTGCGTCCGTGATGCTGGGGTCGGTGAGCGTCATGTACTGACTGTCGCGGGCTACCTTTTGACCGCCTTAGCGCGATGCTGTGGCGCTGCTGTGAGCGTCGGGGCGACCTCGCGCTCCCGCGGGGTGACCTCGCGCTCCCGCGGGGCGACCTCGGCGGGCGTGGGACGGGGACGATTCGGCCCAGCCCGAATCGTTTCGGAGGTCCGGGCCCCCGCCTAGAGTGTCATCGTGATCCACTCCACCGCCCGCCAGGACCGGGTCCGATGAGCCGCCGCGCCTGGGTCCTCTTCGCGGCGATGAGCCTCATCTGGGGCGTGCCGTACCTGCTCATCCGCGACGCGGTGCACGAGGTGAGCCCCGCCGTCGTCGTGTTCTCGCGGACGGCGATCGGCGCCGTCGTGCTCCTGCCGTTCGCCCGCCGGGGGATGCGCATCGTGTGGGAGCACCGCTGGCCCGTTCTCGCGTTCGCGCTGCTCGAGATGGTCGGCCCGTGGTTCCTCCTCAGCGACGCCGAGCGGTTCCTCACGAGCTCGCTGGCCGGGCTCCTCATTGCCTTTGCACCGGTGCTCGCCCTCGTCGTCGCGCGGCTGATCGGGCTCGAGAAGCGCATCGGCCGGCTGCGGATCGCCGGCCTCGCTGTCGCGGTCGGGGGAGTGGCCGCTCTCGGCGGCGGCGGCATGGAGGCTGCCGGGCCGTGGCCCGTGGTCGAGATGATGCTCGTGGCGGTGGGCTACGCGATCGCGCCGCAGATCGCCGCCACGAAGCTGCGCGATGTGCCGGCCCTGCCCATGACGGCGGCGTGCCTGACCGTCGCTGCGGCCATCTCCTCGCCGTTCGCCCTCATGTCCTGGCCCGCCCAGGCGCCGTCGGGGCTCGCGACCGGCTCGCTCGTGCTCTTGGGGCTGCTGTGCACCGCCCTCGCGTTCCTGCTCTTCTTCCGCCTCATCGCTGACGCCGGGCCGGCACGGGCGACGGCGATCGCCTACGTCAACCCGGTCGTGGCCCTCGCGCTCGGGGTCGCCCTCCACGGCGACCCGCTCACGCCGCTGATCGGCGCCGGCGCGGTGCTCGTCCTCGCGGGGACCTTCATGGCCACGCGCCGCAGCGCCCGCGAGGCCGAGCCTGCGCCGGCCGGCCCCGCGCAGGCGCCCTCCGGGCAGGCTTCGGGATGACCGAGCCGGCGCGCGATCCTCGGCGCGTGCGGCTCCCTCGGCGCGGGGGCTACGCGGCGGGCAGGTAGACGGCGAACTCGGTCCGGCCGGGCCTCGAGGTGACGTCGATGGAGCCGCCGTGGGCCTTGACGATGGCGTCGACGATGGAGAGCCCGAGCCCCGTGGAGCCCTCGCCCGTGGAGGTGCGCGCCTTGTCGGCGCGGGTGAAGCGGGAGAAGACGGTGTCCCGCAGATCGGCGGGGATGCCCGGGCCGTCGTCCGTGACGGTCAGCACGGCCTCTCCGGTCGCCGACCGGGCCGCCGCCGCGGTGACCGTGGTCCCCGCGGGCGTGTGCTTGCGGGCATTGCTCAGCAGGTTCACGAGCACCTGGTGGAGCTTCGCGCCGTCGGCCGTGATCTCGACGGGCTCCTCGGGCAGGTCGAGGCGCCACACATGGTCCGGTGCAATGACCTTCTGGTCCGTGACCGTCTCCACGAGCAGCTGGGTGAGGTCCACCGGCCCCCGCTTGAGCGGCTGGCCCTCGTCGAGCCGGGCCAGCGTCAGCAGGTCCTCCACGAGCCGGGACATCCGCAGCGACTGCGACTCCACACGCCCGAGCGATTCCGCGCCCTGGTCGGTGAGCGGCTCCGTCAGGCGCAGCATGTCCGTGTAGCCGCGGATCGCCGTGAGGGGGGTGCGCAGCTCGTGCGAGGCGTCGGCGACGAACTGGCGCACCTTCATCTCCGAGGCCTGGCGCGCCTCGAGGGCGCCGGAGACGTTGTCCAGCATCCGGTTGAGCGCGTTCCCCACCTGGCCGACCTCGGTCCCGGGGTTGGCGGCCGAGTCGGGAACCCGCACCGCGAGCGCCACCTCGCCGGCCTCGAGCGGCAGCTGCGCCACCTGTCCGGCCACGCGGGAGAGCTCGTCCAGGGGCTTCATGGTGCGCCGGATGATCACCGTGCCGAGCAGCCCGACGAGCACGAGCCCGCCGAGGGACACAGTGACGGTGGTGAGCACGAGCGATCCGAGGGTCGCCTGCATCGAGGTCAGCGGGAGACCGGTCACGACGACGTCGCCGTTGGCGACCTGGACGGCGACGAGCCGGAACGACCCGGCGCTGAGGTGCCGGTCGACGGCGCCGGTCGCGCCGCCCGGTCCGCCGGGGCCCTGGCTGCCAGCAGGGATCGCGGCGAGCGCATCGGCGTCGGACTGCGTGATCGAGACGATCTTGCCGTCGGCCGTGCGCAGCCCGCTCGTGACGAGGACCCCGTTGCTGATCCTCGCGCTGAGGGTGCCGGCGCCCTGGCCGGGCGCATCCAGCGGGTCGCGGCGGAGGCCGCCCGAGGGGGTGCCGAATTCCACGGCACGGTGGCTCGCCTGGGCCAGCTGCCCGTCGAGCTGCTGGGTGAGCACCCGGTCCATGGTCGCGTACAGGAGGGTGCCCACCACGGTGCAGATGCCCACGAGCAGGAGCATCACCACGAGGACGAGCTTGGTCCGCAGGTGCCACGTGTCGGGGTGGAGCCAGCTGCGCCCCGAACGCGGTTCCGCGCCCGAGAGCTTGCTCATGGTCATGCCTCTGCTGGCTTGATGACGTACCCGGCGCCGCGGACGGTGTGGATCATCGGGGCGCGGTCCACGTCGATCTTCTTGCGCAGGTAGGAGATGTAGAGCTCCACGATGTTGGCCTGGCCGCCGAAGTCGTACTGCCACACGCGGTCGAGGATCTGGGCCTTGCTGACCACGCGCTTGGGGTTCTCCATGAGGTAGCGCAGGAGCTCGAACTGGGTTGCGGTGAGCTGGATGTCGTCGCCCCCACGGGTTACCTCACGGGTGTCCGTGTTGAGCACGAGGTCGCCGACCACGAGCTCGGCGTCGTCCTGGGCGGCCACGCCGGAGCGCTGGACGAGACGGTGCAGGCGCAGCATGACCTCCTCCATGCTGAACGGCTTCGTGACGTAGTCGTCGCCGCCGGCCGCGAGGCCCGTGATGCGGTCCTCGACCGCGTCCTTGGCGGTGAGGAACAGCGCGGGCACCTCGGGCATGAACTGGCGGATGCGCGTGAGGGCCTCGACGCCGTCGAAGCCGGGCATCATGACGTCGAGCACGAGGACGTCGGGCCGGAACTCCCTGGCGGCCTTGACGGCCGAGGGCCCGTCCGAGGCCACCTGCACGCTCCAGCCCGCCATGCGCAGGCCCATGCTCATGAGCTCGGACAGGCTCGGCTCGTCGTCCACCACGAGGGCGCGGATCGGCGTGCCGTCGGGGTGCGTCAGCGCCGGCAGATTGTTGGTGGAGAAGGGGCTTGCCATGGTTCCAGCCTCCCTGTGACGGATTGTCCGAGCCTGAGCGCGGGCTGTGAACGCCCTGTGCACGCAAGCCTAGCCCGGTCACAGAAGCCGCAGGCGGCCGGCACAGCCCGGACACAGCATCCGCGCCAACCCTGATACCAGAACGCCGCACCCTCGAGGAGGACACCATGGACCACAACGATTCACCCCGCCCAGACGGGCACCGCCCCACCGAGCCGACCGTCCCGCAGGAGACGGTCGCCTCGCCGTACGGCGAGCACGGCGGCTACCGCGAGCACGACGACGCGTCCCGCCCGGGTGCCGCGCCCTCCGCCGGCTGGGGCGCGGCGCAGGAGCAGACCCAGCAGTACCCCGGCTGGGGCGCCCCGCAGCAGGGCGCGCCGCAGCAGGGCGCCCCGCAGCAGGGCGCGCCGCAGCAGGGCGGCGTCCGGCAGACCGACCAGACCCAGCAGTACCCGGGCTGGGGCGCCCCGCCGGAGCAGCTCTACGCCCAGCCCGCCCCGGGCTGGGGTGCGGCGGGGGGCAAGGGGCCGCACGCTCCTGCCGGGCGGTGGCGCGGCCTCACCTCGACCCAGAAGGGCGTCGCGGCTGCGGCGGCAGCCGTCGTGATCGCCGGAGGAGCCGGCGCCGCCGTGTGGGCGGCGAACTCCTCCAACGCGTCCACGGACAGCAGCGCCGCGAACGGCTTCGGCGGCGCGGCCGGCCAGGGCGGGTTCGGCCCGCAGGGCGGCACGGGCGGCCAGGGCGGAACCGGCCAGCAGGGCGGCAGCGGGGCCCAGGGCAGCACGCGCGGCTTCGGGGGCGCCGGCGGGGTCGGCATCGGGATGCTCGGCCAGATGCTGCACGGCGAGTTCGTCGTGGTCCAGGGCAGCACGAACGTCACGATGGTCGAGCAGACCGGCACGGTGACGGCCGCATCCGGGCAGTCCGTCACGGTCAAGAGCAGCGACGGCTTCCAGCAGACCTACGCGCTCTCGTCCTCGACCCAGATCGCCGCCCGCGGGATGCGGGGACGCGGTGCCTCCGGCAGCGGGACCTCCGGCACCGAGACCCTCGCCCAGGGCGAGACGGTGAGCGTCATGGCACTCAAGGACGGCCTCGCGGCCCAGACGGTCATGATCACCGGCACCGGAACTGGAACCGGGACGGGTTCCGGCACCTCGAGCTGAAGCGGCCCTCCGCGGGATACCACAACGGCGCCGCCGGCCTCGAACGTGAGGCGGGCGGCGCCGTCGTGCGCAGCGGGGCGGCTCAGGCCGTGCCCGGCAGCAGCCCTCAGTACCAGTTGTGGGCGAGGTGGAACGCGAGAGCGTTCGCGGGCGAGCCGTAGCTCTTCTTGATGTAGTCAAGGCCCCAGTCGATCTGGGTCTTGTAGTTGGTCTGCCAGTCCGCGCCCACGGACGCCATCTTGCTGCCCGGGAGAGACTGCACGATCCCGTAGGCCCCGGAGCTGGCGTTGGTGGCCGTGGTCGACCAGCCGGACTCCTTGTTCCACAGCGTGACCAGGGCGCTCATCTGGTCCTGTCCCCAGCCGAACGCCGAGAGCCGGCTCGCGGCGTAGGCCTGGGCGGCCGCCGGGTCGTTGACCGGCTGTGCCGCCGCGGCGGCCTTGGCTGCGGCTGCGGCTGCCTGGTCGGCTGCGGCCTTGTCCGCCGCCGCCTTGTCGGCTGCGGCCTTGTCCGCGGCACTCTTGTCGGCTGCGGCCTTGTCCGCGGCAGCCTTGGCAGCGGCGGCCTTGTCGGCTGCCGCCTTGTCTGCTGCCGCCTTGTCCGCAGCGGCGCGCGCATCGCTGCTCGCCTGGGCGAGCGCGCTCGGCTGGCTCGGGCTCGGGGTCTGCGCGGCGGCGGACGCCGAGGGGGCCGTCACCGAGGCGGTGCGGGCGAGGTCAGCCGAGTTCGCGGTGGCTGCCGCGCCTCCGCCGGCAACGGCGAGGAGGCCGAGGGACAGGGCGACGACCGCGCTCCGGTTGCCGAAGCGGTCAGTTCCCTTCTTCGCGGCACGGGCCAGGGCGGAACGGTTCGGGGCGACGGCTCGGCGTCGGCCATGAGGGCGCGCGGAAGCGCGGTCAGGGGTCTTGCTCACAAGCGTAAGGGCCTCTCGTTTGCGCCTGCGAAGTTAGCTGTCGGGTTCGGATGAGAGTCATCCGGCCCGGCCAGTGGCACGGGCTTCACCCCGAGGCCGCCATGAATGCGCGTAGCACTGGGCGCGGCCGCTGAGTGGGTCCTCCGTCTCTGCCTCCTACGTCCCCCCAGGCCGTCGGCAGAGCTCGGCGGACAGGGCCTGAGGGATGCCAGCCGTGGGGCGGGCACCAGACCACTGTAGGGGAACCGACCCCTGATTGTCACATTTGGGTAACAGCAGATTCGTCAGCTGCCGGACCGGGCAAGCAGCCGCGCCCGCGTGCGGTGTAGACCATGTGGTCCGGCCATGTCCAGCCGCGCGAAGCTGCGGCGCGCCTGCGTGTCGAGTCACGTCCACGGTGTGAGATCGGCCGCGCACGGCCTCACCCGCCCCCAAAGGCCAGAGTGGTCGAATATTGTTCGACAAAGAGCCGACCGCTTCTCGAAACTGTGAAAATATCTGTTCACATTCTCAGATCACCGAATTGTGATTCCTATCACAACCCTCGCGGTCTGTCTCGCATGGTGAGACAAACCCGACAATGTTACTTGCCTGTAGCCATTGTTACGGGACACACTCTCACTGTGAACAAAGACTCAGCAGCACCTGCAGCCGCAGACCGCCGCCTCGCCGGGACACCCTCCGGCCGAACCGCATGCTGCTGTCGAATGCCGAGCTAACTGCACCACCCCAGCACTCAGCCCCAGTCTTTTCGCCGCCCAGCGTCGGGCATCCACCGCCAGGCGGGCGCTTCTGCTCCGCATTCGAAGCCTTCACGGCTAGCAGTCTCACGAGGTTCATCCATGTCTGTTGCATCCGGCTACGTCCACATCTCTGTCCGCAACGCCCAGAAGGCCCAGAAGCCGGGCCACCGCCAGCCCTTCAGTGCCCACTTCGGCGGCGCCGAGGCGTACCAGCACGGCGCCGCCGCGGCCCGCACCCCGTCCCTGGGCGCCGTCCAGGACGCCGCGCCCATGACAGCCCCGACCCCGGTCATCCAGCCGGGCGCCGAGCCGGTCCGCGCGGTCACGGCGGACAACGTCGCCCACGGCTTCGTGCTCTACGTGGGTCTCTCCGAGCAGCAGGCCGCCGCCGCCGGGACCTCGATCGCGCGCATCGCCCAGGAGCTCCGGGCCTACGCCCAGTCGCTCGTCGAGGGCGTCGAGAGCTACGCCGCGGTGGCCGTGGCGCCTGCGAGCGCGCCGGGCTCCCCGCTCGACGTCGTGCGCTCCACCTTCGGCGACCCGACCGTGTCCGTCCGGCAGCCGCGCCCGGAGCCGCGCCCCGCGGTGTCCGATTCCCGCCCTGCCGGCGTGCTCATCGACCTCGCCCGGCGGGAGGTGCACCTCGACGGCGAGACGCTCAACCTCACGTTCAAGGAGTTCGAGCTCCTGAACTACCTCGTCGAGAACGGCACGCGCACCGTGAGCCGGGACGAGCTCCTCGAGAGCCTGTGGAAGAACGCCGAGGAGGTGCCCAACGAGCGCACCATCGACGTCCACATCCGCCGCCTGCGTTCCAAGCTCGGCAGGCTCGCGAACACCGTCCGCACGGTGCGGGGCCAGGGCTACCGCTTCTACGAGCACCCCGAGGTCATCGTCTGGGCCGCGCCCGAGTACTCGATCTGACGGTCCGCCGATCCGGCCGCGGCCGGGCCCTGCTGCCCGGCCGTAGGCTGGTGGCGTGAGCAAGCACCACCTCAAGCGCCTCATCGTCCTCCGCCACGCGAAGGCCGCGTGGCCCGAAGGGGTCCCGGACGCCGAGCGGCCGCTCGCCGAGCGCGGGCACGCGGACGCCCCCGAGGCGGGCAGATGGCTCGTCAAGCACCACGTCATCCCCGACTTCATCCTCTGCTCGACGGCGCTGCGCACCCGCCAGACCACCACGTGGGTCTGCGAGGAGCTCGGGGACCGGGCACCCACGCCGAAGCTTGAGTCCGGCCTCTATGCGGCGAGCGCCGCGCGCATGCTCGCCGTGGTCAACCACGTCCCGGAGACGGTGCGGTCCCTGCTGATCGTCTCCCACATGCCCGGCGTGCAGGACCTCGCGCTGCGCCTCGCCTCGCGCGACTCCGACCAGGACGCCTACATGGACGCCGCGAGCCACTTCCCGACCACCGGTCTTGCCGTCTTCGAGACCGAGACGCCCTGGGCCGAGCTCGACGGCCAGGATGCCCGGCTGGTCAGCTTCGCCGTGCCGCGTTCGAAGAAGAAGGGCTGACGCGGCTCCGCGTCTGGGCTGGCGTGCGCGGCGCTCCGGCGCGCTGGGGCGTCCGTGCCGCGGTGCTGCGGGCCCGGGCCGGGGCCGCTCTCGTGGGGGCAGGCTTTGCAGCGGACGACGGCGCGCGGTTCGGACGGCGCGCGCCCGCACCGGCGGCGGGGCGGGCCCGCACGGCGGGCCTGCGGGACTCGGGCCAGACGGCTCCGCCCAGCAGCATCGCGAGCGTGGCGGCGGCGGCCACCAGGGCGCCGAAGAAGAACGGATCGGCGTCGCGGCTCGAGACCGTCGTGACGCTGTTCGGATCCTGGTCCCAGGCGAGGCCGAGCAGGCGCAGGAATGCGAGTCCGGAGCCGATGGCCAGCGACGAGCCCACCGCGGCGAGCCCCGCGATGAGGTAGCGCGACATGCCCAGCACGGCATAGAGGGCGCAGGCCACGAACGCGCCGAGGCCCGCGAGCGCGAGGGCGGCCGCGCCGCCGTCCAGGGTGAGGCCCGCGACGACGCACAGGAGGACGGCCGCGCCCGCGGCCCAGAGCGTCGCCCGGGCGCTCGTGCGCAGGGGGCGGAAACGGCTGGCCATGCCTCCAGTGTGACAGCAGCCAGTGCTGTTGCTGCTGTTACTGCTGTTGCTGGGGCGATGACGTGTCGCCTGCCGGCCGCCCGAGGCCGAAGGCTCCGGCCGCCACGGCCACGACCGCCTCGACGGCAGGTTCCGCCGGCTTCGCCGGCACCGCGGAGACCCGGTCCACGCCGACCATGAACGCCGCCCCGAAGAGGGCGGTGGCGACCACCTCGAGGTCCTGGCCCGGAGCCGGCCGCACCTGCGCGGCCACCCGCTCGAGGGCCGCGCGGATCTCGGCGAGCACCACGGCCCGCATCCCGGCGAGTACCGGCTGCCACGTGCCGCCGGCGCGCCACTGCTCGCCCATCCACAGGCGCACGAACGCCGGGTACGCCTCGATGAAGTCCAGCGCCCGGCCGACCATGCCGCGGACCTCGGCGAGGGGCTCCGGGCCCGCCCCGGCCGCCTCGGAGGGGCGTCGCAGGGCGTCCATGAGGATCTCCATGCCGTAGTCGAGGAGCTGGGCCACGAGCTCGTTCTTGCTGCCGAAGTTGTAGTAGACCGTGCCCTTGGCGACTCCCGCAGCCGCGGCGATCTCGTCCACGGTCACCGCCTCGGCCCCGCGTTGGCCGATGAGCTCGATTGCGGCGTTGAAGAGCCGCTGCCGGGTCGCGAGGGTGCGGGGCGTCGCGCGGCTCATACCGTGATCTCCGGTTGGAGGGCCTTGAGCCGCCAGGTCATGTTCTTGCGGGTGCCGAGGAGGTTGAGCACCCCGCCCAGCAGGGTGTAGCCGATCAGGCCCAGCACGATCGGCAGGATGCCGGACGTGTCCCCGCCGTAGATGAGGTGCCGCATGCCCGTGACCACGTAGCCCATGGGGAGGACCTGGTGCGCCACCTGGAACGCGGCGGGCGTCACCTGCCAGGGGAACGTCCCGCCCGAGGAGACGAGCTGGAGGATGAGCAGGATCAGCACCACGAACTTCCCGCTCGTCCCCAGCAGCGAGATGATGCCCTGGATCAGGGCGCTGAACGCGATCCCCCCGAGCATGAGGAACAGCCACATGAGCAGCGGGTGCGCGGGGTCCAGGCCGAGCGCGAAGTCGACCACCGCCGTCAGGAGGGTCGCCTGCGCCGCCGAGACCACGGCGAACGGCAGCCAGCCTCCGAGCGCGACCTTCCAGGCCGGGGCGTTCGAGGCGAGGGCGCGCAGGGTGAACGGGCGCATCGCCTGGGTCAGCATGAAGATGCCCACCCACATCGCCAGGGAGAGGAAGAAGGGGGCGAGCCCCGCGCCGTAGGAGGCGGCCTTGGTCTGCGCCGCGTGCTCGACGGCGACCGGGTCGCCCATGACGTTGGCGAGCTGCTGGGTCTGCTGCTGGGAGGGGTTCGGTACCTTCCCGGCCCCGGCCGCGAGGCCCCGGGCGAGGTCGTGGGAGCCCGCGTCGGCCTGCGCGGCGCCGTCTCGGAGCTGCGCCGCGCCGGTGTCGAGCTTCGCCGCACCGGCATCGAGGGTGCGGGTCCCGTCCAGCGCCGCGTGTTCGCCGGAGGCGAGCTGCGCCGCCCCCGCGGACAGCGAGCGGGCGCCATCGTCCGCCTGCCCGATCGCCCCGGTGAGGGCCGGCATGCCCGCGGCGAGCTGCGCGGCGCCGTCGGCCACCTGCTGGGAGCCGGCCGCGAGCTGCTGGACCTGCCCCGCGGCGGTGTGCAGCTGCTTCGCGGCGTCGGCGGCCGGTGCCGAGGCCTGGGCGGCGAGGTCCGAGACGACCGCGTCGGCCTGGGCCTGGGTGAGCACGCCCGATGCCACGAGGGCCTGCGTGCTCTGGCGGGCGCGGTCCGGCAGTGCCGCGTTCGCGGCGTCTGCGGCAGCCACCGCGGCCTGGACCTTGCTGCTGAGGGCGGCGTTGCCCGCGGCGACCTGCGCGGCACCGTCGGCGAGGCGCCGGGTCTCCGCGGGAAGCGGGCCGGTGGAGGTGCGCAGCGTGTCGAGGCCGGAGGCGAGCTGGGCGGACCCGTCGCGCAGCTGGTCGGCACCGCTGCTGAGCCGCTCCTGTCCGGCCAGGAGCTGGCTCGTCCCGGTGTGCACCTGGGCGGCCCCGTCGGCGAGCTG
The DNA here is from genome assembly GCF_054782415.1 of Sinomonas soli. Lineage (NCBI taxonomy): Bacteria > Bacillati > Actinomycetota > Actinomycetes > Micrococcales > Micrococcaceae > Sinomonas > Sinomonas soli. The sequence continues at coordinate 232,497 of NZ_BAAGSN010000006.1, read as the reverse complement.
TGCCGAGCCGCCCTTGAGCGAATCCAGCCCGGCGGCGAGCCTGTCCGCGCCGTCGGAGGCCGTGGCCAGCTGGGCGTGGATGGTGCCGTAGCCCGAGAGGAGCCGGGCGGCCGTGTCCGTGCCGACCTCCTTGGCCACGGAATCGTGGACGGCGGTGGTGACCTTGTCCACGATCGTGGACAGGAGGTAGTTGTTCGCGTCGTTCGTCGTGACCTTGAGCATGGCCTGGTGCGCGGCGTCGAAGCCCGCGGGGGAGGCGAGGTTCCTGGAGAAGTCCGCCGGCAGGGTCAGCGAGAATGAGTAGGTGCCCTTCCGGACGTCCTCGTCGGCCTCGGCGGTGCTGGCCACGCGGTGCCAGTCGAACAGGTGCCCGTCCACGAGGCTCCCGGCGACCTGGCCGCCGGCGTCGAGGCGCGAGCCGTCGGGCAGCTGCGCGCCCTGGTCCTCGACCACGAGGGCGGCCGGGATCCGGTCCAAGTTCTTGTACGGGTCCCAGTTCGCGTACAGGTACACGGCACCGTAGAGGAGGGGGACCACGGTGAGCGCGAGGATCGTCAGCTTCGGCAGCAGGCCGTAGGTCATCCGCTTGAGCTCGGAGCGCGCCAGGCGCAGGACAGTCATGCGTGCACCTCCGTCAGGTCCGCGTCCTGGGCGTCCTGCTGGACCGCGTTGCCGATCTCGGCCGTCGGTCCGGCCCAGCCGTCCGGGACGTCCCCGACGGCGGCGACGACGGCGAGCGGCCGCCCCGGGCGGGCGGCGGTGGCAGCGAGGAAGGGCAGCCACGCGGACGGGTCGTCCGTGTGGCGGTCGGGGGAGTCGAGCACGAGGATGGCGGTCTCCGGATTGGCGAGCGCGAGTGCGGTGAGGAGCTCGGTGCGGCGCGCGGCCGGGAGGTCCTGGGCCCACTCGCCCGCGATGTCGGCGAAGGCGTTGACCGTCAGCCACGCCTCCGGCCGGATGGCGCCGCGGTAGCGGCGCGGGAGGAGGGCGAGGTCCTCGGCGACGAGGTCGCGCACCCGCAGGTGGAGTTCGGCCTCGTTGACCTCGGGGGCGTCGACGATCGCGCTCACGCGGCGCAGCGCACCGAGGTCCCGGCGCGCGTTCGCCTGCGGGGCGCCCCAGCGGACCGTTCCACTGCTCGGCGCGCAGCGGCCGGTGGCCGCGAGGGCGAGGGCGGTGCGGTGCTCCTGGCCGTCCCCGCGCACGAGCGTGAGCTCGCCGGGGGCCGCGTCGAAGGAAGTGAGGGGAACGAGGTCGCCGTGCCGCCCGGCGACTCTCAGGGCACTAACTGAAAGCATGCTACCGATTCTAGTAAAACTGACCGGTCAGTACAAAGTTGGCACCGTAGGGCCGCCCATCGGGCCGTCGGCGCGGCGGGGGCGCGGCGCGGAGGGTTGGTGGCCCCGGCGTCAGGGGAGGCGGGGAGCGGCGGGGCGGGCGGCGTCGTCGGGCGACCCCTCCGTCGAGCCGTCCGCGCCGAAGCTGCCCAGCAGCGCGAGGGAATCCGCCGAGGCCGAGCCGGGCGCGGCGGTGAAGACCCTCAGGGTCTGGTCGGGGTCGTGCCGCGGGGCGAGGTCCTCGAAGGCCAGCTCAAGGTCTCCCACCACCGGGTGGCGCAGGCGGAGCGTCCCGGCGTGCGTGGTGACCACCCGGTGGCCGGCCCACCACTGCCGGAACTCCTCGCTGTGCACGGCGAGGTCGCCCACGAGCTGGTTCGCCTGGGGATCGTTGGGATGCCGGCCGATGTCCACCCGCAGGGCGCCCGCCGCCTCGGCCGCGACCGCCTGCCAGTCCGTGAAGAGCTCGCGCGCGGCGGGGTCCAGGATCATCCAGCGCGTGAGGTTGCGCTCGCCCACCGGCATGGCGGGGAAGTCCGCCAACAGCAGGAAGGCCAGCCGGTTCCCGGCGAGGACGTCCGTGCGGCGCCCCAGCACGAGGGCCGGCACGCTGGCCACCGAGGCCAGCAGCTGCCGGAGCGCGGGGCGCACGGTCTCCGCAGGCACGGGGGTCCGCTGCGAGAGGGCGCAGTGCTCGAGCAGGTCCACCATGTGCGCGCGCTCGCCCTCGTCGAGGCGCAGCGCGCGCGCCACCGCGTCCAGAACCGAGCGGGAAGGGTGGATGTTGCGGCCCTGCTCGAGCCGGGTGTAGTAGTCGGTGCTGACCCCGGCCATGAGCGCGATCTCCTCCCTGCGCAGGCCCGGTACCCGCCGGCTGCCCGCCGCCGGGAGCCCCGCCTCCTGGGGCGAGAGCCGCCCACGCATTGCCCTGAGGAACCGACCGAATTCCGCGCTCTGACCCATGGGTCCATTCTGGCCGGGAGCCGGCCCCGGTTCCACGGCCAGCGGACGCTGAGGGTAGGCCTGCCACTCCTAGGAAGCGCAGGGTACCGCTTGCGCGATGACAATCGTGTGCCGGCCGCCGTAGCGTGGAACGCGTACCGCACCGGGGCGGAGGCCGCCCCGCGGGGGCGGTCCGCCGTCCCACTCCTCGCAGAAGAAGGACCATGGACCACTCGGCGTCGATCGCCTATGCCCTCGTCATGCCCCTCCGCCACCATGAGGCGCGCAGCGCCCTGCCGGACGCCCCCGTGGTGGACGACCGCGGGGACCTCAGCCGCCGGACCGCCGCTGTCCGGGCCCGGCTCGCGACCGCGCTCCACCGGCTCGCCTGGGCCGTGGAGCCCGGGCAGCAGACCCTGTAGCAGCCAGAGCAGGACCACCCACCAGAGAAGGAGGAGACCCCATGTCCCCAGCACCGCAGAGTTCCGTCCCCACCCTGGCGCTGAACAACGGCGTGGAGATCCCGCAGCTCGGCTTCGGCGTGTTCCAAGTGCCGCCCGAGGAGACCCAGCGCGTGGTCGAAGAGGCGCTCGAGGCCGGGTATCGGCACATCGACACCGCCGCCGCCTACCGCAACGAGGCCGGCGTCGGGGCAGCCCTCGCCGCAGCCGGCATCCCGCGCGAGGAACTGTTCATCACCACCAAGCTGCGCAACGGCGACCAGGGCCGGGCCCGCGAGGCGTTCGAGGACAGCCGCTCCGCCCTCGGTCTGGAGTACCTGGACCTCTACCTCATCCACTGGCCGGTTCCCTCGCAGGACCTGTACACCACGGCGTGGGGCCAGCTCGAGGAAGTCTATGCACAGGGGCTGGCGCGGGCCGTCGGCGTCTCGAACTTCCTCCCGGAGCACCTGGACAGGCTGCTCGGCGAAGCGACCGTGACCCCGGCCCTGAACCAGATCGAGCTCCACCCGACCTTCCAGCAGCGCGCGCTCGCGGACCTGTGCCGCTCCCGGGGCATCGCCGTCGAGGCCTACAGCCCCCTCGGCCAGGGGGTCGACCTCGACGCGCAGGCGGTGCGCGATGCCGCGGCCGCGCACGCCGCCACCCCGGCGCAGGCGGTGCTCGCGTGGCACCTCGCCCAGGGCACCATCGTCATCCCCAAGACGGCGACGCGGGAGCGGATGGCCGAGAACCTCGCCGCCGCCGCGCTGACGCTCACCGGTGCCGAGGTCGAGGCGATCAGCGGGCTCGAGACGGGCGAGCGCATCGGCGGCGACCCGGCCACCGCCGCCCACACCCAGTTCTGACGGCTGGCCCGCGCCGGGCGCCGGGTGCTGGCCGGCGCGGGCGCCGCGCTCTGGCCCGGGCTCCCCGCACCTTGCGGGGTCCGGGTCAGAGGCCGTACGCCTCGAGGAATCGCAGCCAGACCTCGCTGATCGTCGGGAAGGCCGGCGTGGCGTGCCAGAGCCGCTCGAGCGGGACCTCGCCGGCAATCGCGATCGTGGCCGCGTGCAGTAGCTCGGCCACGTCCGGGCCGGCGAAGCACGCGCCCACGAGCGTGCGGGTGTCCTCGTCGACGAGGAACTGGGCCCAGCCCTCGTAGCCCTCCGCGTGCTGCCAGGCGCCTGCCACCGAGATCGGAAGCTCTACCGGGCGCACGCGGATGCCGGCCTCCCATGCGTCCTCCTCGGTCAGTCCCACCGAGGCGATCTCCGGATCGGTGAAGACGACGTGGGGCACGGCGAGGACGTCCGCGGTGCGTGCCCAGCGGCTCCATGGGGCCGGAGCGGCGCCGCCCAGCTCGCCCCTGGCGCGGGCCACGATCGCGTCGCCCGTGATGCGGGCCTGGTACTTGCCCTGATGGGTCAGCTTGGGGCCGCCCGAGCAGTCGCCCACCGCGTACAGCCACGAGAGCCCCTGCACGCGGCCGGACTCGTCGACCTTGAGGGACGGCGGCTCGATCCCGAAGGCGGGCAGGCCCAGCCCGTCGAGTGCCGCGCGGCGGCCCGCGGCGACGAGGACGCGCTCTGCCACGAGCTCGCGGCCGCCCGGGAGCGTGAGGCGGGCCGCGCCGTCGTCCGTCAGGTCCGCGCGCTCGGGGCTGACGCCTTCGAGGATCTCCACGCCGTCGGCGCGCAGCCCGTCGGCGACGAGGGCGCGTGCGTCCTCGGGGAACGCGCTCAGGAACGACCCGCGCGCGAGGACGGTGACCTTGGAGCCGAGCCGTGCGAAGGCCTGCGCGAGCTCGGCGCCCGCCACGCCCGCGCCGATCACGGCGAGGCTCTCGGGGATCTCCTGGGCGCTCGTCGCGTCGGGGGTGGTCCAGGGGTGGATGCCGGCCAGGCCGGGGATCTTCGGGAGGGAGGGCACCGAACCCGTCGCGAGCACGACGGCGTGGCGCGCCGTGAGCGCGAAGTGGTTGCCGTCGTCGCCGGTCACCCATAGCCGCTTGGCGCCGGTGAGGCGGGCGGTCCCGCGGAGGACGGCGATGCCCGCGCCCTCGGCCCACTCGACCTGCGAGGAGTCGTCCCAGTTGCTCGAGGCCTCGTCGCGGTGGGCGAGGACCGCCCGGACGTCGAGGTCCCCGGTGACCGCCTCGCGCGCGCCGGGGACGCGGCGGGCGGCGCTGAGCGCGGTCCCCGGGCGCAGGAGCGCCTTGGACGGTTCGCAGGCCCAGTAGGAGCAGGCGCCGCCGAGGAGGCTGCGCTCCACGATGGCCGCCGTGAGGCCTCCCTTGA
>NZ_BAAGSN010000006.1:0-227411 GCF_054782415.1 Sinomonas soli | reverse complement strand
CCCCAGCATGCTACGGGACCGCCACCCGCCTCCCTCCATCTGGGAGTCACCTTCTGGGAGTCAGATCCTGGGGTCACCTTCTGGAGACCACGTCCGTGCACCGGTGGGCGGCGGGCCCACCGCCGGTGACCCGGCCGATCGCAGCCGAGTCGCGCCGTCGTGCGTACCCGGAACGGGAGGAGTGCGGCGAGATGCGTACCCGGAACGCCAAAAATGCAGCGAGATGCGTACCCGGAACTGAAAAGGACCCGGTCGCTGTGACCGGGTCCTTCGTGTGGTGCGCCCAGAGGGATTCGAACCCCCGGCCTTCTGTTCCGTAGACAGACGCTCTATCCAGCTGAGCTATGGGCGCTTGCGTGCCATCCGGTTCGTTCCCGCCCCGTTCGGCCTCGAATAACTGTACGCGAACACCCCGCCAACTCCAAATTGCCGGGGTGTGGCCATCCCCGGCGCCACGTAGCGCCACAATTGCTAGACCGGTCTACGTGACCTTGATCACTTAACTGGGATCCAAGTCGCTGTTCGCCCCCGGAAACTCGCGATTTTCGGAAGCCAGGCTCTCAAATCAGGGACTTTCGCCCCCGGTGGTACAGACCACCTTCCCTAGCATGGAAGGACACGCCGACCCCACCGAAGGAGACCGACATGGGCGAAACTCGTCTGCCGCTGCTCGCGGAAGCCCCCACCACGTACGAGCCCCTGCTCTCCTGGGTCGAGGACATCGCCGAACTGACGAGGCCCGACCACATCCACTGGGTCGACGGCTCCGAGGCGGAGTACCGGCAGCTGACCGACGAGCTCGTCGCCGCTGGCACCCTCACCCGTCTGAACCCCGAGCTCTTCCCCAACTCCTTCGCGGCCTTCTCGGACCCCGCGGACGTGGCGCGCGTCGAGGAGCAGACCTTCATCTGCTCGCGGAACGAGCGCGACGCCGGCTTCACCAACAACTGGATGGACCCGGACGCCATGAAGGAGAAGCTCACGGGCCTCTTCGACGGCTCCATGCGCGGCCGCACCATGTACGTCATCCCGTTCGTCATGGGCCACCTCGACGCCGAGGACCCGAAGTTCGGCGTCGAGATCACCGACTCTGCCTACGTCGTCGCCTCGATGCGCATCATGGCGCGCATCGGCACCGACGTGCTGAAGAAGATGGAGGAGACCCGGGCGTTCTTCGTGCCCGCGCTGCACTCCGTGGGCGCCCCGCTCGAGGAGGGCCAGGAGGACGTGCCGTGGCCGTGCAACCCGGAGAAGTGGATCGTGCACTTCCCCGAGGAGCGCTCCATCTGGTCCTACGGCTCGGGCTACGGCGGCAACGCCCTGCTGGGCAAGAAGTGCTACGCCCTGCGCATCGCCTCCGTGATGGCGCGGGACGAGGGCTGGCTGGCCGAGCACATGCTCATCCTCAAGCTCACGAGCCCCGAGAACAAGGTCTACAACATCGCCGCCGCGTTCCCGTCGGCCTGCGGCAAGACCAACCTCGCGCTCCTCGACCCGACCATTGAGGGCTGGAAGGTCGAGACCCTCGGCGACGACATCACGTGGATGCGCTTCGGCAAGGACGGCGAGCTGCGCGCCGTCAACCCCGAGGCCGGCCTGTTCGGGGTGGCCCCGGGCACCGGCTGGGGCACCAACCCGAACGCGATGCGCGCCATCGCCAAGGGCAACAGCATCTTCACCAACGTGGCGCTCACCGATGACGGCGGCGTGTGGTGGGAGGGGATGACCGAAGAGGTTCCCGCACACCTCACCGACTGGCAGGGCCACGACTGGACGCCGGACGCCGACCAGCCCGCCGCCCACCCGAACTCCCGGTTCTGCACGCCGATCGACCAGATCGACATGCTGGCCCCCGAGTACTTCGCCCCGGACGGCGTCGAGGTCAACGCGATCCTCTTCGGCGGCCGCCGCAAGACCACCGTGCCGCTCGTGACGCAGTCGCGCAGCTGGGCCCAGGGCATCTTCTACGGCGCCACGCTCTCCTCGGAGACCACGGCCGCGGCGGCCGGGGCCGTCGGCGTGGTCCGCCGCGACCCGATGGCGATGCTGCCGTTCATCGGCTACGACGCCGGCGACTACCTCGCCCACTGGGTGCGGGTCTCCGCGAAGGCCAACCCCGCGAAGCTGCCCAAGATCTTCCTCGTGAACTGGTTCCGCCGCACGCGGGACGGCGGGTTCGCCTGGCCCGGATTCGGCGACAACAGCCGTGTCCTCAAGTGGGCCATCGAGCGCATCGAGGAAGCGGCCGACGCGGTCGAGACGCCGATCGGCTTCGTGCCCACGCCGTCGAGCCTGGACCTCACCGGCCTCGACATGACGGAGGCCGAGGTCGAGGAGGCGGTCCGCTTCGACCGCGACGAGTGGCTCAACGAGCTTCCCGGCCTCACCGAGTGGTTCGAGCGGTTCGGCGGCTCGCTGCCGAAGAGCATCACCGCCGAGCTCGACTCCCTCAAGACCCGTCTCGCCTGAGACGGCCATGACCCCGGCGGTTTAGACGGCGCCGGTCTCCAGGAGGGCTGCCCCGCTGCACACGGGGCGGCCCTCCTACTCTTTCCGGGGGGTCACCTCCTGAGGGCGGCCTCCCCGTGGGCGGCATGCGGCGGTACGTTGGAGCGATGGACGACGGCGTCTCCTCACCTCGTGTCCTCCCGCTCGCCTCGGTGGGCGCTGACGACCTGCCCGCGGTGGGCGGCAAGGGTGCGAACCTCGGGGAACTGGTGGCCGCCGGGCTCCCGGTCCCGCCCGGGTTCGTCGTGACCACCGCGGCGTACCGCGCGCACGCCTCAGCCGCTGGGCTCGACCCGGCGGCCGCCGCGGCGGATCCGGCCCGCGCCCGGGACCTCCTGACGCACACGCCCCTCGCGCCAGAGACGCGGCATGGAATCGCCGCCGCCCTGACGGACCTCGGACCGGAGGGCACCCGCGTCGCCGTCCGGTCCAGCGCGACAGCCGAGGATCTCCCCGGTGCGGCGTTCGCCGGGCAGCAGGACACCTTCCTGGACGTGACGGGCACGGACGAGGTGCTCGACGCCGTCCGCCGCTGCTGGGCCTCGCTCTGGACGGACCGCGCGGTGGCGTACCGGCAGCGCCAGGGGATCGGGCCGGAGGAGGTCGCGATCGCCGTCGTGGTCCAGCGCATGGTCCCGGCCCAGGCCGCCGGCGTGCTCTTCACGGCCAATCCGCTCACGGGCCGCCGCGCGGAGCTCGTGGTCGATGCTGCCCCGGGCCTCGGCGACGCCGTCGTCTCGGGCGAGGTCACCCCCGAGCACCTCGTCGTCGGCCGTGACGGCGCCGTGCGCTCGGTGCTGCCCCGGTACGAGGGCGCGCCTCGCGTCCTCTCCGACGCCGCCGCCGCGCAGCTGGCCGCCCTCGCGGTCAGGGCCGAGCGGCACTTCAGCGGCCTCGCGGGCGAGGAGGTGCCGCAGGACATCGAATGGGCGCTCGTGGACGGGCGGATCAGCCTCGTCCAGGCCCGGCCCATGACGGCCCTCCCGCCGGAGCCGCCAGAACTGGGCCGGATCCAGCGGACCGTGGGCCCGTTCTTCCTCGAGATGTTCGCGGTCCGGCCGCATCCCCTGGACGTCACCGGCTGGCTCGCCCGCGGCGTGCTGCCGATGTTGGACCTCATGGCCGGCAGCGTCGGGGTCCGCTTCCCGCCCCTCGGCCAGGTGATCCGGGAGCGCGAGGGCTTTCCGCTCCAGCTCGTCCCCCCTCGGCCCAGGCCGAGCCTGCTCATGGTCGGGGCACCGCTCTCTCTGGCCCGGCGCGCGCGCCGGTACGACGTCTGCCGGTGGACCGCGGACCCGCTCCTGGCCGAGTTCGACGCCGCGGTGGCCGCCCTCGAGGCCGAGGACCCGGCAGCGCTCCCGTGGCCTGACCTCGTGCGGCGCGTGGACCGCTGCAACGCCTCGCTTGAGCCGGTGGCCAGGATCCGGGTGCGGTACCTGCCCTCGGCATTCGTCCCCTTCGCCCCGCTCCGTCTCCTGCTCGCCGCGCTCGGGCTCGGACGGCTCGCGTCGCCGCTCGTGGCGGGCGAGCGGACCCGGACGCGGGACGGCAACGACGCGCTCGAGGCGCTCGCCGGCGTGGTCCGCGCCGACCCGGAGCTGGCCCGCGCGGCGGCCGGGCCGGACCCCGCCGAATTCCTCCGCGCCGTCCGGGAACGCCCGGAGTTCGCAGGCTTCGCGGCAGAGCTGGATGCGTTCCTCGCCGAGTACGGGCACCGGGAATCGGTCAGCGTGCTCCTGGCGACGGCGCCCACGTGGCGCGACGATCCCACCCCGGTCGCCGCGATCCTGATGTCCCTCGCGGCCGCGCCACCGGAGGGCCCCACGCCCGACAGGGCCGCGGAGGCCCTCTCGGAGCTCCTCGCCCACCCGCTCCTGCGGCCACGGCGCGCCGCGGCGGCTGCCCGCGCGGTGGTCGGCGCGTGCCGCCGCGGGCTCGCCTTCCGTGAGGACACCCACTTCCACGCCACCCGGCTGCTGCCGCCGCTGCGCCACACGTTCCTCGAGCTCGGCCGCAGGCTCTCCGAGGTGGACGCCCTCGCGGCCCCCGAGGACGTGTTCCACCTCCGCTTCGAGGAGCTGGCCGCCCTTGCCGACCCGGTGGTGATGGACGACGCCGAGGCCGCCCGGGTGCGCGCCCTCGCCGCCCGCAGGGCGCGGCTGAGGCGGGAGTACGCGGGCGTGCCGATGCTCGACCCGGGGCTCTTCGCCCCGGCCCGCGCCGGCGCGGACGCCGCCGACGCCCTGCTCTCGGGGACCCCGGCGAGCGGCGGGGTCGCAGAGGGACCGGTGAGGGTGGTTCCCGGCCCCGAGGCCTTCGCCTCCCTGCGGGCGGGGGAGGTGCTGGTGTGCCCCAACACGAACCCCTCGTGGACCCCGCTGTTCGCCCGGGCGGCAGCGGTGGTCGTGGACACCGGCGGCCTGGGGTCCCACGCGGCGATCGTCGCGCGGGAGTACGGGGTGCCGGCCGTCATGGCGACCGGGCATGGAACGTCCGTGCTGCGGGACGGACAGCGCGTCCGGGTCGACGGCACCCGGGGACGCGTGGACCTTCTGTGACGGTTGAGGGGTCATGTCCCTGCCTTGAGGGGTCAGAAGACAGCGATGAGGGGTCAGGTCCTCTCGAGACCTGACCCCTCATCGTGGGGATGTGACCCCTCATCGTGGGGATGTGACCCTCAGAATCAGGCGGCGGGGGCTGCCTCGGCGACGTCCGCGCGGACGGTGAGCAGCGCGCCGTCGTGCGTGTCCGCGCACTCCGCGCCCTCCGGAACCGAGACGCCCACGGTGACCCGGCCGCCCTCGGCGACCGCCCCGGTGACGAGCAGGTCCGCCACCCGGTCCTCGAGCTCGCGCTGGATCACGCGCCGCAGCGGGCGGGCCCCGAACTCGGGCTCGTAGCCGCGGTCGGCGATCCAGTCCACCGCGTCCTCGTCCACGGCCAGGGCGATGCCCTGGGCCGCGAGGCGGGCCTCGGTGCCGCGCAGCTGCAGCCGCACGATGTCGTGGAGCTGCTCACGGGTGAGCTTGCGGAACAGCACGATCTCGTCGATGCGGTTGAGGAACTCCGGCCGCATCGTCTCGCGCAGGCGCCCCATGATCCGCGCGCGCAGCTCGGCCGCCGAGGGGCCGCCGTCGGCGCCGCCGGCTGCAAAGCCCAGCGCGGCGCCGCGCGTCGCGAGGAACTCGGACCCGAGGTTGCTGGTCATGATCACCACCGTGTTGCGGAAGTCCACGGTGTGGCCCTGGCCATCCGTGAGCCGCCCGTCGTCGAGGACCTGCAGGAGCAGGTTGAACACGTCGGGGTGGGCCTTCTCGACCTCGTCCAGCAGCACCACGGAGTACGGGTGCCGGCGGACGCGCTCGGTCAGCTGCCCGGCCTCCGAGTAGCCGACGTATCCCGGAGGGGCGCCGACGAGCCGAGAGACCGTGTGGCGCTCGCCGAACTCGCTCATGTCGAAGCGCACCATGGCGGACTCGTCGCCGAACAGCGAGGCCGCGAGCGTCTTGGCGAGCTCGGTCTTGCCCACGCCGGTCGGGCCGAGGAACAGGAAGCTGCCCACGGGACGGTTGGCGTCGCCGAGGCCGGTGCGGTTGCGGCGCACCGACTTGGCGATCACGGAGACCGCGTCCTCCTGCCCGACCACGCGCTCGTGGAGCTCGTCCTCGAGGCGCGCGAGCCGTTCCCGCTCGCCTTCGGTCAGGCGCGCGGCGGGGATGCCGGTGGCGCGGGCCACGACCGCGGCGATGTCCGCCTCGCGCACGACGGCGTCCGGCCCGCTCCCGCCCGCGGCGTCGCCCTCGGCGGCGGTCCCGGCAGGACGGGCAGCGCCCGAGGCCTCTGCCTCGATGGTCGCCGTGAGCGCGTCGATCTCGTCCCGGAGCCGGGAGGCCTCCTCATAGGCCTCACGGGCGATGGCGGCCTCCTTCTGCTCTGTCAGCTCGGCGACCCGGGCCCCGAGGGCCTCGAGGTCCACGCGCGGGCCACGGGCCAGGCTCAGGCGCGCCCCGGCCTGGTCGATGAGGTCGATCGCCTTGTCCGGCAGGTGGCGGTCCGTGATGTAGCGGTGCGAGAGCTCGACCGCCGCGCGGACTGCATCCTCGGCATAGGTCACGCCGTGGTGCTCCTCGTAGCGGTCCTTGAGCCCCTCGAGGATCGCCACGGCGTCCTCGACGCTCGGCTCGCCGACCGTGACGGGCTGGAACCGCCGCTCGAGGGCGGGGTCCTTCTCGATCTTGCGGTACTCGTCGAGGGTCGTGGCACCCACGAGGTGCAGCTCCCCGCGGGCGAGCCGGGGCTTGAGGATGTTCCCGGCGTCCATGCCGCCCTCGCCGCCGCCCCCGGCGCCGACCACGGTGTGGATCTCGTCGACGAACGCGATGATGTTCCCGTCCTCGGCGATCTCGTCGATGGTCTTGGTCAGTCGCTCCTCGAAGTCGCCGCGGTAGCGGGTGCCGGCGAGCATCGCTGGCAGGTCGAGGGAGATGACGGTGCTGCCGGCGATCTGCGCCGGAACGTCCCCGGCCGCGACGGCCTGGGCCAAACCCTCGACGATCGCGGTCTTGCCCACGCCGGCCTCGCCGATGAGCACGGGGTTGTTCTTGGTCCGGCGTGCCAGGATCTCGATGGCCTGCTCGATCTCGTCGGCGCGGCCGATCACGGGGTCCAGCCGGCCCTCACGGGCGAGGGCGGTCAGGTCCGTGCCGAACTGCTCGAGCATCGACCCCTTCGTGCGCCGGCCCTTCTGGGCTGCCGTGGCGCGCAGGGGGCGCCTGGCCGCGCGCGGCGAGTGGCCGGCGTCGTCCGCGGGGTCCGCAGCGGCGGCCGAGGATTCGCCGTCCTGCAGCGACTGCGGGGTGACCCCGGCCGCTGCGAGGATCTGGCCCGAGGCGGCGTCGGAGTTGAGCACGAGGGCGAGGAAGAGGTGCTCGGGGTCGATGTAGGTCGAGCCGACCGAACGGGCCACCTTGTAGGCGTCGAGGAACGCGTGCTGGGCGCTCGTGGTGAGCGAGGGCATGCCGTCGCCGTCGTTCTGGTCACCGCCCACCGTGCCGGGCAGCCGGTCCTCGGCGGAGGCGGCGATCCCGGCCGGGTCCGCGCCCGCGTGCGTGATCATCGCGGCGACCTGCTCCGTCTCGGTCAGGGCGCGCAGCAGGTGCAGGGCGTCCACTTCGCGGTGACCGTGCTCCCGGGCGTAGCGGCCGGCGGCATTGAGGACCGTCTGGGTCCCGCGGCTCACGAGCCTCGTCATGTCGATGGGGCGTCCAGGCCGGCGAGCGCCCTGGCCCTGCAGGTAGCGGGCGAGGAACTCGTCGAAGGAGCCATTGCCGGCGGCGGGGCCGAAGAAGAGTGGCATCAGTTGTCCTCCGAGGGATATGTGCGGTGGCGTTGGAGCGGGCTGGGGCTACAACGGTAGAAGTTGAGTGACTTACGCTCAAGTTCAACGCTGTGTCCGACGAGATATTCCCGAGGGGTATCGGCGCTCTGCACCACGCGGCTAGGTTGAGGATCATGACGACCATCGCGCAGAACATCGTCGAGACCCTCGCAGCCAACGGCGTCCGCCGCGTCTACGGCCTCCCGGGCGACTCGCTCAACGGCTTCACGGACGCGCTCCGGGCCACGCCGAGCATCGACTGGGTCCACGTGCGGCACGAGGAGGCGGGGGCCTTCGCCGCCGCGGCCGAGGCCGCGCTCACCGGGGAGATCGCCGTCTGCGCCGGCTCCGCGGGGCCGGGGAACCTCCACCTCATCAACGGCCTCTACGACGCCAACCGCTCCCGGGTGCCCGTCCTCGCGATCGCAGCCCACATCCCCTCAACCGAGATCGGCTCGAACTACTTCCAGGAGACGCACCCGCAGGAGGTCTTCCGCGAGTGCAGCGTCTACGCCGAGCAGGTCACCGACCCGGCGCAGATGCCCCGCATCCTCGAGATCGCCATGCGCACCGCGGTCGAGAAGCGGGGCGTCGCCGTGGTGGTCCTGTCCGGCGACGTGGGGCTCACGTCGACGAACTCGGACCGGGTCACGGTGGTGCGCCGGGCCCGGCCGCGCGTGGTGCCCAACGAGGCCGAGCTGCGCGAGGCCGCCGGGATCCTCAACGCCGCAGGCAAGGTCACGATCCTCGCAGGCGCCGGCGTCGAGGGCGCCCACGACGAGGTGGTGGTGCTCGCGGACGCGCTCGGCGCTCCGATCGTGCACGCCATGCGCGGCAAGGAGTTCATCGAGTACGACAACCCGTTCGACGTCGGCATGACCGGCCTCCTCGGCTTCTCCTCGGGCTACCGGGCCATGGAGGACTGCGACGCCCTGCTCATGCTCGGCACCGACTTCCCGTACCAGCAGTTCTTCCCGTCCAAGGCCAAGGTCATCCAGGTCGACCTCCGGGGCGAGCAGCTCGGCCGGCGCGTGCCGCTGGACCTGGGCCTCGTCGGCGACGTCCGGGACACCGCGGCGGCGCTCCTTCCGCTCGTGCCGCGCAAGAAGCGCCGCACCCACCTCGAGTCCTCGCTCAAGCACTATGCGAAGGCCCGGTCCAAGCTCGACGACCTCGCGACCCCGACCAAGACGGGGCAGCCGCTGCACCCGCAGTTCGTCACCCGCACCCTCGATCGGCTCGCTGCCGACGACGCGGTCTTCACGGCGGACGTCGGCACCCCCGTCATCTGGGCGGCCCGCTACCTGACGATGAACGGCCGACGCCGGCTGGTCGGCTCGTTCACGCACGGCTCCATGGCGAACGCCCTGCCGCACGCGATGGGCGCCCAGGCCGCGTTCCCCGGCAGGCAGGTCGTGGCGCTCGCGGGCGACGGCGGGCTCTCGATGCTCATGGGCGAGCTCCTGACGCTTCGGCAGAACCGGCTGCCGGTGAAGCTCGTGGTCTTCAACAACGCGTCGCTGAACTTCATCGAGCTCGAGATGAAGTCCGTGGGATTCGTGAACTTCGGCACGGGCCTGGACAACCCGAACTTCGCGGCGGTGGCCGAGGCCATGGGCCTCAAGGGGGTGCGGGTCAACGACTCCTCCGAGCTCGAGGCGGGACTCGCGGAGGCCCTCGCGCACGACGGGCCGGCGCTCGTGGACGTGGCGACGATGCGCGAGGAGCTCGCCATGCCGCCGACGATCACCGCCCAGCAGGCCGGCGGCTTCACGCTGTACGCCCTGAGGACCGTGCTCTCCGGCCGCGGGGACGAGGTGCTCGACCTCGCGCGGGCCAACTGGCGGCGGGTCTTCTAAGGGCTGGCCCCGCGCCGGAATAGGGCCGGGGCCCGGAGGCGTTGTGACGGTTGTACCGTCAAGTTTTAGGAGCCCTCATGAAGATCGCCGTCTACGGAGCCACCGGAATGGTGGGGAGCCAGATCGTCGCCGAGGCCGCGCGCCGCGGCCACGAGGTGACCGCCATCAGCCGCAAGGGTGCCCCGGTGGAGGGGGCCGCCGTCGTGCGCGCCGCCGAGCTGGCTGACACGGATGCCTTCCGCGAGATCGCGGAGGCGAACGACGCCGTGGTGCTGGCGACGGCGCCCGACCGCACCGGCGGCCCGCGGGAGCCCTACATCGAGGCGCACCGCGCGATCGCCGCGGTGCCGACCGCCGCCAGGCTCTACCTGGTGGGGGGCTTCGGCGGCCTCTCGACGCCGGACGGCACCCGCATCAAGGACACCCCGGACTTCCCGGTGGAGTACAAGGGCGAGTCGGACGCGGCGTTCGCCGCCTACGAGGCCCTGCGGGACGCGGGCACGGACCTCACCGTCCAGGCTCCCGCGGCGGTCATCGCGCCGGGGGAGCGCACCGGCAAGTACGTCACCGCTGTCGGCGTGCCGGCCGCGGGCGACTCGATCTCGTCGCAGGACTTCGCCGTCGCCGCGCTGGACGAGCTCGAGCAGCCCCAGTTCCGCGGGACGTTCTTCACCGCCGCCAACTGACGTCCGGCCGCACCTGCGCGTCGAGCCGCCACCCTCATGCCTTCCAGAGCGCAGGGTGGCGGCTCGACGCCGTCGTGGGGAGGGCGGCTGCCCGGGGGATCAGTTCGCCGAGGCGAGCCAGAGATCGGGGCCGAAGACCTCGTAGTGGATGTTCGTGGCGGGGATACCCTTGGCGATCGCCTGGGAGCGGACCTTCTGCATGAACGGCAGCGGCCCGCACAGGTACACGCTGGCGTCCTCGGGAAGATCGATCTCGGCGAGGTTCATGAAGCCCTCGTGCGTGTCCAGGCGGGCGGGGCCGCCGCCGGTACCCGCGCCGACCGGGGCCAGCTCGGGCTGGGCCTGCTCGAGCCAGACCTTCAGGTGCGCGCCGTCGATCTTCTCCACGTCCCGGAGCATCTGGTCCGAGAGCGCCCACGTGTCGAGGCTGCGGTCCGCGTGGAGCGCGAGGACCTCGCGGCCCGAGCCGTTGGTGGCCAGGGCGCGCAGGATCGAGGCGGCAGGGGTGCAGCCGATCCCGGCGGTCGCGAGCACGAGGGGGCCGTCGCCATCATCCAGCGTCACGTCGCCGTACGGGTTGGAGAGCTCGACGACGTCGCCCACCTGGATCTTCTCGTGCATGATCGGCGAGACCTCGCCGCCGTCGTTGAACTTGGTGGTGATGACGCGGCGCTCGGTCGACTCGGCGTCGGCGGAGAGCGTGTACTGGCGTGCCTGGAGGAGTCCGTCCGCGACCGGGATGCGCACCGAGACGAACTGGCCGGGCTGGCCCGGCGTGGCCGGGGTGTCGTCCGCGGGCTCGAAGACGAACGTCATGGTGGTCGGGCTCGCCGAGGTCTTCTCGACGACCCGCCACGGCATCCACATCTTCGTGTTCGCCTGCTTGGCGTAGAGGCCCTTCTCGATCTTGACGAGCGCGTCCGCCATGAGCCAGTAGACCTCGGTCCAGGCGGCCGCGACCTCGTCGGTGACCGCATCGCCGAGGTCCTCGGCGATGGCCTCGAAGAGGTACTTGTAGACGATCTGGTACTGGTCCTCGGTGATGCCGAGCGAGGTGTGCTTGTGGGCGATGCGGCTCAGGACCGCCTCGGGGAGGGTGTCCGGGTTGTTGAGGAGGTGGCTCGCGAACGCGGCGATGGCGCCGGCGAGGGCCTGGCGCTGCGTGCCATTGGCCTGGTTGGCGCGCGAGAACGTCCCGTTGAGCAGCTCGGGGTGCGCGGCGAACATCTTCTGGTAGAACAGCGGCGTGATCTCGCCGATGCGGCTGCCGACCAGGGGCAGGGTGGCCTCGATGACGGGGCGCGCGGTATCCGAGAGCATTGCGACTCCTCAAGCATGGGGCTGGTCCCCGCGGCGGGGACTTGGTTATTCTGCATCTGTGATGCTGAATTAGCTCCAGTTTTCTACGACTCGTAGAAAATGGCAATTCCAGGGAGCGTGGGGGTCGTCACACAGCGGCTGTGGCGCAGGGGTGCTGCGATCGGGGCGCCGTGACCCAGAGGTTGCGGGAGGAGGATCTGCGAGGGGCCCGAGGGCGTCAGGCGGCGGGCGGGCGGAGCCCGATCTGCACGAGCACGGGGTCCATCTGGCGCTCGTGCGGCAGCGAGGCGACCACCACGCCGTCGAGCTCGCGGTAGAAGGCCTCGCGGGCCCGCCGGAGGGCGGCGCGCAGGCCGCACTGGAAGTTCAGCGGGCAGGAGCCGTTGGGCGTCTCGCAGTCCGCCAGGTCCGCCCGGGTGTCGAGGTCGCGCAGGACGCCGCCCACGGTGGCGGACCGGCCCTTGGGGCTCAGCTGGACACCGCCCGCGCGCCCGCGGGTCGACTCGAGGTAGCCGAGTTCGCGGAGTCGCAGGACGGCCTTGCTCACGTGGTTGTAGGGGGTCCCGACGCCCTCGGCGATGGTACGCGTGGCGAGCGGGACGCCCGAGTCGTTGGCGGCCAGGAGCATGAGGGCGCGCAGGCTCACATCCTCGAAGGCCGTCATACGCATGGCGGATATTCTACTCGCCGGTTCCCGCGTCCGCGGAGCCGGTCGGGTCGGCGCCCGCCGCCTCGTGCAGCAGCCGCACGAGCAGCTGCACTCCGGGGCTCGCGGCCATCGTGCGGCGGAAGGCCGCGGAGATCACACGGCGGGGCCGCTCGCCCGTCAGGGGCCGTGCCACGACGGTCCTCGGGAGTGGCAGCCGGCCTAGCCTGGGCACCAGGGCCAGCGCCGCGCCGTCGGCCGCGAGGGCCACGTGGGTGGCGAAGTCCGGATCGGTGAAGGCGATGCGAGGCAGCGCACCCTCGGCCTGGAAGAGGCGCATGAGGGCCTCGTGGCAGATCGCCCCCTTCGGAGTGGCGCACCAGGTCTCATCGAGCAGCTCGCGGCGGTCAAGGGCGCGCCGGTCGGCGAGCCGGTGGTCGCGGGGGAGCACCACGTCGGCCTCGTCCTCACACAGCTGCTCGACCGTCACCTGCGCCGGGACCTCCAGGGGGACGGAGTTCCAGTTGTGCACCACCGCGACATCCACCTCGCCGTGGGCCACGAGGGCGACGGCGTCGACGGGGTCGACGCTCGTGACCTCGAGGCGGGCCTGCGGGGCCTCCTGGCCGAGCCTGCGCGCCACCTGCCCGAACAACGCCCGGGTCGCCGTGGAGAACGAGGCGACCGAGAGCGTGCCCTGCGGGGCGTCCCCGGCCGTGAGCATGGCCTCGACACGCTCGAGATCGGCCAGCAGGCGGGATCCGTGCTCCACGAGCGTCCGTCCGCGTTCGGTGAGCAGCACGCCTCGGCCCTGCCGTTCGAGGAGGGCCGCGCGCGACTGGCGCTCGAGCTTCTTGATCTGCTGCGATACCGCGCTCGGGCTGAAGCCGAGCGCGTCTGCCGCGGCGACGACCGAGCCGTGCCGCTCGACGGCGGCGAGCGAGCGGAGCGCCTGGAGATCGATCATGAAGAAATCGTAGATGGTGGCCTGCAGAAATCAACGCTGGTGCTGCATGGTCTAGGACCGGATGATGGAGGAGTGAAACCCCGCCACGCCGCCCTCGCCGTTCTCGTCGCCATCCTGTGGGGGCTCAACTTCATCGCTATCGAGCTGGGACTCCGGGACGTCCCGCCGCTCGCCTTCGTGGCGCTGCGGTTCGCCCTCGTGGCCTTCCCCGCGGTGTTCTTCGTGAAGAAGCCTGACCTCCCCTGGCGGGTGATCGCGGGGGTGGGGGCCTTCATGAGCGCCGGGCAGTTCGGCCTCGTCTACCTCGCCATGCACCTCGGGATGCCGGCCGGACTCGCGCCCCTCGTGCTCCAGAGCCAGATGCTCTTCACGATCCTCCTGGCTGCGGCGGTGCTCCGGGAGCGGCCGACGGCGGCGCAGCTCGCCGGGGTGGGGGCCGGCGTCGTGGGCCTCGGCCTCGTCGCGGCAGGGCGCGGGGCCGTCGCGCCCCTCGGCCCGATGCTGCTGGTGGTCCTGGCGGGCCTGTCGTGGGGGATCGGCAATACGATCTCGCGGGCGGCGAGAGGCACGTCCGGGCTCGGGCTCGTCGTGTGGTCCGCGCTCGTGGTGCCCGTGCCGATGCTCGCGCTCTCCGCCCTCGTGGACGGCCCGGCGGCGCTGCTCGGCGCGCTCGGCCACCTCACGCTGCCCGCGTGGCTGAGCACGGTCTTCACCGTGGTCCTCGCCTCGCTGGTCGGATACTCGGCGTGGAACACGCTGCTGGGGACCTACCCGGCCGCGGCGGTCGTCCCGTACACGCTGCTCGTGCCGCCGGTCGGGATGGTCGGGGCGTGGCTGGCGTTCGGCGAGGTGCCCGAGCCGCTTGAGCTCGTGGGCGGCGCCGTCCTGCTGTCCGGCGTGGCCACAGCCGTCCTCCGTCGCCGCACCCCCGCCCCGTCTGGGGGCCGCCTCCAGGACGTCCCGCAGAGCGGCGCCCCGGACGCGACCTCCAGGAGGTGACCCTCAGGAAGTGATTCTCAGGAGGTGACCCTCAGAAGACGGTGGCCTCGTGGCCGTCCGCCTCCAGGGCGCCGAATGCGTAGCCCTCCGCCGTCAGCTCGTAGGGGACGACGGCGGCCATCACCCCGCCGCCGCGGTGTTCGGCGGCGCCGTGGATGCCGTCAGAGCCGTGCTCGGGGAGGTGCACGTCCGACGCGAACGCCACGGCCTGGCAGCCGTCACGGCCCTGCCGGAGGAGCTCGAGGAGATCGGCCATCATGGCCTCGGCGTCGTAGTCCCCGTCCGTGGCGGCCTCGGGCGGGGCGACCATGACGAGCCGCAGTTCGCCCTCGGAGTCCAGGGTCACGCCGAAGGGCAGGAAGCCGCCGTTCTGCTCGAGGTGCTCCTGGGCCAGGCCCAGCGCGGTCCCGAGCACTTCGCGCAGCTGGGCCTGCTGGGTCTCCAGGGGGATCTCCTCCGGCATCGTCACGCCCGCACGATCGCGAGGACGGTGTCCTGGATCGACGCGAGGGTCTCGCGGTCCTTGGCCTCGCCGTTGAAGCGCAGGAACGGTTCGGTGTTGGACGGGCGGAGGTTGAACCACCACGAGCCGTCCGCGGCGGAGAAGGTGGTGCCGTCGAGCTCGTCGATCGCGACGTCGTCGCCCTCGTACTCCTCGCGCACGCGGGCAACAGCGGCGGCCTTGTCCTCGATCTCGGAGTTGATCTCGCCCGAGGCCACGTAGGGCTCGTACTCGGCCGCGAGCTCGGACAGCGGGGCCTCCTGCTCGCCCAGGGCCGCGAGGACGTGCATCGCGGCGAGCATGCCGGTGTCGGCGTTCCAGAAGTCGCGGAAGTAGTAGTGCGCCGAGTGCTCACCGCCGAACACGGCGGCCTCCTCGGCCATGACGGCCTTGATGAACGAGTGCCCCACGCGCGTGCGGACCGGCCGGCCGCCGTCGTGCTGGACGAGCTCGGGGACCGCGCGCGAGGTGATGAGGTTGTGGATGATCACCGGCTCGGCCTCGCCGGCGGCCTTGGCCCGGGCGATCTCCCGGCGCGCCACGAGCGCCGTGATGGCCGAGGGGGACACCGGCTCGCCCAGCTCGTCAATGACGAAGCAGCGGTCCGCGTCGCCGTCGAACGCGAGCCCGAGGTCGGCCCCGTGCTCCACGACGGCCTTCTGCAGATCCCGCAGGTTCTCCGGCTCGAGCGGGTTGGCCGGGTGGTTCGGGAACGTCCCGTCCAGCTCGAAGTACAGCGGCACGATCTCCAGCGGCAGCGCGGCCAGGAGCTGGTCGCCGAGGACGGCCGGCGTGGTCATGCCCGCCATGCCGTTGCCGGCGTCCACGACCACCTTGAGCGGCCGGATGCCGGCCAGGTCCACGAGGCCGCGCAGGTACGCGGCGTAGTCGGCCAGGATGTCGCGCTGGTCAACGGTCCCGGGGTGGGCGACGGCGGGGACGGTGCCGGTCGCGAGGTACGCCTCGGCGGCAGCCTGGATCTCCTGGAGCCCGGTCTCGGAGGAGACGGGCTGCGCCCCCGCCTTGGCCATCTTGATCCCGTTGTACTGGGCAGGGTTGTGGCTGGCCGTGAACGTGGCGCCGGCCGCATCGAGGGCGCCGCAGGCGTAGTAGAGCTCGTCGGTCGAGATGAGGCCCAGCGTCATGACGCTGCCCCCGCGGGCCGCGGCCCCCTTCGCGAACGCCGCGATGAACTCGGGGGAGGACGGGCGCATGTCACCTCCCACGAGCACGGTCTTCCCCGCGAGCCCGAGCACGTCCACGAACGCCGCCCCTACGGCCTCCACGATGCCGGCGTCGATGGTCTCGCCCACGATCCCGCGCACGTCATAGGCCTTGAACGAGGCCGAGAGGTCGATGGAGGGCCGGGCGCTGCCGGGCAGGCTGGATGCGGCGTTCACGTTGCTGGTCACGGGCTCGATTCTACTGGCGGCCTCCGACACCGCAGGGTTGCGGCGCGGAGCCGGCCCGAAAGCGCGACGGCGCGTCCCCCACCCGAGTGGGGGACGCGCCGTCGTACGCGGACTCGCCTGCAGCCCGCCGGCGGGCTCAGTAGGCCTTGACGCGCTGCTCCACGATGAGGTGGATGAGGGCGAAGGTGCCCTCCTCGTCGATGGCCCGCAGGGCGGCCTCGAGGGCCGCCGGGACGTCAGCGTCCTTCTCCACCCGCACGCCGAATCCGCCGAAGGCCTGCGCCATGAGGGCGAAGTCGGGGTTCTTCAGCTGCGTGCCGGAGATGCGCTGCGGGTAGTGGCGCTCCTGATGGGAGCGGATGGTGCCGTACTCCTGGTTGTCCATGACGACCACGAGGGGAGTCGCCCCGTACTGGGCGGCCGTCGCGAGCTCCTGGCCGTTCATGAGGAACTCGCCGTCACCGGCGATCGTGACGACGCGGCGGCCCGGGTTCGCGAGCGAGGCGGCGATCGCGGAGGGCACGGAGTAGCCCATGGAGCCGTTGCGGGCGCTGATCATGGACCCGTACCGCTGGGTGGGGAAGTAGCGGTGGGCCCAGTTGGTGTGCTCGCCGGCGCCGAGGGTGACCATGGCATCCTCGGGCAGGGAGGCGACGAGGTGGGCCATGAGCGTGTCCATCCGCGCGGGGCCGTCCGTCGGCGTGGCGGGCGGGAGCGCCGCGAACTTCTCCTGCTCGGCGCGCATGCGCTCGGTCCAGGCCTTCCACTGCTCGCGGGCGGGCAGGTTCATGAGGACGAGGTCGCGCACGAACGAGTCGGGCTTGGCCACGATCTGGTAGGAGACCGGGCCGGAGCGCCCGCGCAGGGACGGGTCGATGGTGACGAGGAAGTTCTTCTTGGCCCAGTCCTGGCGCACGAGGAACCCGTCGGTGATGACGTCCCCGGGGACGGTGCCGACGAAGACCAGGAGGTCGGTCTCCTCGAGGAGGTTGTAGGTCGGCTTGGGCCGGCCGTAGCCGATGGGCCCGACGTAGGAGGGCGAGTCGAACGGGATGGTGCCCTCGCAGCGCCACTCCGCGGCGGCGGGGATGCTGTGGTCCTCGAGCCAGTTGGTCAGGGCGGTGGCGCCCTCCTGGGTCCAGTCGTTGCCGCCGACCACGAACAGGGGCTTCTCCGCCTGGGACAGGGCGGCCTTGAGCGCCTTCCAGTCCGAGACGGTCATGCCGCCCTCGGCGACCGGGATGACCGGGTGGATCGTCGCGTCGACCTCCTGCTGGATGATGTCCTCGGGCAGGCCCACGACGACGGGCCCGGGACGGCCGCTCATCGCGGCGAACATGGCCTCGGCGACGATCTCGGAGGCCCGCTCCGGGTGGTCCAGGACCATGACGCGCTTGGCGCCGGTGTCGAACCAAGACTTGATGTCGAACTCCTGGAACGCCTCGCGGTCGCGGTGGGCGAACGGGATGAGGCCCACGAACAGGACCATCGGGGTCGAGTCCTGCCAGGCGGTGTGCAGGCCCACGTGCGCGTTCGCGGCGCCCGGCCCGCGGGTGACCATGGCGACGCCGGGGAGCTGGTTCATCTTCCCGTCGGCCTCGGCCATGTACGCCGCGCCGCCCTCGTGGCGGCACACGATCGTCTCGATGTCGGCCCCGTGCAGCCCGTCGAGCACGTCCAGGAACGACTCGCCCGGGACGACATAGGTGCGCTTGACCCCGTGGGCGGCCAAGGAATCGACGATCACGTGCCCGGCGGACTTGCGCGCGGGCGCGGAGGGGGCGGGCTGGCCGGACTCGGCCGGGTGGAGGGCATCAGAAAGGGGCGGCACCGTTGCCGTCATGTCACGTTCCTTCTCGTTGGCACTGAGATGCCTTTACGGTATCGGGACCGCCGGGCCTGCGGGGCCGGGAAGTGTCGGAGGTCACGGCCATACTGGAAGGCATGGCAGGCAGCGCGCGTGAAAGTGTCCCTTCAGCGGAAAGTGTGACGGACCGTGACGATCCGTCCGGGCGCGGAGGGGGCGGCGCCGAGCAGCTGCGGGCGGAGGCGCTCACGGTGCTGCGCAGCCTCGTGGGCACCGAGGCGGCCCAGTTCCACCCGGGGCAGTTCGAGGCGATCGAGGCCCTCGTGGCCCACCACCGGCGCACGCTCGTGGTCCAGCGCACGGGCTGGGGGAAGTCCGCCGTGTACTTCGTCGCGTCCCTCCTCCTCCGCTCCCGCGGCGCGGGGCCGACGCTCATCGTCTCCCCGCTCCTGGCCCTCATGCGCGACCAGGTGGCGGCGGCTGCGCGGGCGGGCGTGCGCGCCGTCGCCATCAACTCGGCCAACCGGCTCGAGTGGGACGAGGTCCACGCGGCGCTCGAGGCTGATGCGGCGGATGTGGTCCTCATCTCGCCCGAGCGGCTCACCAACCCCTCGTTCCGCGAGCAGCACCTGCCCGAGCTGATGGCGCGGACCGGCCTGCTCGTCGTGGACGAGGCGCACTGCATCTCGGACTGGGGGCACGACTTCCGCCCTGACTACCGCCGCATCGCGGGCCTCATCGACGAGCTGCCCGGCTCGGTGCCGGTCCTCGCGACGACGGCCACCGCCAACGCCCGCGTGGTCCACGACATCGAGGAGCAGCTCGGCTCCGACGTCCTCACGCTCCGGGGACCGCTGGGCCGCGAGTCCCTGCGCCTCGGCGTGCTCGCACTGCCGGACGCCGGCCATCGCCTCGCGTGGCTCCTGGCCCACCTCGAGGAGCTGCCCGGCAGCGGGATCATCTACACGCTCACCGTCTCCGCGGCGGAGGACACGGCGCGCATCCTCACCGAGGCCGGGCACCGGGTCCTGGCCTACACCGGCAAGACGGACACCGAGGACCGGGAGCGGGCCGAGCAGCTGCTCAAGGACAACGAGGTCAAGGCCCTCGTGGCCACGAGCGCCCTCGGGATGGGCTTCGACAAGCCAGACCTCGGGTTCGTCGTCCACCTGGGGGCGCCGTCGAGCCCCGTCGCCTACTACCAGCAGGTGGGCCGCGCGGGCCGCGGCGCCGCGAACGCGGACGTCCTCCTCCTGCCCGGCCCCGAGGACCGCGACATCTGGCGCTACTTCGCGACCGCGTCGATGCCGGACCAGGACAAGGCGCAGGCCGTCATCGCAGTGCTGGCCGAGGCTGGCCGCCCCCTCTCGACCGTGGCCCTCGAATCCGCGGTCGAGCTGCGCCGCACCCAGCTCGAGCTCCTCCTGAAGGTCCTCGCCGTGGACGGGGCCGTCGAGCGGGTCGGCGGCGGGTGGCAGGCCACCGGGCTGCCCTGGGAGTACGACGCCGAGCGGTACGCGCGCATCGCCGAGGCGCGGGTCGCGGAGCAGGACTCGATGGTGGTCTACGAGCAGACCGCAGGCTGCCGCATGGAGTACCTCACGAGCGTGCTCGACGACGACACCGCAGCCCCCTGCGGCCGCTGCGACACGTGCGCCGGGCGGTGGTTCCCGGACGAGGTCGACCCGTCCCTCCTCGAGCGCGCCGGAACCCAGCTGCGCCATGCGGGCATCCCGATCGAGCCGCGGGCGCAGTGGCCCTCGGGCATGGACAAGCTCGGCGTGCCGGTCAAGGGCAGGATCCCGGCGGGGGAGCAGCTCGGCGAGGGCCGGGCCCTCGCCCGCCTCACCGATCTCGGCTACGGCGGCCCGCTCAGGGAGCTCTTCGCCGCGGGGGCGCCGGACGCCGAGGTCCCGCCCGCGCTGGCCCGCGCCTGCGTCGAGCTGCTCTCGGCCTGGGCGCGCGGCGACTCTGCGGCCGGGGCGTGGGGCGGCGCGGGGCGGCCCGCCGCAGTCGTGAGCGTGCCCTCGGCCACGCGGCCGCGGCTCGTCGACTCCCTGGCGCGCGGGATCGCCCAGGTGGGGCGCCTGCCCTACCTCGGCGCGCTCGAGCGCACGGACGCGGCCCGGGCAGGCCAAGGCGGGGGCAACAGCGCGTTCCGCCTCGCCGGGGTTTGGGAGGCGTTCGACGTCGGGGCCGACCTGCGCGAGCAGCTCGCTGCGCTCGCCGGCCAGCCCGTGCTCCTCGTGGACGATCTGGTCGACAGCCGGTGGACCGTCACGGTCGCCGGCCGTCTCCTGCGCCGGAACGGCGTCGGCGCGGTCCTGCCCCTCGCCCTCGCTCAGGCGGGATAACGGGAGGACGGCAGAGCGGTCGCGGCTGAATGTGACACGCCCCACGTCACAGGATGATCACGGATTGGTCACGGTTCGGTAGGGTGGAGCGAAGAGAACATCTGTGACTTAGACGAAAGGGCCCTCGTGAGCCACCCGGCCCCGCCGATCGTCCGGCGTCTGGCCTTCCTTGCCGTGCTTCTGGGTGCCCTTGCCATCCTGCTCCCCGGGGTCCTGGCCCCGGGGGCCTCCGCGGCGGAGGGCCGCGTGCCCGCGTCGCCGAGCGTCCCGGACCCGACCCCGTCGCCCACCATGACCCCCGCGACCCCGACGCCCGCCGGGCCGGCTGCCCAGGTGGCCCTCGCGCGGGCGGCCTGTGACTCAGTGCGCCTCACCGCGCGGACGGATGCCACGTCGCCCATGACGTACCGCGTCGCCGACGAGGCCGGAAACGTCGTGGCGACGGGCACCTTCTCTGGATCCGTGGATCGGGTCCTCTCACTCTCGACCGGGCATGACTACACGGCGGCCGTTGGGCCTGCGGGAGCCGACCCGATCGCCACGTCCTCGCCGGCCAGCCTGCGCGAGGCGTGCCCGGTCTCCGTCACCGCAGATGCCCCCGGCTTCGACGATCCATGCGGCACCCAGGCCGACGCGGTCGTGGCGCCCACGATCATCGGGGTGGACTACCGCGTGGGCGGCACCGTGCTCGCGCCCGGGGCCAATTCCGCCGTGGGGATGGTGACCGTCGAGGCGAGCGCCCGGCCCGGCTACGTCCTCAAGGGCCCCTCGCGGTGGACGCACACGTTCTCCGCCGCGCCGTGCGCGGGCCCGGTACAGGCGGTGCCCGAGCCTCAGGAGGAGGCCCCTGCGCCGGCACCGCCACCTGCCGTCCCGCCTGCGGCGTCCGCTTCGGGCACCGGCACCTCCGTGGTCGCCCCGCCCGCGCCGCAGACACCGGCGCCCACTCAGGATCCCGGGCTCGACGCCTCCACCTCGCGCTCGGCCGCCCAGCCCGCCATGCAGGCTTCGATGGGTGGTCCGGGGCCCCTCGAATGGAGCATCATGATTGCCATCGCGGTGGCCGGCGGCGTCGCCTTCTGGCTCAAGACCCGCCACTGAGGCCCAGCGGCACGGACCATGGCCCTGCGCGGTCCGAGGAGCCCGCGGTCCGAGAATGCAGAAACGCCCCCGGTTCAATGAACCGGGGGCGTTCCGCTCGGCGGAGACGGGGGGATTTGAACCCCCGGTCCAAGTTTCCCCGGACCCTTCATTAGCAGTGAAGTCCATTCGGCCGCTCTGGCACGTCTCCTTGCTGTCGCCAGCCTGACAAGCGTACCCAACCCGGGGGGCGAGAGCAAAAACCTCGCCCCGCTCGAGTCTTGGGGGTCGCCTTCTGGAGGTGACCCCCAGGAGGTGACTCCCAGGAGGTGGCCCCAGAAGCGGGGTCAGCGGAGGGTGCCCGTCAGGGCGCGCCACAGGAAGGTCTGGCTGCGGGCCTGCAGGGCCGCAGCCTGCCGGTTGTCCGAGGCCCCGGCGTGCCCGCCCTCGAGGGCCTCGTGGAACCAGACGTTCGGTATGCCCATGGCCTCCATGCGCGCGGCCATCTTGCGCGCCTGCACGGGGCCCACGCGGTCATCGGAGGTCGCCGTCCAGATGAAGGTGTCCGGGTAGTCCACGCCGTCGCGCAGCAGGTGGTACGGGGAGAAGGTGCGGATGGACTCCCACTCGTCCGGATGGTCCGGGTCCCCGTACTCCGCGATCCACGAGTAGCCGGCGGAGAGCTTCGTGTACCGGCGCATGTCCAGCAGCGGCACCCCGCAGGAGATGGCTCCGAACAGGTGGGGGTAGCCCACCAGCATGTTTCCCACGAGCAGGCCGCCATTGGAGCCGCCCGAGCAGCCCAGATGCCCGGGCGAGGTTACCCCACGTCGGACGAGGTCCCGGGCCACCGCGGCGAAGTCCTCGTAGGCGCGGTGCCGCTTCTCCTTGAGCGCGGCCTGGTGCCACGCCGGCCCGTACTCACCGCCGCCGCGGATGTTCGCCACGACGTACACCCCGCCCTTCTCGAGCCAGGCGCGCCCCACGGTGCCCGAGTAGGCAGGCGTGCGGGAGATCTCGAACCCGCCGTACCCCGACAGCTGGGTCGGCGCCGTCCCGTTGAGGACGAGCCCCTTGGGGCCGACCTGGAAGTACGGGACCTGGGTGCCGTCCGCCGAGACGGCGAAGTGCTGCTCGACCTCGAACCGCGACTCGTCGAAGAACGACGGCGCGCGCTTCACCTCCGCGTGCTCCCCGCCGAGGGTGCCGCGCAGCAGCGTGGTCGGGGTCAGGAAGCCGGTCGCCACGAGCCAGTAGTCGTCCCCGGCGTCGGGATCTTCGTCGTCCACCGCGTACGACTCGACGAGGTGCAGCGGCGGGCACGCATCGAGCACGCGGGGCGACCACGCAGCGTCGTCCGCCGGCTCCGCCGGCTCTGCAGACTCCGTCTCCGGAGCCGCAGCCCCGGGAGCGCCGGCCTCGCGCGAGGGCGGGGTGAGGACCCGGATCTCGGAGGAGACGTCGCGGAGGAGGTTGAGCAGCAGGTGGCTCCTGGTCCACGACCACGACTGCAGCGAGGTGTGGGCATCCGGCGCGAACAGCACGGTGACCTCCCGCGAGCCGGCCATGAATGCCTCGAAGTCGGCGGCCAGGAGCGACCCCGCCGGGAACACGCGCCCGTCCGCGCCCTCCTGACCGGCCCTGTCCTGGCCAGCCCCGTCGGCGCCGAAGTGCCAGTCGCGCTGGGGCCGGAACAGGATCCACTCCCTGTGCAGGTCAACGTCCACATCGGTGGGCACGGGGATGCGCTGCCAGGCGCCGTCCCACCAGATCGAGTGCTCGACGTCGAAGAAGCTGATGCGGTCGCTCGCGATGAGGCGCTCGAACCCTGGAGTGTCGTCGAATCCGGCCCCGGCCATCATGTGCTCTGCGGGGACCTCGAAGATCACCTCGGCGTCGGCGAGTTCGGTGCCGCGCGGCAGCCTGCGCACGATCCGCGGGTAGGAGGACGTGGTGACCGCGTCCTCGCCGAGGGTCGAGGAGACCAGGAGGGTGTCGGGATCCAGCCAGTCCACCCCGCCCTTCGCGGCGGGGAGGGCGAAGCCGCCCTCGGCGGGGTCGACGAAGGCGCGGTCCTCGACGTCGTACTCCCGCACGGCCGCGGCATCGCCGCCGTCGGGGGAGAGCCGGACCATGCAGCGCCGCCATGAGACCCCGTCCGCCGGGCGCAGGAAGTTCGCCCCGCCCCAGACCCACTCGACCCCGTCCGCGGCGGCCAGCGCATCGACGTCGAGCACGGTCTCCCACTCCGGGGTCCGGGTCACATAGGACTCCCACCGGGTCCGCCGCCACAGCCCCTTGGGGTGCTCGCCGTCCCGCCAGAAGTTGTAGTACCAGTCTCCGCGCTTGGCGACCATCGGGATCCGGTCCGTCGAGTCCATGACCTCGAGGATCCGTGCCTCGAGCTCGGGGTAGTCGGCCGTCTCGAGCAGCTCCTCCGTGCGGGCGTTCTGCTCCCGCACCCACGCGAGCTGGTCCTCGCCATGGATGTCCTCGAGCCACAGGTTCTCGTCGACGGGCTGGTCTGCGGGGACGGGAGCGGCCGGGGCGAGGGTGGCGGTGTCCGCGGCGGACTCTGGCGGCTGGGCAGTCATGGGGCCATCCTTCCACGCCGCACGTTAAGCTCAACCCTATGGTTCGGGGCGGGATTCTGCGTGTGGCGGTGGTGGGCTGCGGCCCCCGCGGAGCCTCCGCCGTCGAGCGTCTCCTCGCCGTGCACGCACAGCGGTCCGCCCCCGCGCACGACGCCGATGCCTCCCCGGGCGGCCGGCCCGGCGCCCGCGCGGCGCGCCTCGAGATCACCGTCTACGACCCGTTCGCCCCCGGGCCAGGCAAGGTCTGGCGCCCGGCGCAGCCGCGCCTGTTCCTCATGAACACCCAGGCCTTCTATCCCACGCTCATCCCGAGCGAGCCCGGCCTCGCGCCCCCTCTCGCGGGCGGGAGCTTCGACGCGTGGCGCGCGGCCCAGCGCGAGGCGATCGACGCCGGAACGTGCACCCTCGCGGCCGAGGAACAGGCCGAGCTCAAGGGCCTTGAATCGAGCGACTTCCCGCCGCGTGCGCTCTACGGGCGATACCTCGCCCAGACGTGGGACGCGGTTCTCGCGGCCACCCCGCCCGGTGCGGCGGTGCGGCACGTGCAGGCCGAGGTCGCCCGGGTCGGGCGCACCCCGCACGGGTTCGCCGTCACCTGCTCCAACGGCCGCGCCCAGGAGGCGGACGCCGTCGTGCTTGCCCTCGGCCACGTGCCCGCCCAGCCCAGCCCGGAGCAGGCGGCGCTAGCCGACGCGGCGGCGCACCTGGGGCTGCATTACCTGCCGCCGGCGGCTCCCGCTGATGTGGACTGGGACCGGCTGCCGGCGGGCGAGACCGTGCTGGTGCGCGGCATGGGGCTGAACTTCTTCGACGTGGTGGCCGCGCTCACCGAGGGCCGCGGCGGCCGGTTCGCCGAGGGGCACGACGGGCGGCTCGTGTACACGCCGTCCGGGCGCGAGCCGCTCATCGTCGCCGCCTCCCGGCGCGGGGTGCCGTACCGGGGCAAGGCCGAGCTCGACGCCTACTACGCGCCCTCCGTCCAGCTGCGCTGGCTCACCCGCGCGGCAGCCCTCGCGCCGCGGCAGGCCGGGATCCAGCCCTCCTTCGACCAGGACCTCTGGCCCCTCCTGCACCGCGACACACTGTGGGCGTACTATGCGACGCTCGCCCGGGTCGAGCCTGCGGCCGTGTCCGAGGGCTTCCTGGGGGAGCTCTCGTCCGCGCTGGCCGTGGAGGGGCCCGGCTGGGAGCCGCGCGCCTCGGCGGTGGTGCGCGACGGCGTGGCCCCGGCCCGGCGGCTCGACCTCCGTTCGCTGGGGGCGCCGCTGGGCGGCTGGCACGCCGCCGACCGCGCTGAGCTTGACGTCCGGGTCCTCGCGTACCTCGATGAGGACGCCGAAGGATCCGCGCGGGGAGAGGACGACCCGGTCAAGATGGCCATCGCCGCCCTCCACCGGGGCCGGGCGGTGCTCAAGGAGGCCGTGGCGGACGGCGGCATCACCGAGGCCTCGTGGGTCTCGGGCCTCCGTGGCTGGTTCGAGGGGCTCGCCGAGGGACTCGCGAGCGGGCCGCCTGCCCAGCGGATCCGCCAGCTGGCCGCCCTCATGCGCGCCGGGATCGTGAGCACCGTGGGGCCCGAGCCCCGCTTCTCCGTGGACCGCCTCGCGCGCACCTTCACCGCAGCCTCGCCCTGGGTGGGCGGCCCGGAGGTGCGCTCGCGCTGGCTGGTCGAGGCCCTCGCGCCGGCGAACGCCGTGGCGCGGGCCGACTCTCCGCTGGTGTCCGGCCTGCTGGCGGACGGGCTCGTGCGTCCGCGCTTCCTCGCAGGCGCGGACGGGGTGCCGCAGCCCGCTACCGGGCTGGACGTCACCTCGCCGCCGTATTGCGCGCTCGACGTCAACGGCCTGCCGGTCGAGGGCCTCTACGTGCTGGGCCTCCAGCTCTCCGCGGTGCAGTGGGGCACCGCGATCGCCGCCGAGGCCCACCCGCTCGCCGCGCCGGGCGAAGCGCACGAGGGCGCCCCCTATCCCAGCGGGCAGCGCACCCTCCGCGACGCGGACGCCATCGCGCGGGACATTCTGGGGATCACCTCCTGAGGGTCCCACACGTGGTGACCTTCAGGAGGTGGCTCCCAGAAGGTGGTGGGGCCGAGCACGACGACGGCCGGCGACCTCCCGTGGGGAAGCCGCCGGCCGTCGTCGCCCGTCACCCTGCCGCGTACCCGGAACGCGGAAACCGCGTCGAGATGCGTACCCGAAAGGGGTCAGGGGCGACGAGATGCGTACCCGAAACCGGGGTCAGTGGCAGAGCCTCGCGTAGTTCCTGGTCAGCGCCTCGACGGCCTTCGCCGAGCGGTTGCCCGGGTCGTCGAGGCTCTTCCTGAGCGCCGCGCACTGCGCGGACGCGGGCACCGGAGCCGGCTGGTCGACCACGGGGACGGAGAGCGGGAGCGTCACGGCGGCCTTCGACTCGAGAGCCGAGACCACGTACGTGCCGCCCTGCGGGAACTCCGGGACCGTGAAGTCCAGGACCGCCCTGCCGCCGGCCACGCCGTAGGTCCCCACGAGGACCGGCTCGCCGGTCGCAGGGTAGTACGTGAGCGAGACCTGGGAGTTCACCGGGCTGCCCAGGGACGTCAGGTCAAGCTGGCCCACCGTGACGGAGAGCTTCTGGCTGGCCGTCACGGACGACGGCGCACCGGTCACCTCGGCGCTGCGCTTGGCGAAGTCCGGGGAGACCGGGGAGTTCGCCGTGAGGTACGAGATCCACGCGTCGCGGTCGATCAGGCCCGAGTCACGAGTGTCCGTGCCGCTCTTGAAGACGTGGAAGTTGTCCCCGCCCTGCGCCAGGAAGCTGAACGTGCCCACACGGTACGTGCGCTGCGGATCGATCGGGCCCCCGTTGACCTGCACCGACGTGACCCGGTCGCCCTCAGGGCGGGTCGAGTCGAACGTGTAGGTGAGGTTCTTCGAGGTGCCCAGCTGGAGGTACGGACGGCTCGGGACGTTGCCCGCGTCGTCACGCTGCCACTGCTGCTCGAGCATCGTCTTGACCTGTGCGCCCGTCAGGGACGTGGTCCAAAGGTTGTTCACGAACGGCAGGACCGCGTTGGCCTCGGCGTAGGTGACCGTTCCATCGGGTGCGTAGTACAGCTCGGCGCGCAGGCCGCCCGGGTTCACGACGCCGATCTCGGCACCCCCCGCGGACGCATCCTTGAGCGTGGCCAGCAGCGAGTCGGCAACGAGACCGCCGAGGGTGGACGACGACGCGCGGTCGTCCCGCTTGCCGCCGGAGAACGCCGTCGTGACGTCCGCGGTCAGCTTGCCGATCGGCTGGCTGCCGATCTGGTCGGCCTTGGCGAGCGCCGCGTCGACGATCCCCTTGACTGCGGCGGCCCGCGGGTAGGCGGCCACAAGGCTCGCGTCCGCGGCAGTGGAGCGCTTGACGTTGGACTGCGAGTACTTGGTGACCCGCTTCGTCGCCAGATCGACGGTGAGGTCGATCATGCCAACGTTCTCGCCGTAGTTGCCGGTCTGCAGCACGGGCCGGGTCTTGCCGGGCTGGCCGGGGACCGGCCCGTCCCACGTGTACTCCTTGTGCGTGTGGCCCGTGAAGATGGCGGCGACGTCCGCGGACGTCTGGGTCACCAGCTTCGCGAAGGGGCCGCCCGCGGCGATCTCCGCCTCGAGGGTCACACCGTCCGGGGTGCCGGCGCCGGCACCCTCGTGGTACTCGGCCACGATGACGTCGGCGAGGTTCTCGGCCTTGATCTTCGCGGCCACCCGGTTGACGGCGTCCGTCGGATCGCCGAAGTCGAGGGAGCTCACGCCGCCCGGTGAGACAAGCGTCGGGGTCTCCTGGGTCACGACGCCGATCACGGCGACCTTGAGCCCGCCGGACTCGACCACGGTGTACTCGGGGAGCGCCGGGGTCGTGGTGCCCTTGGCGTACACATTCGCGCCGAGGTACGGGAACTTCGCGCTCGAGGACACGCGGCCCGTGAGGTCAGCGGAGCCCTTGTCCAACTCGTGGTTGCCCACCGCGCTGGCCTTGGCCTCGAGGGCGTTGAGGACATCGAGCGTGGGCTGGTCGTCCTGGCTCGCCGAGGCGAACAGGGACGCGCCGATGCTGTCGCCCGCGGAGAGGAACAGGGCGTTGCCGCCGGGCGCCTCGGCCTTGAGCTGTTCGACCGTGCCCGCGAACTTCACGGTGTTGGCGTCGATGCGGCCGTGGAAGTCGTTGATGTTCACGAGCCGGAGGGCCGCCTCGGCCGGTGCCGCGGCGAGGTTCATGCCGAGCACGAACGGGTCGTGGTCGGAGGAGCGGTACTGGTCCGCCACGTAGTAGTTCGTGACGTTGTAGTTGTACCGGCTGTACTCGAGCGCGATCGACTCGTAGGCGTTGATGTTCCAGACGTCCGCACCGCTGACCGTGGCGTCCGCGGCCGGCGAGGCGAGGACGTGGTCGAGGGACCCGACCATGCCGCCGAAGGCGTACGTGTGCTTGCCCGTGCGGGCCTCCTGGTCGATGTACCCAGCGTCCTTGAGGACCTTGATCGGATCCTCGAACTGGTAGGCGTTGAAGTCGCCGACGAGGAGGACCTTGTCCGTCTTCGCCGCGGCCTTCATCGTGTCGGCGAACGTCACGAGCGCCTGCGCCTGGCGGGTGCGGGCGAGGTTCGAGGCGCCCTGGCCCTTGTCGGTGTCATCCGGCGTCGCGGCCGAGCCCTTGGACTTGAAGTGGTTCACGATCGCGAGGAACGTCGCGTCGTCGCCACCCGTGACCGGCTTGAACGCCTGGGCGAGCGGCTGGCGTGCGATGCCCGTGAACGTGGCGTCATCGAGGATCACCGAGGCGCCCACCGGCGCTGCGACGGCCTTGCGGTAGATGAACGCCGTGCGGATCACGTCCTCCTGCGCGGGGACGACGGCCGGGCTCGGGACGAACGCCCACGTGTCCGCGGCAGCGGCGTTGAGCGCGTCGACGAGGATCGAGAGCGCGGAGTCGCGGTTCTTGCCGAACTTGGACGAGTTCTCGATCTCCTCGAGCGAGATGACGTCCGCGCCGGAGGCGTTGATCGCCGCGACGATCTTGGCCTGCTGGCGCAGGAGGTTCTCCTGGTTCGCGGCCCCGCGGGCGTCGCAGCCCGATTTCACCGTGATGGGGTTGCCCGCGCGGTCGATGTAGTACGTGCAGCCCTTGAGCGTGTCTCCCGTGGTCGGGAAGTAGTTCTGCACGTTGAACGTGGCCATCGTCAGGTTTCCGCCCACCTTCGCGGGGGCCGCCTGGCGGGTGTTCTCGAAGTGCGCGGGCTGGACCACGGCGGCGTTCGACGGCGTGAGCTGCTCGAGCGGCTGGAGCTTCCACGTGCTGTTGCGGTAGTCGAATACCATGTCGCCCGTGAACGTCGTGGGGGAGCCCACGCGGACCGGGTCCGTGGTTGCCAGGTAGGGCAGCGGCTGGGACTTGTTGGCGGCCGACATGAAGTTGGTCGAGGCGCCGTCGTCCAGGGTGACCTTGCGCGCGGCGTTGTCGGCGACCGCGGCGCTGTACGCGTCAGAGCCGTAGGCCGCGACCGCCGTCGGCTGCACGAGCGCGGAGGTGCCCGCGGCCAGGCCGATCTCGCCGTACTGGTTCACCGAGTAGTTGTCCGTGACCGTGAACGCGCCCTCGGGGGCCACGAGCATGCCCTCGAGCGCCTCCTTGGCGGTGTCGGACAGGGGGAGCGAGAATGAGGTCGGTTTGACCTCGGGTGCCGCGTCGGAGAGCGTCGTGAGGCCGCCCGCGGCCACCGTGATCTGGGTGAGGTCGAAGTACTCGCTCACGGCACCCGTGACCTCGACGTAGTCGCCGCGATGCACCGAGCCGGCCGTGGCGGGGGAGTAGACGAAGATCGCGTCCGACGAGGCGCGGTCGCCGGCGTCGGTGCCGCCCGACCCGGGGGTCTGGATGTAGTAGCCGTTGAAGCCGCCGGTCGCGTAGACGGCGGTGACCTTGCCACGCGTCGTGACGGTCTTGCCCACGAGTGGGCTCGCGGTGCCGGTGCCCTGGATGTCGGCGATCGCCGCCACCCCCGCCGGGTCGGTTCCGGTCCCCGGGTCGGTGCCGGGATCGGTGCCGCCGCCCGTGGAGGCCGAGTTCTGCGGCGTGATCGTGGCATTGAGCGTGAAGTCGGCCGAGTTGTCGTCGGTGTCCGTGCCGCCCGTGCGGTTGAGGCTCCGCACGTCGGTGTTGCTCGACGGCGCGGCGGCGGCCTTGGTCTCGAACGTGTTCGAGGTGCCGTAGCCGAGGAGGTCGGCCACGTCCGGGTTCCCGGTCAGGCTGCCGGTCGGGAGGGTCAGCGCGGTCGCCTTCCTGGCGAGCACGATCGTGCCGGTGGTGCCGGAGGGGTTGAAGCCTGACTGGACGTCCGCGGCGGGCAGGTCGGCCCCTGCCGTGCCGTTCGAGCCGCCAGCGACGAGCAGGTAGCCGCCGGCCTTGATGCTCTTGCCGGCGAGGCTCACGGTGGTGCTGGACGCCCCAGTGCCGGTCCCCGCCCGGTACTGGAGCGACCACGTGCTCAGGTCGACGTCCTGGGCGGAGGCGTTGCGGAGTTCGACGAACTTGTTCTTGAAGACGGCTCCGGCGCTGCCGCCGGAGAGATAGGCCTCATTGATGACGATGCCGGGCGCCTGCTCGGCGGCCGTGGCGGGCACGGCGGAGACCAGCGGTGACACGACGGCCACCGCGGAGAGGGCGGTCGCCGCTCTCCACGAGAATTTCCCCATATTCGGTTTCTCTTTCACAGGGTGGGTGAGTGAGGTGCTTGGAGCGAGATGGAACAGGCTGGATCCAACCAGCGGGATATGAACGGAAGGTTTCGCACTGCGGGGCTGCGGCATGACGCCGGAGGCCCGCGGGCAGTGACGGGACGGGAGCGGGGGTGGCGCCGCGGCCCCCCAAGCCGCGGTTCGCACCCCCGGGCCTACGCCTACGCCTGGCTCTCCTGCCCTCCCTGCCCGAGGTCCTGCGTGATGCGGAACACCGCCCCGAACGGGTCGGCGAGCGCCGCCATGCGGCCGAACGGGGTGTCGGCGGCGGGCATGAGCACGGTGGCGCCGCCGGCGGTGGCCCGGTCGACGACCTGGTCCGCGTTCTCGACGGCCCAGTAGACGACCCAGTGGGCGGGCACGCCTTCGGGCAGGTCGCGGGCGGCGTCGAAGATGCCGGCCTTGGACTCCGGGCCGTCGCCGTAGGTGGAGTAGCGGAAGTCGGGGGTGTCACTCATGACCGTGAGGTCCCAGCCCAGGGCCTTCGGATAGAACTGCACGGCGCCGTCGTAGTCCCGGGCATGGAGCTCGAACCACGCGGGCGTTCCCGGTTCGGCGAGCGAGCCGAAGCCTGTATGACCCGTGGTCTGCCAGGAGCCGAAGGCGGCGCCGCCGGTGTCCCCGAACACCGCCATGTGGCCCTGCTCGGGGACCTCCATCGGCGGCATCCAGACCTGGCCACCGGCGGAGGAGACGGCGTCCGCGGTCGCGGCGATGTCGTCCGTCCTGAAGTACACGGTCCACACGTCAGGCATGGAGGCCTGCTCCGCCATCTTGCCCATCATGCCGGCCACCATGGCCCCGTCCTTGAAGGCGGTGACGTAGCCGCCGTACTTCTCCTGGTCGCCGGTCTCGTAGGTCCAGCCGAACAGGTCGGCGTAGAACGCCTTCGCCCTCTCGACGTCGCTGGTCATGAGGTCGGTCCAGCAGGGTGCGCCGGGCACGAAGTGGGGGGTGGGCATGTGAGCTCCTCGGGTCGGTCTGTCTGGATGTCTGCCGAACTAGCCGAACGAGACAGACGCTATGTGGCGCATCCGACATTTTTCAAGGATCGGCGGGTCCAGTGCGCTGACCGGGCCGCGCCGTATCTCTCGCTGGCTCCGGACGCCGCCATCTCGCACGTCAGCGCGCTCGCGCTCCGCGGCCTGCCGCTCCCGGAGGCGCCCAGGCACGACCCGCGCCTCCACCTCACCGTTCCACCCGGCGGGGCGCAGTTCCGCCGCCG
The DNA here is from genome assembly GCF_054782415.1 of Sinomonas soli. NCBI lineage: Bacteria > Bacillati > Actinomycetota > Actinomycetes > Micrococcales > Micrococcaceae > Sinomonas > Sinomonas soli. The sequence goes on along the minus strand of NZ_BAAGSN010000006.1, from coordinate 195,326 downwards.
CGGCGTCGCGGGGCGCCGCGGCCGGGGGACGTCGAGACGGTCGACGGCGTCCCGGTCACCTCGCCCGCGCGCACCCGGCTCCGGCTTGCCCTCATCCGGGCGCGGCTGCCCGAGCCCGTCGTGGGATGCCGCGCTGCCCGCGCCAGTGCGCGGGCCCCCAGCAGCACCCGCCGGTGCTCGGCCCGCCAGGCCCCCCACACCCCCGGAAAGCGGCAGCGCCCCCGGCCGTGGGACCGGGGGCGCTGCGCCTAGGCGGAAGGTAAGGGATTTGAACCCTTGGTACGGGGTAACCGCACACTGGTTTTCAAGACCAGCTCCATAGGCCGCTCGGACAACCTTCCGTGTCCTAGTAGTGTTTCATAGGCCAGTGATCTCGTGAAAACTTCACGCCCCCTGGGGGAGGAGCACCGATATGAAGGCCGTGTTCATCACCGAGCCCGGAGGGCCGGAGGTACTGCAGGTGCGCGAGGTCGACGCGCCGGAGCCCGGCCCGGGAGAGCTGCTCATCGACGTCGTGGCCGCGGGGATCAACCGCGCTGACGTCCAGCAGCGCCGCGGCTTCTACCCTCCTCCGCCGGGCGCCTCGGAGATCCCGGGCCTCGAGGTCTCTGGCCGCATCGCCGGCTTCGGGCCAGAGGTCACCCGGCCTTTCGCGGTCGGGGACCGGGTCGTGGCCCTCCTGGCCGGAGGCGGCTACGCAGAGAAGGTCGCGGTCCCGGCCGAGCAGGTGGTCCGGGTCCCCGAGGGCGTGGACCTCGTCACGGCGGCCGCGCTGCCTGAGACCGCAGCGACGGTCTACTCGAACCTCTTCATGACGGCCCAGCTGGCCCCGGGCGAGCTCCTCCTCGTCCACGGCGCCACCGGCGGGATCGGCACGATGGCCGTCCAGATGGCCAAGGCCTTCGGTGCGCGCGTCGCCGCGACGGCGGGCGCGGAGGAGAAGGTCTCGACGGCGCGCGCGTTCCTCGGCGTGGACGTCGCGATCAACTACCGCGAGCAGGACTTCGTCGAGGCGGTGCGCGAGGCCACGGACGGCCGCGGCGCGGACGTGATCCTCGACGTGGTCGGCGCGAAGTACCTCGAGCGGAACGTCGAGGCCCTCGCCCCCTACGGCAGGCTCGTGGTGATCGGGCTCCAGGGCGGGGCGAAGGGCGAGCTCAATCTGGGCACGCTGCTCAGCAAGCGCGCCGCCGTGATCGCCACGTCCCTCCGGCCGCGCCCGGTGGAGGAGAAGGGGGCCATCATGGCCGCCGTCAAGGAGCATGTGTGGCCGCTCGTCACGGATGGCCGCATCAAGGCGCTCGTGGACAAGTCCTTCCCGCTGGCCCAGGTGACAGCAGCGCACGAGTACTTCGACTCGGGCGAGCACGTGGGCAAGATCCTCCTCACGATGTAGCCGCCACCCCCGCCGCTCACCGCGCGCTCCCTACCGCTCACCGCAGCGCCCGGCACCGGCCGGATGCCGGGGCGGTCGGCGCCGTGCCCTCTGGCTAGGGTCGAGAGCATCCATCACTCTCGCTCGAGGAGGAGCACCATGAGTACCGTCTCACGCCGCGCTGGGGGAGCGCCCGAGACCGGCCCGGCCGAGGGCGACCTCGTCCAGGACCCGGCCCTGCCGCCGGTCGCCGTCGACCCCGCGAGGCTCGAGGCGGAGAAGCGCTGGACCCCCGCCAAGATCGCTCTCTGGACCGCCATCGCCCTCGCGGGAGGGCTCGCTTGGGTCATGCTCGCGCTGGTCCGCGGCGAGACGGTGAACGCGATCTGGTTCGTCTTCGCGGCCGTCTGCACGTACCTCATCGGCTACCGGTTCTACTCCAAGTACATCGAGAAGTACCTGCTCAGGCCCAACGACGTCCGCGCGACGCCGGCCGAGTACAACGCGGACGGCAAGGACTTCGTCCGCACGGACCGCAACGTCCTCTTCGGCCACCACTTCGCTGCGATCGCCGGCGCCGGCCCGCTCGTGGGCCCCATCCTGGCCGCGCAGATGGGCTACCTGCCCGGCACGATCTGGATCATCGTGGGCGTGGTGCTCGCCGGCGCGGTGCAGGACTACCTCGTGATGTTCTTCTCGATGCGCCGCGGCGGCCGCTCGCTCGGCCAGATGGCCCGCGAGGAGCTTGGAGTCATCGGCGGGACGGCAGCGCTGCTCGCGACCCTGCTCATCATGATCATCATCGTGGCCATCCTCGCCCTCGTGGTGGTCAACGCCCTCGGCGAGAGCCCGTGGGGCGTCTTCTCCGTGGCCATGACCATCCCGATCGCGCTGTTCATGGGCGTCTACCTGCGCTTCATCCGCCCGGGCAAGGTCATGGAGGTCTCCGTGATCGGGTTCGTGCTCCTCATGACCGCGATCATCGGCGGCGGCTGGGTCTCGCACACCGACTGGGGCCAGGCGCTCTTCCACCTCGACCGGCTCCCGATCGCCTGGGGCCTCATCGTGTACGGCTTCGTCGCGGCCGTGCTGCCCGTGTGGCTCCTGCTCGCCCCGCGCGACTACCTCTCGACCTTCATGAAGATCGGCGTGATCGCGCTCCTCGCGGTCGCGATCATCGTGGTGCGCCCCGAGATCAGCGCCCCGGCGTTCAGCGAGTACGCGTTCAAGGACAACGGCCCAGTCTTCGCCGGCGGCCTCTTCCCCTTCCTGTTCGTGACGATCGCCTGCGGCGCCCTCTCCGGCTTCCACGCCCTCATCTCCTCCGGCACCACCCCGAAGCTGATCGAGAAGGAGCGCCAGACCCGCTTCATCGGCTACGGCGGCATGCTCATGGAGTCCTTCGTGGCGATCATGGCCCTCGTCGCCGCGGTCTCGATCGACCGCGGGCTCTACTTCGTCATGAACGCCCCGGCCAACCTCACCGGCGGCTCCGTCCAGCAGGCCGCGGCCTGGGTCAACGGCCTGGGCCTCGCGGGCGTCAACGTCACGCCCGAGATGCTTTCGGGGACGGCCCAGGGCGTGGGGGAGGCGTCGATCGTCTCCCGGACGGGCGGCGCACCGACCCTCGCGGTGGGCCTGAGCCACATCATGCAGCAGCTCATCGGCGGTGCGGGCCTCGCGGCCTTCTGGTACCACTTCGCCATCATGTTCGAGGCGCTGTTCATCCTCACCGCGGTGGACGCCGGCACCCGCGTGGCCCGGTTCATGCTGCAGGACTCGATCGGGAACTTCGTCCCGAAGTTCAAGGACACCTCGTGGCGCCTCGGCGCCTGGCTCTGCACGGCGGCCATGGTCCTCGGCTGGGGCTACATCCTGATCCTCGGCGTCACCGATCCCCTCGGCGGCATCAACACGTTCTTCCCGCTGTTCGGCATCGCGAACCAGCTCCTCGCGGCGATCGCGCTCGCGGTGTGCCTGGCCATCGTGGCCAAGCGGCGGACGTTCCGCCACCTGTGGATCGTGGCCCTGCCGCTCGCGTTCGCCGCCGTCGTGACCATCACGGCGAGTGCCTACAAGATCTTCTCGCCGGTCCCGGCGGTGGGCTACTTCGCCCAGAATGCCGCCTTCGCCAAGGCGCTCGCTGACGGGAAGACCTCGTTCGGCACCGCGAAGACGGTCGCCGCCATGGAGGCCGTGGTCCGCAACACGATGGTCCAGGGCGTGCTGAGCGTCGTGTTCGTGGTGCTCTCGATCATCGTGATCCTCGCCGCGCTCGTCGCGACGTCCAAGGCCTTCCGCGGGATCGGCGTGGGGCCGGAGGCCGACACCGAGGACCCCGCCGTGCCGTCGCGGGTCTTCGCCCCCGCGGGAATGGTGTCCACCGCGGCCGAACGCGAGGTCCTCGCCCAGTGGCGGGACGCCGGCATGGACACGACGCCGGCGGCTCACCACTGATGTCCCCCTCATCGGCCCGTCCCGGCGGCGAAGGGCGCACGACGGCGGTCGCCGCCGTGCGCTCGGTCCTCGCCGGGGCGCGGGCGCTCGCGCGCGGGGTCATGGGCGCCGACGCGTACGAGAGGTACCTCGAGCACCACCGGGCGGAGCAGGCCGCGGGCCGGTGCGCCGCGCCGGCGATGACCGAGCGGGAGTTCTGGCGCGACCACGCCGACCGCCAGGACGCGAACCCGCAGGGCCGGTGCTGCTGAACGGCGCCCCGGCTGGCCGGCGCCCCGGCTGAACGGCGCCCCCGCTGAACCGGGGCGCCGCTGAACCGGGGCGCCGGGTGCGGTCCCGCGCAGCCTTTCGCCCCGTGGCCCGGCGCGGGGCGCGTGAGAGGATGGCGCTATGACGTCAGCGGGGAACGAGCACACGGACGGGCAGGCAGCGGACCACGCGGAGGAACCCGTCGAGGGGACCGCGATCGAGGGCGACGCCGCCGCGGAGGCCGGCCACGCGGCGTCGTCAGCGCAGCAGCCGAGGCGGCCGAACCTGCAGGAGCTCGTGGACGAGCCGGCGAAGGTCATGCGGATCGGCACGATGATCCGGCAGCTCCTCGAGGAAGTGAAGGGGTCACCGCTCGACGAGGCCGCCCGCGAGCGCCTCGCCGAGATCCACGAGCGCTCGATCCGCGAGCTCGAGGACGGCTTGGCGCCCGAGCTCGTCGACGAGCTCCACCGCATCTCGCTGCCGTTCTCGGACGAGTCGGTGCCCTCGGAGTCCGAGCTGCGCGTCGCCCAGGCCCAGCTGGTGGGCTGGCTCGAGGGTCTCTTCCACGGCATCCAGACAGCCATCGCCGCGCAGCAGGCCGCCCACCAGCTCGCCGCGGCGCAGGTGCAGCTGCGTCAGCTCCCGCCCGGGACGATGATCGCGCCGGGCGTGGTCATCGGCCCGAACGGCGAGCCCCAGCGCGCGGCCCAGGGGCCCGGACAGATGCCCGGCCAGCGGCAGGGCATCCCCCGCGATCCCGACCACGGCCCGGGCCAGTACCTCTGAGCGTCCCCGTGGGATTCATCAAGTCCGCCCTCGCCGGCCGCCGCGACGACGCTGAGCTCGGCAAGGGCCTGTGGCGCCGCGCGCACGACCGCTTCCGCAGGGGCCTCGACCGCTACCACCAGGTCCTCGAGGGGATCGAAGACGACGCGCTCTACAGCGAGCTCGTGGTCATCGCCGACGGCCTCGCCGACCTCCTTCCCCGGGTGCGGGCGGTCTGCGCCGAGGCGCAGCGCCGCTCCCCGAGCGAGGGGCTGGACGTCCCGGGCGACTACGCCGCCGTGCACCGCGCCCTCTCCCGTGCAGGCAATGCCCTCGCGACCACGGCCGAGGCGGCCGCCATGCTGCGCCTCGCCGTCGGCCCTGTGCCGGTGGGGGCGCTGTCGGTGCAGCGCCGGGCCGCGACCGTGCTCGAGCATGTGCAGGAGGCCGAGGAGCTCATGCGCCGCTGAGCTGCCGACAGCCGGATCTATTCCACGGTTCGCGCTCCGCGAAGTCCGCTGGGAAATCCCTTGGAACCGCCGGTGCGCGCGCCCCGCGGTGGCAGGATGGGCAGCATGACTTCTGCTGAGACCCTGACCTCCCCTGTCCTCTCCTTCCACGACGGCCGCACCATCCCGCAGCTCGGCTACGGAGTGTGGCAGGTCGAGGACGACGTCGCCGAGCGCGTGGTCGGCGAGGCGTTCCGCGTGGGCTACCGCCACATCGACACCGCCGCGATCTACGGCAACGAGGCCGGCGTCGGCCGCGCCATCGCCTCCTCGGGGCTGGATCGCGACGAGCTCTTCATCACCACAAAGCTCTGGAACGCGGACCAGGGCCGGGACAAGGTGGCCCCCGCCTTCGAGACCTCCCTGGACAAGCTCGGCCTCGACTACGTGGACCTCTACCTCATCCACTGGCTCCAGCCGAAGCGCGGCCTCTACCTCGAGACCTGGGAGGAGCTCGCGAAGCTGAAGGAGTCCGGCCGCGTCCGCTCGATCGGGGTCTCCAACTTCACCGTCGAGGCGCTCGAGGAGATCCAGCGCGAGACCGGCGTGGTCCCCGTGATCAACCAGGTCGAGACCCACCCGTACTTCCCGCAGGCCGAGCTGCGCGCCTACGAGGAGTCCAAGGGGATCCTGCACGAGTCCTGGTCGCCGCTGGGCCAGGGCAAGGACCTCCTCGAGGATCCGGTGCTGCGCGAGATCGCCCAGAACCACGGCGTGAGCGTCCCGAACGTGGTCCTCGGCTGGCACCTCGCCCTCGGCAACGTGGTGATCCCGAAGTCCGTCACGCCCGAGCGCATCGCCCAGAACTGGACGGCCCTCGCCCTCACCCTCGAGCCGGCCGAGATCGAGGCCATCAACGGCCTCGACAAGGGTGCGGCCGGCCGCATCGGCGCCGACCCCGCCGAGGCCGACTTCGCCTGAGTTGCGAAGCCTGGACTGAAGCACGACGGAAGGTGACCCGCCTCCGCGAGGCGGGTCACCGGCGTCGTGCGCCTGGATGAAACGAGGACCCTGTGGAACAGCAGGCTGAGGTGTCCGCAGCGGCCGCCGGGGCGGACAGTGGCTGGGCAGCGATCGACCTCCTGCTCGCCGAGAGCCGCGCGGGACTCGAGCGCGTCCAGCCGGAGGAACTGGACCGCGAGATGTCGGCCGGTGCCCTGGTCGTCGACACCCGCCCGGTCGACCAGCGCCGCCGCGACGGGGCCCTCCCCGGGGCGATCGTGGTGGACCGCAACGTCCTCGAATGGCGCCTCGATCCGACGAGCCCCTGGCGGCTCCCGGTCGCCGACGACCCCGGCCGGCGGATTGTGATCGTGTGCAACGAGGGCTACAGCTCGAGCCTCGCCGCCCACACCCTGCAGCGGCTCGGCCTGAGCAGGGCCACCGATCTGGTGGGCGGCTTCCAGGCGTGGGCCGCGCACCGGCGTCAGGCGCGGGACTGAACGCCGCCGCCGAGCGCTAGAGGAGCACGATCGCGCCGGACGCAGCGACGCCCAGCACGAGCCACACGGTGTAGTCGCCGACCCGCCCCGAGTGCAGGTTCCGCAGGACACGCAGGGGAGGGTCGAGGAACGCCAGCGGGCGGCGGCCCACTGCCGAGGGCAGGCGGTGCCGGTAGAGGTCCGCGGCGGCGACCCCCAGCGCCGCGGCCGTGGTCACGAGCCCCCAGAGGATGCCCGGGGCGTCCCATCCCGACGAGGGACCGCCCGGGACCGCGCCAGCCGTGCCAGCGAGGGTGGCCGCCACGTACCCGGCCCGGTCCGTGAACTGCCGGCCCGCCGCCGCTGCCGCGTCGGCGATCCCCGGCAGGAAGCCGAGCAGGGCGCCCGCGCCGAGGAGCGCGGCCACGGGCAGGCTCATCGACGGCGGGACACGCCGCCGGCCGATCCGGACCTCGATCATCTCCTCGTCCCCGCTCATGCCCTCGGCCTCGATGCCCTCCGGCGGCGAGCCGAGCCCGAGGAAGATCCTCAGGCCCACGCGCAGCACGGCGCCGGCCGTGAGCGCAGAGACCGCGATCATGAGGGCCATGCCCCAGACCCGCCCCGACTCGGTCAGGGCATGCTCCGTGATGGCCTTGCCGAGGCCGGTCGCGAACGGGGGAGCGCCGGCGAGGGCGGCCGCGGCCACCAGGAAGGCCCCGCCGAGCAGGGGCGCGTCGCGGCCCCGCCCCTGCAGGGTGTACTCGTCCACGCTGCCGTACCGGTCGAGGACCACGCCGCTGAGCAGGAAGAGCGAGCCCTTCACCGCGGCGTGCCCGAGGACGTAGACCGCGATGCCCGCCAGCGCGGACTCGGAGGCCGAGCCGAGGGCCACGAGGAAGACACCCATGTGCGCGATCGTCGAGTAGGCCAGGAGCCGCTTGAGGTGGCGCTGGATGAAGCACATCAGGGTGGCGACCACGGCGGTGAGGACGCCGAGGACGAGGAACAGGGCCTGGATCCCCGCCGCTGCCGGCGTGCCGCTGAACACCGTCCAGTACACCCGGGCCACACCGTACAGCCCGAGTTCGACCATGACGCCGGAGAAGAGGACGCAGACGGGGGAGGGCGCCACGGCGTGCGCGTCGTCGAGCCAGAAGTGGAACGGCGCCACGGCCCCCTTGACGAGGAAGCCGGTGCACAGGAGGACGAACGCGATGGGCACGAGGAGGCTGTGGTCGCCCTCGAGCTGGTGGGAGAGGGCGGCGAGGTTGAGGCTGCCCGTGTGCGCGTAGACGAGCCCGACGCCGGTCAGCGACAAATAGGCGGCGAGCGAATTGATGATGCCGAAGTTGATGGCCCCGTGGACCGCGGACGGGTCCTCGCTCTTGAGCCCGGTGAGCGCGTAGGCCGCGACCCCCATGAGCTCGAAGAAGACGAACATCGTGAAGACGTCCCCGGCGAACGCGAACCCCGTCATGCCGGCCAGGAACAGCAGCATGAGGCCGTGGTAGTGCGAGCTGTCCGATTCGAAGTACCGCCACGAGAAGACCAGCGCGGCGACCATGAGGGCGGCGGCGAGCAGCGCGAGCCCGACCCCCAGGCCGTCGCCCACGAGGGCGATGCCCACGGTACGCCCGTCCCGCGCGGACCAGCCGCCCATCCAGTACACGAGCCGGGACGACGAGGTGCCCGCGAGCAGCATTCCGTCCACGCACACCGCTGCCACGGCGGCGGCGACGGCGAGGACGTCGGCGAAGGGCCTCCGGACGTACCTGCCGACCGCCATGAGCGCGCCGGCGGCGAGCACGAGCCCCACGACAAGGGCGGGCATCAGGGCCGCCGTCCCGGTCTGCATGCCTCAGCCCTTCAACGGGCCGAGGTCGTCGGGGTCGATGGCGCGGCGCCGCTTGGCCATCTGGATCACGAGCGCCAGCAGCATCGAGGTGACGGCGGCCGAGACCACGATGTCGGTGAGGGTCAGTGCCTGCACCACGGGGTCGACGACGGGCGCGTCCCGGCCCACCTGCGAACCGAAGATCGGAGCGAGGCCGCCGTTCTGGTAGCCGACCGCGATGAGGAGGATGTACGTGGCGGACTGGGCGACGGACAGCGAGACGACGGCGTGCACGAGGTTCCGGCTCGTGGCGATCCCGGCGATGCCGATCAGCAGGACGGCCCCGGCGACGATATAGGCGTACACGGTCATGCTGCTGCCTCCTCGTCGTCGTCCCGCTCGCCGGGATCCTGCTGGGGAGCCGCGCGGATCGCGAGCGCCTGATCGAGGAAACCGGACAGGAGGATGACGACGCTGCTGGCCACCGTCATGCCCACGGCGATGTTGAACAGGGGCACGGTCCCCGAGGACACGAAGTCTCCGAGCTGGCCCTGGGGGATGGCGTTGGCGAAGAGGTCCGCCCCGAGCGCCGCGCCCGCGAGGCCGAGCGCCCCGAACAGCACGACGCCGAGCGATTCCCCCTGCGCGAACCAGTCCAGCGGGCGCAGCCGCTCCAGGAGCCGGTAGTGGCCGCCCACGTAGAGCAGATGGATGCCCGTGGCCAGGACCACACCGCCCTGGAAGCCGCCGCCCGGGGTGATCGCCCCATGGGCCACGACGTCGGCGCCGAGCACGAGCGTGAGCGGGAACAGCACGTAGACCACGAGGCTCGTCGACTCGAGGGTCTGCCCGCCGCTGCCCACGGTGCGCCGGCGCTCGCGGTGGACGGGCCGCAGGAGGGCGACCACGCCGGCTACGGCGCAGAAGAGGATCGTCTCCTCCCCGAAGGTGTCGAAGCCCCGCTGGTCGAAGTTGATGCTCGAGACCGCGTTGGCCGTCGCGTGCGCAAAGGTCGCGGCGACGGCGAGGTCGCGGTAGGGGTGGCTCGCGCCGCCGAAGCCGGGGAGCTGCGCGAGGGCGGCCCAGAGCATCATGCCGAAGGCCACGAGCGCCACGGCGAGGAGGCCCATCCGCACGCCGCGGCTCACCGCTCGTCCTCCGCGCCGCGTGACTCCGCCTGCTCCGAGCGCACGCTCTCGATCTTCCGGATGGCGAGCACCACGATGAGGGGCACGACGGCGGTCCCGATCGCCACCTGGCTCAGCGCCACATCCGGCGCCTGCAGCACCATGAACATCAGCGACAGCACGAGGCCGTAGGCCGAGAGGACCACGGCCTGGCGTGCCGGCCGGCGCGTGAGCACCACCGCGGCGGCGCCGGCGAGCACGAGCGTGAGGCTCACGGCCACCAGGAGATCGGTGACCGGGGAGCTGGTCATTCGGGCTCCTTCCCGACCTCGGCCCCCGCCTCGGCCGCGAGTGCGCGCCCCACGGCAGCGGTGAGCGCTGGCCCGCTCAGGGCGAGGGCCGCGGCCGTGACCGCGACCGACGCGCTGCCCAGGGAGACTCCGAGCGCGAGCACGCCGGCGACGGCGAAGAGCGGCACCGCGAGGGTCGTCACGGGAGCGAGGAAGTGCAGCCGGCCCAGCGGCGAGCGGGCGAGCAGGGCCCCGCCCGCGGCGTAGGCCACGACGAGGACGGCGAGGGCGGCGCAGACCGCCTGGGCGGCGAGCATCAGGGGCCCTCTCCCGCGCCGGTGTTTCCGGCACGGTCGTTCCCCGCGGCGGCGGACTCGGGGGTGAGCAGGCGCGTGTAGACCAGGGTGCCGGTCGCCGTCAGCACCGCGAGGACGAGCGGGACGATGAGGTAGGAGGACTGGTTCACTGCCACGGACAGGGCGACCATGGCCATGATGGCGGAGGCGCCCAGCAGTTCGAGCCCGATCAGCCGTGACACAGCGGTGCCCCGCGCGCACAGCAGCAGTCCCGGCGCCACCCCCACGAGGAGGAGCGCGAGCGCGGCGGCCGCCCACAGGGATCCGGACGTCATCGTTCCGGCTCCTTCTCCCTGAGGACCTGCTCGTCCAGACGGGGCCAGCCCGAGGTGATCGAGTGGACCTTCACGGCCCCCGACTCGGGGTCGGAGGCGACCACGATCGATCCCGGAGTCGCCGAGAGGGCGACGATGCCGCCCGCACGCCAGCCGGTTTCCCGGGGACCGCCCGCGGGCATGGCGGCCTCGCGCAGCTCCTCCCGCTGCCCGGCGCGCAGCCAGCCCGGCAGACGGACCAGGTCCGCCACGGTTGCGGCCGGCACGGCGGCGGCCCAGCGCAGCCATCCGCGCACGGGGCGCGCCCGGAACGGCAGCGCCCGGCGGCCCAGCCGCGCCAGCACTGCGCAGACCAAGGAGACCGCGGCGGCCACCGCGGTCTCCACGGCCGTGACGGTCGAGGCTGTCGCGAGCCAGAAGAGGGTGCCCGCCGCCGTCCACAGCGCGTACTCGAGGGCGGCGCGGGCGGGAGCGGCGCGGGACGCCGCCTGCTGGTTCACACCGCCTCCTGCTGGGCCGTGATGGGCCGCGCAACCTCCTCGAGGGAGGTGCGGGAGGCCTCGACGCCGAGGAACACCTCGACCAGGCCGGCGGCGACCATCAGGCCCGCGCCGATGAAGTAGCCGCCGGCCACGGCCCCGACACCCTGGCCGATGAAGCCGCCGAAGAGGAGCGGGCCGATGATGCCGCCGAGGCCGGTGCCCACCGCGTAGAAGAACGCGATCGCCAGGGCCCGGGTCTCCAGCGGGAACACCTCGCTCACCGTCAGGTAGGCGCTGCTCGCCCCGCACGAGGCCACGAAGAACACGATCGTCCAGCAGGCGGTGAGCCAGAAGCCGTCCAGTGCCCCGGCGCCGAACAGGGCAGCGACGATGGCCAGGAGCACCCCCGAGCCGATGTAGGTGGCCGAGATCATCACCTTGCGGCCCACCGAGTCGAACAGGTGGCCGAGCGTGAGCGGCCCGGCGAAGTTGCCCACCGCGATGGCCACGAGGGCCCACGGGGCAACGTCCTCGGGGACATGCAGGAGCTTGGTCAGGACCAGGGCGTAGGTGAAGAACACCGCGTTGTAGAGGAAGGCCTGCCCGACGAAGAGCGAGAGCCCCAGGACCACGCGCTTCGGGTACCGCTCGAGGGAGACCTTGATGATCTCGCCGAACCCGATCGACCGGCGCTGCTTGATCGTGATGGAGTCGTCGACCTCGCCGAGCCGGCGCCCGGTCTCCTTCTCGATCTCGGCCTCGATGTCCACCACGGTCTTCTCCGCGCCGTCCTCCTGGCCGTGGATGAACATCCACCGCGGAGACTCGGGCACGTTCCGCCGCACCAGGAGGATGAGCAGGCCCAGGACGGCGCCGAGGCCGAACGCGAGCCGCCAGCCCAGTTCGGCGGGGAACAGGGCGGTGTTCAGCAGGACGACCGAGAGCATGGCCCCGAAGGCGGTGCCGAGCCAGTAGGAGCCGTTGATGGCGAGGTCGACGAGTCCCCGGCGCCGGGCGGGGATGAGCTCGTCGATCGCCGAGTTGATCGCGGAGTACTCGCCACCGATTCCCGCGCCGGTGAAGAAACGGCAGATGTAGAAGTAGACCGGGTTGAAGGAGAACGCCGTGGCGACGGTGGCCAGCAGGTAGAGGCCCAGGGTGATGATGAAGAGCCGCTTCCGGCCGAACCTGTCGGTGAGGTAGCCGAAGACGAGGGACCCCACGCAGGCGCCCGCGACGTAGATCGCGGCGGCCAGGCCGATTCCGGCGGGGGAGAGGCCCAGACCCGCGGAGGGCTGCGTCAGCCGGTCGCTGATGGAGCCGACGATGGTGACCTCGAGCCCGTCGAGGATCCAGACGGTGCCGAGGCCGATCACGACCATCCAGTGCCATCGGGCCCAGGGCAGGCGGTCGAGCCGGCCGGGGATGTTGGTGCGGATGGTGCCGAGCGTGCTCTGACTCATGGTCCCTCCTGAACGAAACCCTCCCGGCGACCCCCGCCAACAGGCGCGCCGTTCTTACCCTCCGCGCCGCGGAGCGAAACGCCGCCCCGCACCGATTCCCTCCGGATGACCCTGCCCGCGTCCCGGGAGCCTCAGGCGACCCGGTACTGCTCGGCGTCTGCCGAGCGGAGGACCAGGCCGTTGCCGAGCAGGGAGGAGTCCGGCGCAATGGCTCCGCCGTCGGGATCCGGGACGCCGTCGAACAGCATCGACTCGAGACGGACGTGGTCATGGAACCACTCGAGGTGCCGCAGCCCCGCGGCGGCCGCAGCCGGGGCTGCCGAGATCGCCGGGGCGCAGTGGCCGGAGAAGCCCACGCCGTGGGCCGCCGCGACGGCCGCGATGCGCAGCCAGACGGTGATGCCGCCGCAGCGGGTCACGTCGGCCTGCAGGCAGTCGACCGCCCCCGCGGCGCACATCCGCTCGGCGTCCTTGAGGCGGGTGAGGTACTCGCCCGCGGCGACGTCGGGGGACGTGCGCTCGCGCACGAAGCGCAGCCCGTCGAGGTCCTCGCTCGAGACGGGCTCCTCGAACCACGTGATCCGGGCCTCGGCGGCGGCGTCCGCGACGCGCACGGCCTGCTTCGGGGTGTAGGCCCCGTTGGCGTCGACGAACAGGGCCGTCCGGCCGCCGATCGCCTCGCGGGCGGCGAGCATCCGGGCGATGTCGCGGGACTCCGCCGCACCGCGGTCCTGCCCGATCTTGATCTTCACGCGGGGGATCCCCTGCGCCGTCCAGCCGGTGAGCTGCTCGGCCATGCGGGCGTCGATGTAGGTGGTGAAGCCGCCGCTGCCGTAGACGGGCACCTCCGTGCGGGCCGCGCCGAGGAACTGGTGCAGGGGCAGCCCGGCATGCCGGGCTGCGGCGTCCCACAGCGCGCAGTCGACGGCCGACGCCGCGTACGCGCAGGCCCCCGACTGGCCCGCGTTGCGCAGCGCGCGGGCCATCGCCTCGGAGCAGGCGGGGACCGAGAAGACGTCCGCGCCGACGACCGCGGGCGCGAGGAGCTCCTGCACGACCGGCACGAGGGCCGCCGGGCCGTAGGTGTACCCCGTCCCGTGCGTGCCGCCCGCCTCCACCCGCACCACCACGATGGTGGTGGAGTCCCAGGCGAAGGTCCCGTCGGCCTCGGGCTCGTCGGTCGGGACGGTGTAGGCCGCAGCGGTGACGGACGAGACCGCGGCGCCCGATCCGGCGTCGTGCATCGGGGCGCCCGCTGGCGCACTCATTCCCGATGCCCCGGGAGGAGCTCCTGGGCCTTGACCTTGAGGCCCTCCTTGATGAACTGCCAGGCGTTCTCGTCCCCCTTGGCGGCGCTCTTGGCCGTGTTGAGGGCCTGCTTGAGCGTGGCGTGGGGCGGGATAGGGGGCACGTTGGGGTCCGTGCGCACGTCGAGCAGCGTGGGACGGGTGGCGGTGAGCGCCTTGTCCCAGGCGGTGCCGAGCGCGTCCGGGGTGTCCACCGAGATGGCTCCCAGGCCCAGGCTGGCGGCGAAGCCCGCGTAGTCCACGTCCGGCAGCTCCTGCGTCATCGGCACGGTCGGAGAGCCGCTGAAGGCCCTCAGCTCCCACGTGACCTGATTGAGGTCGTCGTTGTGGAGCACGACCACGACGAGCCGGGGATCGGACCAGTCCTTCCAGTAGCGGGCGATCGTGATGAGTTCGGCGAGGCCGTTCATCTGCATCGCACCGTCCCCCTCGAAGGCGATGACGGGTCGGTCGGGGTGGGCCATCTTGGCCCCGATCGCGTAGGGCACCGCAGGTCCCATCGTGGCCAGATTCCCGGAGAGGCTCCCGCGCACCCCGGCCGGGAACCGGATCTGCCGCGCGTACCAGTTGGCGGCGCTGCCCGAGTCCGAGGTGACGATCGCCGAGGCCGGGATGCGCTCCGAGAACTCCGAGAAGACCCGGAGCGGATTGATCGGATCGGCCTCGACGAGGGCCTCGTCCCGCATGTCCGCCCACCACTTGGCGACCTTGTCCTCGATGTCCTCGCGCCAGCCGCGGTCCCCCTTGCGGTTCAGGAGCGGGATGAGCGCCCGCAGGCCCGCGGCGGCGTCCGCCACGAGGTTGACCTCGTAGGGGTAGCGCATGCCGATCATGGTCGCGTCGACATCGATCTGCACTCCCCGGGCCTTCTCCGGATCCGGCATGTACTGCAGGTAGGGGAAGCTCGAGCCGATGGTGAGCAGGGTGTCGCAGTCCCGCATCATCTCGTAGCTCGGCCTCGTCCCGAGGAGCCCGATCGAGCCGGTGACGAACGGGAGGGTGTCCGGAAGCGAGTCCTTCCCGAGGAGCGCCTTCGCCACCCCGGCGCCGAGGAGCTCGGCCACCTCCTGGACCTCCGCGGCAGCGTTGCGCGCGCCCTGGCCGATGAGGATCGCGACCTTCTTGCCCTGGTTGAGGACCTCGGCCGCCCTCCGGAGGCCCTCGGTGTCCGGGGCCAGCTCGGGCCACTCGATTCCGAGGCTCGAGGGGACCATCTTCATCTCGTGCGGAGGCGCCGAGTACTCGAGCTCCTGGACATCGGAGGGGATGATGACGGCGGTCGGCGCCCGCCGCGCGCAGGCGACCTTGATGGCCCGGTCGATCACGTTGGGCAGCTGCTCGGGGACGGTGACCAGCTGGACGTAGTCCGAGGCGACGTCCTTGAACAGCGAGGGGAGATCGACCTCCTGCTGGTAGGAGCCGCCGATCGACGTGCGCGCCACCTGCCCCACGATCGCGACCACCGGGACGTGGTCGAGCTTGGCATCGTACAGGCCATTGAGGAGATGGACCGCGCCGGGCCCCGACGTGGCCATGCACACTCCCACCTTGCCCGTGAACTTGGCGTAGCCCACCGCTTCGAAGGCGGCCATCTCCTCGTGCCGCGCCTGCACGAACCGGGGGCCCTCGCCCTTGCCGAGGGCGGTGACGATGCCGTTGATGCCGTCTCCGGGATATCCGAACACGGTGCTGATGTCCCAGGCCTTGAGCCTTTCGAGCAGGAATTCGGCCACGTTCTTCTCGGCCATGTCAGCTCTCCTTTGCTGGTTCGCTTACTGGTTCGCGCTGTGGTTGGCGCTGCCCCCCGCGCGCGCCTGCAGCGAGGCGGCCCGCGGTGCGTGCGGCGAGGGACATGATCGTCAGTGCCGGGTTGGCGCTGCCCTGGGTGGGCAGCACGCTGCCGTCGGTGATGAAGAGGTTCGGGACGGCGAAGGTGCGGCAGTCGGCGTCGACCACGCCGTGCCGCTCGTCCGCCGCCATACGCGCCCCGCCCACGAGGTGGGCGTAGCGCTCGATCGTCATGACCTCGCTGGCCCCCGCGGCCGTGAGGATCTGCTCCATCGTGTCGGCCGCCGCCGCCATGAGCCGGCGGTCGTTGCCGCAGCGGCTGTAGGTGAAGCGGGCCACGGGCATGCCGCGCCGGTCTGTCTCGGAGTCGAGCGTCACCCGGTTCTCCGGCTGGGGCAGGAACTCGCACAGGGCGCCGAGGCAGGCCCAGTGGACGAAGTCGGTCATGCGGCGGCGCAGTTCGGTGCCCCAGTGCCCCTGGGCGGCGATGTGCTCGGCCCACGTGATGGGCAGGGGGGAGACGGTCTGGATCGAGTAGCCGCGCTTGTACGGCTTCGTGGGGTCCGTCTCGTAGAAGGCTTCGCTGCTGACCTCGGGCGGCGGCGCCTTGTACATGCGCACCTCCTCCTCGAACCGGCCACCCGTCTGCGGTGCTCCCTGCACCATGAGGTAGCGGCCAACGAGGTCGTGGTCGTTGCACAGCCCGTCGGGGAACTGCGGCGAGGCCGAGTTGAGCAGCAGCCGGGGCGTCTCGATCGAGTAGGCCGCCACCGCGACGTTCCGCGCCCGCTGGAAGTGCTCCACGCCGCCGTGCTCGTAGTGCACGCCGGTCGCCAGCCCGGTGCGGGGATCGACGGCGACGCGGGTGACCATTGAGTCGGCCCTGATCTCGGCTCCGTGCGCGATCGCGTCGGGGACGTGGGTGATGAGGGGAGAGGCCTTGGCGTCCACCTTGCAGCCCTGCAGGCAGAACCCGCGGTAGATGCAGTGCCGGCGGTGCCCGAAGCGGCCGTTGGAGATCGCCACCGGCCCCACGCGGGCCTCGATCCCGCACGCCAGCGCGCCCCGCAGGAACGCCTGCCCGTTGCCCCCCACGGGGTGCGGGGTGTGGGGGTAGCTGTGCGGGTCGCCCCACGGCCAGTCCTGGCCGGCCACGGGCAGCTCTTCCTCGATGTCCTCGTAGTACGGCTTGAGGTCCTCGTACCGCAGGGGCCAGTCGGCGCCGACCCCGTCGAGGCTCTGGGTGTGGAAGTCGCTGGGATGGAAGCGGGGGGTGTAGCCGGCGAAGTGCACCATCGAGCCGCCCACACCGCGGCCGGAGTTGTTCGAGCCGAGCGGCACGGGGTCGTCGCCGTCGATCACGCGCGGCTCCGTCCAGTACAGCCGGTGCGACCCGGCCTCGTCGCTGACCCAGTCGCGGTCCGGTTCCCAGAAGGGCCCGGCCTCGAGGACCACGATGTTCCACCCGGCGCGGGCGAGGCGCTGCGCCATGGTCGAGCCGCCGGCTCCGCAGCCCACGATGACGAGGTCCACCTCGTCGTCGTCCGCGAAGCGGCGCATGCCGGTGTCCACGTCCGGGTCGGCCAGGGGCAGCAGCCAGGCGGACTCATTGCGGGCCCTGACGCCGCGCAGCCCGCGGGCCGCGCTCATGCGCTCTCACCCGGGCGCGCGTCCCGTACCTCGAAGTGCTCGCGCCGGTCGAGGCCCAGGTTCGCGTAGCCGCGGGGGTAGGCGGGGCCGGGGAACCCGATCTCGTCCCACACATACGGGTGGGAGTAGAACGCGGTGCACGCGTACCGCAGCCACAGGTTCCACACGTGGCCGGCCGGGAAGCCGTGCCAGGAGCCCTCGGTCTCATGGAGCTGGGTCAGGAGGGCCTCCTGCTGCTCCCGGCCCGCGGTCGCGAACCCGGTGCCGCAGCGCTCGCGTGCGTCCTCGTCGAGGAAGCGCAGCCCCTGCCGCCACACCTCGGCGTCCTCGGGCAGGTCCGCGTAGTGCCAGCCGTCCGTCTCACCCGCTGCCAGGCGGGCGTCGACGAAGTTCACGAGCGGGATACGCGGCTGCGCGTCCGGCTCCTGGCCCACGAGCCGGTCGAGGAGTGCGGCGGCGATGCCCTGCTCCTGCGCCGAGAAGAAGCTGATGTCCGGCGGCCGCTGGGTGCGGGAGATGACGAGCGACGCCGTCGTGTCGTCCCAGTGGCCGCGCTCGTCGAGGGCGCGCTGGCCCGGGAAGCGTCCTCCGCCGTCCTCGGCGGGCAGTGGGAGTGTCACGGCTCCCTCCGCAGGATCGACGCGAGGATCCCCATCCCGCCGACCAGGGTCACGAGCAGTGGGGCCAGCAGCGGCGGGCCCATCTCGACGTTGTAGCGCAGCTCCTTGAAGCCGCCGGGGCGCTGGGCGATCCCCCGCAGGTGGAGGTAGGTCCCCTGGAGCCCGTTCGCGACGATCGCGGCGCTGGCGATCGGCAGCGCCGTGTGGGCGAGCCGCGCGCTGAACACCCCGCCGATCCCGGCGGCGGCGCCGAGCGGTCCCAAGGCCACGGGCGCCCACATCCAGGGATTGCCGAAGCTCGCCTTGTCGTGCTCGAGGTAGATCTCGGCCGCGGTCACGAGCGCCCCCGCGGCGGTGAGGCCCGAGAGCGTGCGCTCGAACCGGCCGGTCTCGACGTTGCGGACCAGCTTCTGGATTCCGCGCGGCTGCACTGCGCCGAGGGGGCCACTACGGTTCAGGGGCCCGCGCCCCGGGCCCTTCGCGGCCAGGAATGCCAGTGTTCCCATCGGGGTTCCTTCCGTGCACGGACCGGGCGGCGTCCAGCCCTCCTTCTTCAGCGCTACCCGCGGGGGAGCGGGCAAAACGGGCTCCCAGTACCTTCCCAGCCGCCGGCGTACGCTGGCCGCATGAGCCAGGCGGGGGTTCCCGAGGAGACGCACGACGCCGGTGACGCACCGGCGGCGGGCGCGTCGCCGCCGTCGTCCGCCCGCGGCAGCGACGGCAGGGGCCGGAGCCGGAAGGGCGAGCCGTCCTGGGCGACGACGCCGGCGATCCGCCGCACCATGCTCGGGAACCGCTCGCGGGACACGGCCCCCGAGCTCAAGGTGCGCCGGGCGGTCCACGCCATGGGCCTGCGCTACCGCGTGGCCTACCGCCCCGAACCGGCCCTGCGGCGCACGGCGGACCTCGTGTTCACCCGCGCCCGCGTGGCGGTCTTCATCGACGGCTGCTACTGGCACGGATGCCCGGAGCACTACATCGAGCCGGCGAGCAACGTGGACTACTGGCGACCCAAGATCGCCCGCAACCGCGAGCGGGACGCCGAGACGACCGCCGCCCTCAGCGCGGCCGGCTGGCAGGTCCTGCGGTTCTGGAGCCACGAGGACCCCGCCAGGGTGGCCGCGGCGATCGCCGAGGCGGTGCGCCCGGCGGGATCAGGCCCGGGCCGCGCCGAGTCCGACTAGTCCGACGAGGCGGGAGGCTGGTCGCTCGCTGGCGTCCCGCGGTGGAGCGCGAGGGCGGCGTTGACGAGGCCGAAGTGGCTGAAGGCCTGGGGCGTGTTGCCGAGGTGCCGGCGCGCGTGCGGGTCGTACTCCTCGCTCAGCAGGCCCACGTCATTCGCCAGGCCGAGGAGCCGCTCGAACAGGGCCGACGCCTCCTCGGTCCGCCCGATCCCGACGAGCGCAGTCACGAGCCAGAAGGAGCAGACGAGGAACACGCCCTCGCCGTCCGGCAGGCCGTCCGCGCCCGACTCGGCCCGGTAGCGCAGCAGCAGGCCGTCCACGCTCAGCTCGCGCTGCACGGCCTCGACGGTCGCGACGACGCGGGCGTCCGTGTACGGCAGGAAGCCGACGCGGGGGATGAGCAGGAGCGCCGCATCGAGCTCTCTCGAGCCATAGGCCTGGACGAAGTGGGTCCGGGTGGGGTCGAGCCCGTGGGCCAGGACGTCGGCGCGGATCGCGTCGCGGACCTCGCGCCAGCGTTCGAGGGGGCCCCCGAGCCCGGCCTCGGCACCCTTGACCATGCGGTCTGCGGCCACCCAGGCCATGACCTTGGAGTGGGTGAGGTGCTGCCGCGGCCCGCGCATCTCCCAGAGCCCGTTGTCCGGCTGGTCCCAGATCCCTTCAAGGTATTCGACGAGGGCGAGCTGGAGGTCCCAGGAGTCGTCGCACGAGTGGACCGAGCTGCGGGTGAGGGCCAGGCCGTCGAGGACCTCGCCCCACACATCGAGCTGGAGCTGGCCGGCGGCGGCGTTGCCGGTGCGCACCGGGGCCGTTCCCTCGTACCCGGGGAGCCATTCGAGGGTGGTCTCCGGCAGGCGCCGCCGGCCGGTGATCGAGTACATGATCTGCAGGTCGGCCGGGTCGCCGGCGACCGCGCGCAGGAGCCAGTCGCGCCAGGCCGCGGCCTCGTCCGTGTGGCCGGTGGCGAGGAGGGCCTGGAGGGCGAGCGCGGCGTCGCGGAGCCAGCAGTAGCGGTAGTCCCAGTTCCGCACGCCGCCGATCGCCTCGGGCAGCGAGGTGGTGGGAGCAGCGACGAAGGCGCCGGTCGGCTCGAAGGTCAGGGCCTTGAGGGTGATGAGGGACCGGTTGACGGCCTCCCGGTGCGGGCCGGTCACCGTGCAGCGGCCCGTCCACTCCTCCCAGAAGGCGCAGGTGCGGGCGAGGGAGGCCTCCGCGTCCGGCCGGGGAGAGTACTCCTCATGGCTCGGACCCCACGTCAGGACGAACGGAACCCGCTCGCCCTCCTTCACCGTGAAGCTGCTGCGGGTGCGCAGATCGCGGCCCACGAGGGGCGCGGGCGTGCTCAGGTAGGCGGCGTCGGGGCCGGCGATCGCCTGGAGGACCCCACCGTGGCGGCGCACCTAGGGCACCACGTGGCCGTAGTCGAACCGGAGGGCGAGGTCCATCTCCAAGGACACCTCGCCCCGGAGCCCCTCGACGATCCGTACGAGGTCGACGACCCCGTCGCGGGGCGGCATGAAGTCGATCAGCCGCACCGCGCCGTCGTCGGTCTCCCAGATGGTCTCGAGGACGAGGGTGTCCGGGCGGTATCGGCGCGAGGTGCAGTCCCCGGCCCCAGCCGGCGCGATCCTCCAGCGCCCGTGGTCGGCGCTGCCGAGGAGCGCGGCGAAGCAGGAGGGCGAGTCGAACTGCGGCAGGCACAGCCAGTCGACCGAGCCGTCGCGGCCCACGAGCGCGGCCGTCTGGAGGTCGCCGACCAGTGCGTAGTCCTCGATCCGGGCCATGCGCCGCACCCTACCAAGGGCGGCCAAGGGCGGCAGCGTGAGTGATTGGATCCCCGCCCCGGCGGGTACAGGGAGGGAAACCTGACACTCAGGAGGTTGACCCATGGACCCGACCCAGCTCACGGCGGTCATTGTCATCGCGGTGATCGTCGTCATCGTGATCATCGTGGCCATCGCGGTGTCCCGGAAGCGGGGCGAAGCCCGGCGGCAGCGCCAGCGCGCGCACGCGGAGGAGCTGCGTGCCGAGGCCGAACGCCGGGAGATCGACGTCCGAGACCGGGAAGTCAAGGCCCACGAGGCGCAGGTGCGCGCCGAGCGCGCCGAGGTCGACGCCGCCCGTCTGCGCCGCGAGGCCGAGGGGCACAGCGAGAGCACCCGCGAGGACCGCGAGAAGATCGAGGAGCAGCGCCGCAAGGCGGACGAGCTCGACCCGGACCGCCGCAGCCGCACCGACGGTGCCCGAGAGGAGGCGGTCCCGCGCCAGGAGGTCCGTCAGGAACGCCGCGAGGAGGCCGTGGCGGAGCGCCGCGGAGAGCCGGTGCCCGGGGAGCCGATCCCGGGAGAGCCGGTCCGCGGGAATCAGGTCCGCGGGGAGCAGGTCCGCGAAGATGCCGGCCCGGTTCGACCCGGCCGGCACGGGGCGACGGAAGACCTCCGCACCGACCGCATGGACGGTACTGTGCCGCCGGACGCCGAACGCGGCGGGGCGACCGGTACCACCACCCCGACTGAAGGAACCCGCTGAGCGGGTTCACGAGAGAGGAGAGCCATGACCGATTCCGCAAACCCGATCCAGATCCAGAAGTTCCTCGAGGGCGTCGACTACCCCGCCGAGAAGGGGACTCTCGTCGCCAAGGCCAAGGAAGAGGGCGCCGACAGCAACGTCATGCGCTCCCTCGAGGCCATCCCGGACCGCTCCTACGCGAAGCCTACCGAGGTGAGCCAGGCGATCTCGGAGGTGGGCAACCACCCCGAGCGGGCCGCCGCCGGTGACTCGGGGGTGGACGACGACGATGACGAGCGCGGCGGCGACCGCTTCGACGCCGGGTGACCCGCAGGGAACCCTGCAACAGCTGGGAGGAGCGCCGGTCCTTGCGGACCGGCGCTCCTCCGTGGGGTCGGTAGTCTCTGGCCCGGGCCTGAACTCTAGAAGGGCTTCCCGCCGGTGACGGGAACCACCGCTCCTGAGATGTAGGAGGCCTCGTCCGAGGCGAGCAGCACGTAGGCGGGTGCCAGCTCGGCAGGCTGGGCGGGGCGCCCGAGGGGCGAGTCCTTGCCGAACTCCGGGACGTGCTCGGGCCAGCCCGTCGAGGGGATGAGCGGCGTCCAGACGGGTCCGGGCGCCACCGCGTTGATGCGGATGCCCTTGCTGCCCAGCTCCGGTGCGAGCGCCTTGACGAGGGCGGCCTGCGCGGCCTTCGTCATCGCATAGTCGAAGAGCCCCGCCGAGGGCTGCGCGGCCTGCACGGAGCTCGTGATGATGATGGACGCGCCCGGCTGGAGATGGGGGACGGCAGCGCGGAGCGTCCAGAACTGGCTGTACAGGTTGGTGCGGATCACCCGGTCGAACTCCTCAGTGGAGACCGTGTCGATGCCGTCCCGCGCCTGCTGGTACGCCGCATTGAGGACGAGGATGTCCAGCTTCCCGAACTCCTCCAGCGTGCGCCCGGGCAGGGAGGCGGCGAAGTCCTCCTCCCGCAGGTCGCCCTCGAAGTGCGCCGCGCGGGTCCCCGCCTCGGAGATGGCCGCCGTGGCCTCGGCCGCGTCCTGTGCCTCCTCGGGCATGGCGGTGATGGCGACGTCTGCCCCCTCTCTGGCGAACGCGAGGGCCACGGCGCGGCCGATCCCCGAGTCGCCCCCGGTGACGAGGGCGGCGCGCCCCGTGAGGCGTCCGTGGCCCTCGTAGGTGGTCTCACCGTGGTCCGGGCGGGGCTCGGTCTCCCGGGTGGTGCCCGGGGCCTCGAGATCCTGCGGGGGAATGGTGCCCGTCACGCGGGCACTGCGCGGGTCCTGGGGATCAGATGCATTCATGGGTGATTCCTTCCGTGACGGCCCGGCCGGCGGCCGGCGGGCTGGTTCCATCCGTGGGGCTGTGGGTAAGTAGCTGCCGATGAAGACGCGCAGCAGGCGGACGGCGCACGGGACAATCACCCGGCGCCGCGCGGGCAAGGGGTTCAGCTACCGGGACGCGGACGGCCAGCGGGTCGACGCGCCGGAGGTGCTCGCGCGGATCGAGGCGCTCGCCATACCGCCGGCGTGGCGGAACGTGCGGATCGCGGCGTCCCAGCGTGCCCGGGTCCAGGCGACCGGCATCGACTCCGCCGGTCGGAAGCAGTACCTCTACCACAGCACGTGGCGTGAGCGGCAGGAGGCCCGCAAGTTCGACCGCGCCGTCGCCCTGGCGCGGCGGCTCCCCGGGATCCGCCGGGCTGTCACGGAGGACCTCCGCGGCAAGCACGGTCCCAAGGAGCAGGCCCTCGCGGCCGCACTCCGCATCGTGGACCGGCTCGGGGTGCGCGTGGGAAACCGCAGGTACGCCCGCCAGCACGGGTCGTTCGGTGTCACCACGCTCCAGCGCAGGCATCTGCGGCTCGACGGCGACACCATCTCGCTGGAGTTCCCGGGCAAGTCGGGGATGCAGTGGTCGGTGGAACTGCGCGATCCCGACCTGGCCGGGTACCTCCGCAGCCTGCCGAAGGGCGCGAGGTCCCGGGCCGCGCTGGGCTACGAGTCCGGCGGGGGGTTCCAGCGCATCGGATCCGAGTCCCTCAACGGGTACCTGCGGGTGCGGGCCGGGATGGGGGTGAGCGCCAAGGACCTCCGGACGTGGCGGGGCACCGTGATCGCGGCGGAATCCCTTGCGTGCAGCGGCGAGCAGGGCTTCGACGCAGAGGAGGCGTGGCGCCGCGCCATCGCCGACGCCGCGGACTGGCTCCACAACACGATCGCGGTGGCGCGGGGATCCTACGTCGACCCGCGCCTCCTCCTCGCCTACCACGAGGGCAGGAAGCTGACGACGCCGGGCGGCAAGGTCTCCGACGCGGCGCTGGCCGAGCTGCTCGACTCGACGCCGCGCACGGGTCCGGGAACCTAGGCGCAGCGCGGCCGCCCGGATCACCGCCCGGCATTCCCGGATCAGTGGTCCGGGAACTCGTCGCGCGCCGGCTGCGAAGCGTTCTCCGCGTCTTCGCGAGGGGTCAGGTAGTGCTCGCCTTCCTCGGTGGTCGCGACCTCGTACTCCTCGGCGACCGCGTCGATGCGGGCCTGGTCCTCGGGCCCGGGCGGGCGGACCGGACCGGGGTTGGGCGTGCGCTCGGCATCGCCCCACACCGCTCCGGCTCCCCGGGAGGACGGGGTGACATCGGTCGGACCGTCGGCGACGGTGTCGTCCACCCCGTGCCGGGGCACCGGGGTGCCCGGGTGCGGGCCCGAGCTCTCGGCCGTGCGCTCCTCGCCCGGCTCCCGGTCCGCGAAGTGGGCCTCGCCGCCCTCGAGGGGCGTGCTCTCCCGGCGCTCGGGCTCGTCAGGAAGATTCCGCTGGTCCATGGCGTCCTCTCGAATCGGTGGAAGGCGGGTACAGGCCGCCCACGTCTTCATACCCTCTGATCGCCCGCATCAAAACCGCATCAAGACCGCATCAGAACCGCACCGGGACTCCGCCGAGGATGCGCCCGGCGGGAGTGCCCAGGGCCGCGCCTTTCCGGGGATCGGCGGCCCCAACTGGGAGCCTTCCCTCGGTAAGGCCGCGAGATAATCGGCACTCCCCATGCCAAGAGACAGAACTGTTCCTTCTCGCGCCGTTGTATTCGACGAGCAGTCGTGCCTACGGTGGAAACCGGAGTCAAGCAGCTGGCCCGCACCACCACGCCGGATGGCCAGTTGACTGGAGATTCAACGTCACTATGACCCAAGCGGCGCGACCCGTCGGCCGCCGCGAGCTGATCACCGAAGAAGACGCCCACCGCGCCGCTGTGCGCGCAGCGACGCCCGAACGGGTCGCCTCGGCGACTCGCGGTCCCTCTTCCCTTCCAGGCGACGCCGACCCCCAGCCCACCAGGACTCGAGACACCGGGACCTGGCCCCCATACGTCCCCGCGCACGGCGCGGACCGCCCAGCTCAGGAGGCGCCCGGCAGTCACTGACGCCCCACACATCTTTCCAATTCCAGCGAGGAGGCAACTCGCCATGCAGGAAGCTCCACGGCAGGCCCATCTGCTCCCAGTCCCCAACGATCCAGACCTTGCCGGCGCTCCAGAGAGCGTCAACGGCGTCGTCCTGGGAGCCGCGCCCGAAGGCCGGGCGTGCCGCAGCGAGCCTCCGACCGACGGCACCGACCCGGTGGCAGCGGGACAGCTCGCCATCGAGTACCTCGGGGTCGCCGATGCCCTCGCCCGCAGGTTCCGCTGCGCGGGGCACGACACGGAGGACCTGCGCCAGGTGGCCCGGCTCGGCCTGCTGAAGGCCGCCCACCGCTACCGGGAGCCCCTCGGACACGGGTTCGTGCCCTACGCGGTGCCCACCATCACGGGAGAACTCAAGCGCTATCTCCGCGATCAGTCGTGGGTCGTCCGGCCGCCCCGTGCGCTCCAGGAGCTCCGCCTCAAGGTCAACGCGCTGCGCCCCGGCCTCGCCCAGGAGCTCGGGCACGATCCCACCACGGCGGAACTGAGCACCGCGGCCGGAGTGCCGGCCTCCGACGTGGCGGAGGCGCAGATCGCGGAGTCGGCGATGGTCGGCCAGCCCGTCGAGCATGGAGACTCGTCAGAGGATCCCGAGGAACGCCGGCTGAACGTCGTCCTCGGTGCTGAGGACCCCGGCTACGAGCACGTCGAGCAGATGCACGCGCTCGCCGGGGCGATGTCCGACGCGACCGACCATGACAGGCAGCTCCTCGACCTCCGCTTCGTCCAGGAGATGACCCAGGACCAGATCGCCAAGGAGCTCGGCGTGAGCCAGATGCAGGTCTCGCGCCTCCTCAAGCGTCTGCTCGACAGGCTGCGGAGGAGGATGGCGGCCTGAGGCCCGTCCGTCCGGGCATGATGCCGGTGTGAGGGGGGCGGCATCAGGCCCGGGCGCGGCACACAGGAAGGGCGCGGTGCGTGCACCGCGCCCTTCGCCGCGCCTGGTCCTCCGGCCCCGCAGACCACCAGGCCGGCCCTAGCTGAAAGCGACCTGCCCGCCCTCCTGGCCGGCGGCGTCGTCCTCCTCCAACCCCTCCAGCGCGTCGAGGACGTGGCCGGGCAGGACGGCGAGCAGCGCAGGATCGGGGTCCGCGGCGAAGGGATCGCCCACACGCACCCGCGGATCCGTGAGGACCACGTGCGGGCCCTCCGCGGGCGGTCCCCACTGCTCCGGGGCCGCCGGCCCGAACATCACCACCGAGGGGGTGCCGTAGGCCGTGGCCAGATGGGCCGCCGAGGTGTCCGCGGTGACCACCGCCCGCGCCGCGGCGATCGCGGCGGCGAACGCATCGAGCTCCCAGCGCCCGGCCACGCAGGCCGAGGCATGCAGCCCGGCGGCCTTGACCACCGCCGAGGCGCGGAAGACGTCGTCCGGGCCGCCGGTGACCACCACCTGGTGGCCCCGGAGGGAGAGCACGGTCGCGACGTCCGCGAACCGCTCGATGGGCCAGCGCCTGCTGCCGTACGCGGCGCCCACGTGGATGATCGTGGCCCGCTCCACCGGTGCCGGCGTCTCGGGCGGGCACAGCCGGAAGTCGGAGGAGTCGGCCACGATGCCGTTCCACGTCAGCAGGCGCACCCAGCGGTCCCGCTCGTGGAGGAAGTCGTCCCATTCGGGACCGGCCCAGCCCGGCGCCGCGTGGCCGATCCGGTAGGTGGGCTCCAGCGCATCGAGCCGGCCCCTGCTCTCGGGCCCGTTCCCGTGCAGGTTGACGGCCACATCCACCGGGCGGCGCCAGGCGAGCGGATGGTCGAGGCCCGGCGTCGGCAGCAGCGCGTTGATCCCTCCGATGAGGGGGACGATCGGTGCCAGCCAGCGCGGCGCGGCGAGGACGAGCTCGTGGTCGGGGAAGGCCCGGCGCAGGCCCCGGAGCGCCGGGACCGCGACGAGGAGGTCTCCCAGTTTGAGTGCCCGCAGGGCGAGGACGGTCGGCTTCGTTGCACGCTGTGCCACGGCTGCTCCCTGAGTGTGGGATGACGGTACGCCCGCGGCTTGAGCGATTTTGGGAGAAGGAGGAGGAGAAGAAGAAGTCGTGTTAGGTCCGTTTAGTGTACTGCTGCAGGGGCACTGCTTCTCCTATGAGGAAGACCATTGGCGAGAGGGAGCGGCGGCCGGTACCGTCCGCAATCCTCTTCGACCGCGACGGGACGCTCGTCGCGGACGTCCCCTACAACACGGACCCCGATCTCGTGGTCCCGATGCCCGGGGCGCTCCAGACGCTCCGCCGCCTCCGCGCACTCGGCATCGCCTGCGGCGTCGTGACCAACCAGTCCGGAGTGGGCCTCGGCCTCATCGCCGAGCACGAGCTCCGGGCCGTCAACGCCCGCATCGAGGAGATCCTCGGCCCGTTCGACACCTGGCAGGTCTGCCCGCACGCCCCCGAGGACCGGTGCGAATGCCGCAAGCCCAAGCCGGGCCTCGTGCACGCGGCCTGCCGGGACCTCGGGATCCAGCCGGAGGACGCCGTGGTCATCGGCGACATCGGCAAGGACATGGAGGCTGCCCACCGCGGCGGCTCGCGCGGGATCATGGTCCCCACGCCCATCACCCTGCGCCCCGAAATCCTCGAGGCGCCCATGGTCGCTGGGGACCTCTCGTCCGCCGTCATGCTCGCCCTGGGACCCGAGCTGGCGCACAGCACCCGGCTCGGCCGCCCCGGCGCCCCGCCCCTCGGGAGCGTAGCGTGAGGCGCGTCCTCGCCGTCCGGCTCGACAGCCTCGGGGACGTGGTCATGGCCGGCCCGGCTGTCCGGGCGATCGCGGCACACGCGGAGCCCTACCTGCTCACCGGGCCCCGCGGGACCGGCGCTGCCCGCCTGCTGCCTCAGGTGCGCCACACGCGCGAATGGGAGTGCC
Source organism: Sinomonas soli (assembly GCF_054782415.1). Lineage (NCBI taxonomy): Bacteria > Bacillati > Actinomycetota > Actinomycetes > Micrococcales > Micrococcaceae > Sinomonas > Sinomonas soli. Next base: position 167,347 of record NZ_BAAGSN010000006.1, on the reverse strand, counting down.
CCTGGATCGGCAACCCGGCGCCGGAGGCGACCCCGCGGAACCTCCGTCAGCTCGAGCGGCTCGTCTCGGACATCGCCCCCGACGAGGCCGTCATCTTCACCTCCTTCCACCAGTCGCCCCTGCCCCTCGCCCTCGCGCTGCGGCTCTGCGGGGTCCCGCGGATCACGGCGCTATCGGAGGACTACCCGGGCTCGCTGCTCGACGTGCGGGTGACCTCGCGCGAACTCCCCTGGGAGACCCACGAGGTGGACAGGGCACTCGGCATCGCCGCCGCGGCGGGCTTCCCGCTTCCGGCCGACGACGACGGCCTGCCCGCCCTCGTGCCCCAGCGTCGCAGCGGGCTCCGTCCCGACGGCCCCTACGTGGTGGTGCACCCCGGGGCGGACGCGCCAGCACGGTCCTGGCCCGCCGAGAACGCCGCGGAACTGGTCGAGCAGCTCACTGCCGCGGGCCTGCGCGTGCTGGTCACCGGCGGACCGGACGAGCGAGCGCTGACAGCCCGCGTGGCGGGCTCCCGCGGCACCGACCTCGGGGGAAGCACGGGCCTGCCCGGCCTCGTGGACGTGCTCGCGGGCGCCAGCGTCGTCGTCGCCGGCAACACCGGGCCCGCGCACCTCGCGTCTGCCGTCCGCACGCCCGTGGTGAGCCTCTTCGCACCGGTGGTGGCCGCCGAGGTCTGGCGGCCGAGGGGAGCGCCCACCGTCCTCCTCGGCGACCAGGAGGCGCCGTGCGCCGGCACCCGTGCGCGGATCTGCCCGCTCCCGGGCCATCCGTGCCTGGCCGGCGTGCGGGCCGAGCAGGTCGTCGAGGCCGTGCAGGACCTGCTCGCGGCCCAGACCGGGGCGGTGGCCTGATGCGCATCCTCGTGTGGCACGTCCACGGCGGCTGGATGGACGGATTCGTCCGCGGCCCGCACGAGTACGTGGTCCCCGTCGACGCCGAGCGCGGGCCCTGGGGGCTGGGCCTGGCGGGCAGGCCCTGGCCGCGCGCCGTGGAGGCCACGGCCGAGGAACTCGCGGTCCGCGGAGGCGGGATCGACGCCGTCGTGCTCCAGCGCACCGAGGAGATCGGGCTGGTCCAGTCCCTGACGGGCCTGCGGCCCGGGACCGACCTCCCCGCGGTATTCGTCGAGCACAACACCCCCAAAGGCTCCGTCCCGGAGACCCGGCACCCGCTCGCCGACCAGACCGGCATCCCGATCGTGCACGTCACCCACTTCAACGCGCTCATGTGGGACAGCGGCCACGCGCCCGTGTTCGTGGTCGAGCACGGGGTCAACGACCCCGGCCTGCGCTACACCGGCGAGCTCGAGAGGCTCGTGGCGGCCGTGAACGAGCCCGTCCGGCGCCGCCGGGTGGCCGGCACGGACCTGCTGCCCGTCTTCTCCAAGGCAGCGCCCATCGATGTCTTCGGGATGGGCGGCGGCGGCCTCGAGGAGGCCACAGGCCTTGGGCCCGACTGCCTGACGTGGGCCGGCGACGTGCCCTCCGGGACCCTGCACGCCGAGCTCGCCCGCCGCCGCGCCTACCTCCACCCCTTCCGCTGGACCTCTCTGGGGCTTGCCCTCATCGAGGCGATGTTCCTCGGACTGCCGGTGCTCGTGGTGGGCTCCACCGAGGCCTGGCGCGCCGTGCCCCCGGGGGCCGGCTGCGTCAGTTCCGACCCGAAGGAACTCCTCGCTGCCGCACGCCGGCTGCTCGCCCACCCGGACGAGGCCGTCGAGGCGGGGCTGAAGGCCCGCGAGGCCGCCCTGGCCCGCTACGGACTGGACCGGTTCCACGCTGCGTGGGACCAGGTGCTCGCGGAGGCTGCGGACGGTACCCGCGGAGCGGGCACGCTGAAAGGAGCACAACGATGAAGATCGCCATGGTCTCTGAGCACGCGAGTCCGCTCGCGGCCATCGGGGGCGAGGACGCCGGAGGGCAGAACGTGCACGTCGCTGAGCTCTCCGCGGCGCTCGTCCGCCGCGGGCACGCCGTCACCGTGTTCACACGGCGCGACAGCAACAGGCTCCACTGGGAGCAGATGCTGCCCACCGGCGTCGGCCTCGTCAACGTCGACGCCGGGCCCGCACGCGCCGTCCCCAAGGACAGGCTGCTGCCCTACATCCCCGAACTCGCGGACCGGATCAGCGAGTACTGGGCGCAGGACACCCCGGACGTGGTCCACGGGCACTTCTGGATGTCCGGCGTCGCCTGCATCGAGGCGGCGGACAAGGTGCAGCGCCTGGGCCTCACCCCGCCCGTCGTGGCACAGACCTTCCACGCGCTGGGCGTGGTCAAGCGGCGCCACCAGGGAATCGAGGACACGAGCCCGCCTGAACGCGAGACCCTCGAACCGTGGGTCGCGCGGTCGGTGGACCGCGTCATCGCCACGTGCCCCGACGAAGCCTTCGAGCTGCGGTCCATGGGCGTGAGCCGGCGGCACATCTCGATCGCGCCCTGTGGCGTGGACACCGGCCTCTTCACCCCGGACGGACCGGCCCGGACCCGGGGCCAGCGGTTCCGGATCGCCACGATCGGCCGCCTCGTGCCCCGCAAGGGCGTGGACACAGTGATCCGTGCGCTCGCCCTCCTCGCCGAGTCCGGACGCCGGGACGTCGAGCTCCTCGTGGTCGGCGGCTCCGTGGCCAAGGAGCGCGTCGCAGAGGACCCGGAGGCGCGGCGCCTGCGCGACCTCGCCGAATCCCTCGGGATCGGCAGCCAGATCATCTTCACCGGCCAGGTCGCCCGCGACGCCATGCCCGAGCTCATGCGCAGCCTCGACGCCGTGGTCTGCTGCCCCTGGTACGAGCCCTTCGGCATCGTCCCGCTCGAGGCCATGGCCTGCGGAGTACCCACCATCGTGGCGGCCGTGGGCGGCCTCGCCGAGACCACGGTCGACGGCGTCACGGGCCTCCACGTCCCGCCCAAGGACCCCGAGGCGCTCGCCGACGCCGTGTCCGCGCTCGCGGACGATCCGCAGCGCCGGGCGGCCCTCGGCGCCGCCGGAGTCGAGCGCGCGCGGAGCCGCTACACGTGGGACAAGGTGGCCTCGGACACCGAGCGCATCTACCGGGTGATGCGCGAGCACTGGCAGCAGCCGGAGCCGGCCGTCCTGCGGTCCCGGCGCAGGCTGCGCCGCGTCGAGGAGGGGGCCTGAGGATGTGTGCAGCTCACCGAGGACTGGACGCGGCGCGGACCGCGCCCCGCTCCCGTGCGGCCCTGCGGCCCGTACCCGGCGCCGGGAGCGCCGCCTTCCGCTCCGCCGCCCAGCGCGGTCGGGCCGCCAGCGACCCCACCGCTGCGCTCGCACGCAGTGTGGCGGCCCATATCGCGGAGTCCATGGTGGCCCTCGAGGTGCTCGAGCGCCACTCCCTCGTGCTTGCCCGGTGGGGGCATGAGCTGGCGCATCGGCTCTCCCACGGCGGCAGGCTCCTCGTGGCCGGCAACGGCGGCTCCGCGGCGGAGGCGCAGCACCTCACGGCCGAGCTCGTGGGGAGGTACGACGGCGATCGGGCCCCCTTCTCGGCGATTGCCCTCCACGGGGACACCTCGGCGATGACGGCGATCGGGAACGACTACGGCTACGAGGAGGTCTTCGCCCGGCAGATCCGGGCCCATGCCAGGCAGGGCGACGTCGTCGTGCTCCTCTCCACCTCCGGGAAGAGCCCCAACCTCCTCAGCGCCGCCGCGGCGGCGCGGGAGGCCGGGGCGGTGAGCTGGGCCATGACCGGCCCCGGACCCAATCCGCTCTCCTCGGCGGTGGACGAGGCCGTGCTCCTCGACGGAAGGAACTGCCACGTGCAGGAGTCCCAGCTCGTGGCGATCCACGCCCTCTGCGTGTGCTTCGACGCGTGCATCGCAGACACCCCGGCGCCGCAGCCCCGGCCCGGCCGGAGCATCCCAGGAAGGGACCCCAGATGAGACTTGCCGTGGTGGGAGACACCCTCATGGACATTGACCTGCACGGCCACGCGAGCCGCCTCTGTCCGGACGCCCCCGCGCCCATCGTCGAAGTGGGCCGCCGGCTCGAGCGCGCGGGGGGCGCCGGCCTCGTGGCGACGATGCTCGCGGAGGACGGGCACGACGTCGACCTCGTCACCGCCCTCTCCAACGACCAGGCGGCGGCGCGCCTCCGCGCCCTGCTCAGCGGGGTGCGCGTGACCGCCGGGGCGCTCGGCGGCCCGACGCCGGTCAAGATGCGGGTCGTCGCGGACGGCCAGAGGGTCGCGCGGATCGATGAGGGCTGCGGCCAGAAGCCGTTCCCCCTGGTCGACGAGGCGATGCTCGAGCGGATCGCCGGTGCGGACGCGATCGTGGTCGCCGACTACGGCAGGCGGCTTGCGGAGGCCCCCACCCTCCGCGCGGCGATCGAATCCGCGGCCCGGCACGTCCCCGTGGTGTGGGACCCCCACCCGCAGGGCGCCCGGCCGGTCTCCAAGGCCGCCGCCGTGACGCCGAACCTGCCCGAGCTGCTGGCGTTCTCCGGGCGGGCGGTCAACGGACTCGGCGCCGTCGCGACCGCGGCGGGGCGGCTGCGGCAGCGCTGGAACGCGGAGGCGGTCGTGGTCACCCTGGCCGAACGGGGCGCGCTCGTGTGCGGGCCCGACGCCGACACCCACATCGCGGCGCCGGCCGCCGGGCTGCGGATCGAGGACTCGTGCGGCGCGGGGGACCGCTTCGCCGCCTCGCTCGCCGTCGCGCTCGCCGCCGGGCACGGCCTCGAGCGCGCGGTCGAGGCCGCCATCTCCGGGGCGGTGGAGTTCCTCGGCGGGGGCGGGGTCTCCTCGCTCGAGCGCGGACAGGCACCCCTGCCCCCCGCGGCGTCCGGGGGCGTCGCGGAGGCGCCGACCGCGGGGGAGGAGGAGCGGGAGGAGAGCGCCGCCTTCGCCCTTGCCCGGCGCGTCCAGTCCACCGGCGGCCGCGTGGTCGCCGCGGGAGGCTGCTTCGACCTCCTGCACGCCGGCCACCTCCGGCTCCTCGAGGCGGCCCGCGACCTGGGCGACTGCCTCATCGTGTGCCTCAACTCGGACGAGTCGATCCGACGCCTCAAGGGCGACTGCCGCCCGCTCATGTCCCAGGCCGATCGGGTGGACCTGCTCCTCGGGCTCAGCTGCGTGGACGCCGTGGAGGTCTTCTCCGAGGACACGCCGGAGCAGCTGCTCAAGGAGCTCCGCCCGGACGTCTGGGTCAAGGGCGCCGACTACGACGCAGAGCGGCTGCCCGAGACCGCACTCCTGCGGGAGTGGGGCGGCGACGTCGTCACCGTCCCGCTCGAGCCGGGACGGTCGACGACGGGCCTCGCCTCCGCAATCGCGGGGCTCGGCTGACGCCGGGCGACGACAGACCACTGACCATCACCACTGAACCGGAAGGACTCCCATGACCACCACGAGTACACGCATCAGCCACGAGACCGACCAGGCCACCCACGGGCCGCTCCGCGGCGCCCGGATCCTCGTGACCGGGGGCGCCTCAGGCCTCGGCGCGGCGATCGTCGACGCCGCGGCGGGGCAGGGGGCGCGGCCGATCGTCGTCGACCGGCAGCCTGCGCCCGAGGGCGTGGCCGGAGTGGTCGCCGACCTCTCGGTGCGCGAGGAGGCGGAGGCCGCCGTCGCCCGCGCGGTCGAGGAGGCAGGCGGGCTCGATGCGGTGGTGTGCGCCGCAGGCATCGACCGCTGCGGCGAACTCGCGGAGGTGCCGGCCGATGAATGGGAGCGCGTGCTGCGCGTGAACCTCCTCGGGACGGCCGCCGTGGTGCGCGCCGCCGTCCCGCATCTGCTCGAGTCGCATGGCCGGGTGGTGACCGTCGCATCGACCCTCGGCCTCCGCGGCGCCGCGGGGGCCACGGCCTACTGCGCCTCCAAGTTCGGCGTGATCGGCTTCAGCAGGGCCCTTGCCGCTGAGCTGAAGGGGAGGGTGGGCGTGACCACCCTCATCCCCGGCGGCATGGACACGGCCTTCTTCGATGACCGGCCCGAGGAGTACAAGCCGCACGACCGCAGCACCCTCAACCGGCCCTCGGACGTGGCCCGCTCGGTGCTCTTCGCCCTCTCGCAGCCGCGGGGCTGCGAGGTCCGCGAGCTGCTCGTGGCCGGTTCCATGGAGGATTCCTGGCCGTAGGCCGGCCTGTCGGACGACGGCATCTACGGGCAGAGCTACGGAGGACTGTGAGACGCGCCGGTCTGCCGCATCTCCAGAAATAGAAGATGTGCTCTAACAGTCTTCGTTCTATCGAATACATATACTAATATTGGTACATGGGGTGGGATGATGCATCGGGGTCAGGGGCTGAGGGGCCCCTCGGCGAGGGCGCGTCTGGCTGGGTCCCGCCGGAGCCGCCGGAGTGGCTGCGGCTGGAGTGGGAGCTCAACGATCTGGCGCGGCCGCAGGGGGTGGCTGCGGGTGCGCTGGGGCCGGTGCTCTCGGCGGCGTTCAGGGGGGCCCCGGACAAGGACCTCGCCGCGGCAGCCGTGGGCGGGGCCGGCCGTTCCGTCGGGACCGACCCCGATGCCGATTCATCGGACGGCGCCCAGCACCTGAGCGACAGCGGCCAGCGCCTATGGGACATCGTGGACGGGGTGGACTCGGGGCTGTTCGCGTCCCCGGAGGAGCTCGAGGTCTTCCCGGCGTCGGTAGTGCGGGCGGAGCTGAGGGAGATGGCCGCGGCCGGGCTCGTGCGCCGCCTGGTCCGCCTCGAGCAGCTCGAGGCGGACCGCCTGGCCGAGCAGGCCGCCGTGCTCGGCGCGCTCGTGGACCTCTGCGCCGGCGACGGCACCGACCCTCTCCGGACGGCGGAAGCGGCCTCGATCGCGGCCTCGGAGGTCTCCGCGGCCCTGAAGGTCTCCGCCCGCACCGCCAGGGGGCTGGTCGTCGAGGCCCTGTCCCTCAGCGACCCCGCCGCGGCCCCCGTCCTGGCCGCCCTCGCGGCCGGGCGGCTCTCCCGACGTCGGGCCAAGACCGTCCTGGATGCCGCCGTGCCCGTGCCCCCGGCACGCCTTGCGGCATTCCTGACCGCCGCCGTCGAGGCCGCCTGCCCCGCCGACCCGGACCGCATCCCCTCCCCGGCCGCGCTGACACGCCGCCTGCGCCGCCTCGTCGAGGACCACGCGGATGAGCCGTTCACCACCCGCAAGGCCCACGCCGCCGCCGGGCGCCGCGTCGATCTCGACCCCGCTCCGGACGGGATGTGCTGGCTCACCGCCTACCTGCCCTTGGAGCACGGGGCGGCGATCGACACCCGTCTCGAGGCCATCGCCCGCTCCCTGCACGCACCCGGCGAGGCCCGGACCCTTCCTCAGCTGCGCGCCGACGCTCTCGCCGACCTCCTCACCACCGACCTCCTTACCGCCGGTGCCGCGCCGCCCGGCGCCCCCGACCCCGCCGCGCTGTCCGGGGCCGCCGCGCTGTCCCAGCCCGCAGCACTGTCCCGGGCGGGAGTGCCGGACGCGCCTGCGGCCCCGGGACTCGCTCCACGAGCCGAGTATGGCGTGCCCGCGGGATCTGTGGGACCTGCGCGGTCGGGGGTCCGGTGCGAGGTGCTCCTCGTCCTGCCCGCGGCGACCGCCGCCGGCACCGCAGACACTCCCGCCGAACTCCTCGGCTACGGTCCCCTCGACCCCGCGGCGGCCCGCCTTCTCGCCGCCGACGCCGCAACCTGGACCCGTCTGTGGGCAGACCCCGCCACCGGGGCGCCCCTGGCCATCGGCCGCACCCGCTACGCCCCCACGGCAGCCATGCGCCGCTACCTCGGCGCCCGCGATGCCGCCTGCCGCTTCCCCGGCTGTGATCGCCCCGCTGCCACGACCGAAGCCGACCACACCATCGAATGGCACGCGGGCGGCCACACGGCCGCGGCCAATCTGGCCCTCCTCTGCCGCGAACACCACCGCCTCAAGACCCGCGGCCACTGGACGCTCACCCAGACAGACACCACTCAGACAGGCACCATTCCGCACGGCGCACCCGCACCGGCACCCGCACCCGCACCACCTCAACCGGTCGAACCGCCGGGCACCCTGCGCTGGACCTCACCGGCAGGACTGGCCTACACCACCTACCCTCATCACGACCCGCCCCCACCCTTCTAGGGCGGACACGGGAAAGAGGCACGTTGAGCGCGGACGGGGGGGTGACACCTTCTGGCGCCGACGCAGGTGAAGGGCTGGGGAGTGCCTTTCTACTGCCCAGCGAGCAGGGCCTTTGCGTCGGCCAGTACGCCCTCGACCGGGACGTCGGAGACCCATGGCTCGGAGTGATCGCAGGACCTGCCGAAGGGGTCGGTGCCATCGGCCCCGCACACCGGGCACAGCTGGCGCCACGAGATCTGCACCCGGTGCCTCCTCCGCTGGCGCGGCCCGGCGTTGACCAGGTTGGGGCCCCAGTACACGGACGCGGTTGGAGTCCCGAGCGCCTGCGCGAGGTGCCGTGGACCGCTGTCATTGGCGACCACGAGCTGCGCCGCATCGAGGAGGCCCACGAGCCCGTGCAGGTCCGTCCGCCCGGCCGCCGACCCGATGAGGTGCGCGGCGCTGGGAGCCGCCAGCGCGGCGTCGTGCGCGATCCCTTCGGCGAGCCCGCGCTCGTCCGGATCGCCCACAACGAGGACCTGCCAGCCCTCCTCAGCGAGGGCCGCCGCCACGTGGGCGAACCGCGCCGCCGGCCAGCGGCGCCGCGGATCGGTCGCGCCCGGATGGACGACGACGAGGCCCCTCGCCTCCGTCTGCAGCCAGGGAGCGGCAGCGTCGGCGTCGGCAGGAACGGCAGTCAACCGGGGCTCGAGATGCCTGGTCTCCGCCCCCGCGAGCGAGACGACCTCGAGCCAGCGGTCCACCTCGCGCTGGTAGTAGAGGTGCGCCAGCTGACGGTCGAGCGGGTCCGCGTCCGGGGTCGAGCAGCCGACCGTGTGGGCGGCGCCCAGGGCGAGGACGAAAGGGTTCGAGTTCTTGCCGCCGCCATGCAGCTGGGCAGCGAGCCCGAGCCCCTCGGCCTGCAGCGCAGCGACGACGTCATCCGTGCGCGGGTCATCCCGCCACGTGTGCCCGGACGCGTCCGGCGCGTCGGGGAAGGTCGGGACGACGACGACGCGGTCCCACGGGCCAGGACGGCCCTCGAGCAGCGCCGCCAGCAGCGGGGTCGTGAGCAGCGTGAGGTGTGCAGGCCGGTAGGTCTCTGACAGGGCTTCGAGGGCGGGGAGGACCGAGAGCAGGTCCCCGATCCCGCCGCCCCGGAGCACCGCGATCCGGTCCACACCGTCGAAGGGCTGGTCCTCACCGTGGGCGGCTCGCGCCATCGTGTCTCCTTGAATCTCTCTGTGTTCCGCCCGGCGGCGGACCTCCGGCTGCGGGCTCCAGGCACCCCCCCCCGAACCTCCGCGGACCCCCGGCTCCAGTCGGCTCCGTGCGGATCCGCTACCCCCGGGGCCCGCGTGCAAACGACCTCGAGAAGTCTTCCGAAGGGGTCGCTTGGGAGAGGAGGGCAGGGGTAGTAGGCCGATAGACGTTGTACAGGAGGTCGACATGAGCGCTGTCCTGCCGGGCAAGGCAGACTACGCGGGTGCGCCGCACCCATCGGGAGACGACGCCTTCGGAACGGATGCATCCGGAGCGGACGCAGCAGCAGGAGGCGCAGCCTCCGGGACGGAGACGGAGGCAGACGCAGCAGCGCTCGCCGCGGCCGAGGCACACCGGGTCGAGAGCGCGCTCCAGTCGGCCCGCCGGGCGTCAGCGGTGTGGCGACGCACGCCGCAGGCGGAACGCTCCACGGCTCTGCGGGAGATTGCCGCCGCCGTCGAATCGGCGGCCCACGAGCTCGCCGACCTGAACTCCCGGGAGACGGGCCGCCTCTTCGACGATGCCTTGGAAGGCGTGCGCTCGGGAGCCGAGGCGCTCCGGCGCTTCGCAGAGCTGGGCCTGCTCCGCTCGGGCCCGAGCCTCGCCGGGGCGTTCTCGGGGCTCGACTTCACGGTCTTCGAACCCCGCGGAGTCGTGCTCGGCCTGACATCCTGGGACGACCCCGTGGCGGTGGCCTGCGCCGTTGTCGGCGCGTCCCTCGCCGCCGGCAACGCCGTGGTCCTCAAGCCGAGCGGCCGCTGCCCCGCGCTCGGCCGGCGACTCGGACGGCTCTTCGCCTCGGCGGTCCCCGCCGGGGTGATCGGCACCGTGACCGGCAGCGGCGCCGTGGGCGCGGCCCTCGCCGAGGACCGGCGCGTCGACGCGATCGTCCACATCGGGTCCTCGGAGGCGGCGGACAGCCTGACCCAGTCCGCGTGCGCGACGGGTGCCCATCTGGTCCGCGGCAGGCCGGGCAACGGCGTGTTCATCGTGGACCGGGAGGTGGATCCCGGCTGGGCTGCTGCGAGTGCGGCGGAGGCAGCCTTCCGGCACGCGGGCCAGCTGCGCTCCGCGGCGAGCCGGATCTACGTGCTCGAGGACATCGCCGACGACTTCCTCGAGGCCTTCGCCGACCAGGCCCGGCAATGGACGGCCGGTGAGCGGCTCGGTCCGCTCGTCGACGCCCGAGCGCGGAAGGACGTCCACCGCGTGGTGGCCCAGGCCCTGGACCGCGGCGCCTTGCGCATCGCCGGCGGCGCCATCCCCGACGGATCGGGCTCCTACTACCCGCCGACCATCCTCACCGGCCCCGCCGCGACCTTGGAGGGCTTCACCGAAGAAGTCCGCGGTCCCGTGGCCGCCGTCATCCGCGTGGGAAGCTTCGGTGAGGCGATCGCCGAGGCCGCGCACTGCCCCTGCGGTGCCTCCGCAACGGTCCTCACCCGGGACATCGCCCATGCCCAGATCGCGGCCGCCGAGCTGCCGGTGGGCACGGTGGTGGTCAACGGCGTCGCCCAGGGAGCCACCGGGACCGATGCCCCGGGCCTCCCGCAGACCGGCAGCCCGGTGGGCTTCGGCCCGCGCCTGCTGGACGAGCTGAGCCGTCCCAAGGTGATCCACCTCGAGCCGCCCGTGGTCTCCCGGCCCGGGCCGGGCCTGGTGATCTGAGGTGGACGCCGCAGAGATCCTCGCTGCCCTCGGCCGCCGCCGCCCCCGAATCCTCGTGCTAGGGGACGTGCTCCTCGACCGCTGGTGCGAGGGCGGCGCCGAACGGCTCTGCCGCGAGGGGCCCGTCCCGGTGCTCGACGTGGCCCGCGTCGTCGACGCTCCGGGAGGGGCTGGGAACACCGCCATGAACCTCGCCGCGCTCGGCGCGGAGGTGGTGCTCGCCGGGGTGGCGGGCGACGACGAACCAGGCGGCGCGCTCTCCGCGTGCCTCGACCGGGCAGGGATCAGCACCGAGGGAACGCTCGTGCGGCGTGCCGGCCGGTCCACGTCGGTGAAGTCCCGGATGCTCGCCGGGGGCCAGCTGCTCCTCAGAGTGGATTCGTGCCGCCATGCTGACGAGGACGAGGCCCGCGAGGTCTCGGACCGTTCCCTCGCCGCGCTGGCGGGGGCGGACGCCGTCGTGGTGTGCGACTACGGCCTCGGCGCGCTCGCGGCCCTGAACCGGAACGCGGTCCGCCGGGGAGCGCACGCGCTCGTGGTGGACGCCCGCCGCTTCCACGACTGGGCGAGCCTCCGGGCCGACGTTGCGACCCCCAATGCCCAAGAGGCGGCCGACCTCCTCGGCGAGCCTCCGCCCCACGGAGACCGGCGTGCCTGGGCCGAGGGGCATGCGCGCGAGCTCGGCAGCGCGACCGGGGCCGCGCACACCCTCGTGACCTTGGACCGCGACGGGACCGTGCTCCTGGGGCCCCCGGGCAGGGTGCACGCCACCGCCGCCCGTCCCGCCCCTGAACAGAACGCGGTCGGTGCCGGCGATACCTTCGTGGCCGGGCTCGCGTACGCCCTCGCGCTTGGCCTGCCCGTCGATGCGGCCGCCGACGTCGGACAGGCCGCCGCGGACGTCGTGGTGGGCCTCCCGGGCACGAGCACCTGCACCGGGGAGCGGCTGGCCGCCGCGCTCCGCCGCGAACCGCCTCGCCGCGTCAGCACGCTCGAGGCGGCCCGCGAGGCCGCCGCCGCGGCCCGGTCCGCCGGCCATGCGGTGGTCCTCACCAACGGGGTGTTCGACGGGCTGCACCGCGGCCACACCGCCTTCCTCGAGGAAGCCGCACGGATGGGCGGCCTGCTCGTGGTCGGCGTCAATTCGGACCAGTCCGCGCACCGCCTCCACGGAGTCCTGCCGTCGGCCGCGGAGGACGACAGGGCGGCCGTCGTCGCGGCCCTCGGCTCCGTGGACCACGCTCTGGTCTTCGACTCCGAGACGGCCGTGCCGCTCATCGAGGCCCTCGCCCCGGACGTCTACGTCAAGGGCGGCGACTACCTTCCGGGCATGCTCGCCGAGGCGGGCGCCGTCGAGGCCGTCGGCGGGCGGCTTGAGACCCTCGGCTGGACCGAACGCGCGCACCGGCAGCCGGTGGACGGCCGCCGGATAGACAGCCGTCCAGAGGACAGCAGCCCGATGGACAGCCGCCGTGTGGACAGGAGGGCGGACCGGTGACCCGCGGTCCCGCGGACTGGGCCGCACCCAGCCCGCGCGGCGAACCGCTCCTCGAGGTCCTCATCCCGACCTGCAACCGCCCCACCGAGCTGGCCACCACCCTGGCCGGGCTCGCCGCCCAGGACTCGGACGGCTTCGGCGTCGTCGTCAGTGACCAGAGCGACGGCGCGGCAGGCTGGGAGCACGAGGGGCCCGCCGCGATGCTGCGGCTGCTCGAGGCGCAGGGGCGCCCGGTCCGCACCCTCCGGCACCACCCGCGGAGGGGCCTGGCGGAGCACCGCCAGTTCCTCCTCGAGGCCTCCGCCGCGCCGCGAGTGCTCTTCCTGGACGACGACGTATGGCTGGCCCCCGGCGCGGTCCGCACCCTGGGCGAGGCGCTCGGCACCCTCGGATGCGGGTTCGTGGGGATGGCCGTCCAAGGTCTGTCCTACCTCGATGACCCCCGCCCGGAAGAAGTCGAGGCCTTCTCGGTGTGGGATGGCCCGGTGCGGCCCGAGCGGATGGACCGCGGCGCCCCGGGGTTCGTGCGCTGGCGCCTGCACAATGCCGCGAATCTGGCCCACCTCGCGGCGGACCTGCGCCGCACCGGCAGGCTGCGGGCAGGCGAGTGGCTCCCGTACCGCGTGGCCTGGGTCGGCGGGTGCGTGCTCTACCGGCGGGAGGCCCTTGAGGACTGCGGCGGCTTCGGGTTCTGGCGCGACCTCCCCGCCGCGCATGCCGGCGAGGACGTCGTGGCGCAGTGGCGGGTGATGGAGCGCTACGGCGGTGCCGGGATCATCCCGTCCCAGGCCGTGCACCTCGAGAGCCCCACCACGGTCACGGACCGTTCGGTCGAGGCCTCGGCCGTCCTGGTCGGGGATGGGGGGCGGGGTCCGGAAGAGGTGTGAACCGGGTATCGAGAGGGAAACAACGGCTCGGGCGGGTCGGGGGTGCCGTCCGCGGTGGAAGGAGAACGGCGATGCCGGCGAATCGGACGCCTCCGAGCGTCAAGGGTCCGCAGATGTACGAGGGGCTGCGCGTGAAGGGGCACGCCTCCCTGCGCATGAGTGAGTCTGCCGATGCCCTCCGGAACCACTGAGCGTTCCTCCGAGCGCAAGTCCCAGCGCCACCTCCTCTACCACCGCCGCGAGACGTACGCGGAGAAGCTGGACCGCAACTGGGCCGAGATCCTGCAGGAGCTCCGCATCCTGCAGACTGGCCTGCAGCTCATTGCGGGATTCCTCATGACGCTGCCGTTCCAGGCCCGCTTCACCGCGCTGGATGACTACGCGCGCACGCTCTACCTCGTGCTGGTCGTGGTCGCGGCGATCGCCCTCCTCGTGGTGCTCACGCCCTTGAGCGTGCACCGGTGGCTCTTCCGCAAGCAAGTGAAGGACCGCCTCGTGGCGAGCGGGTCGTGGGCGGCGAAGGTGGCCCTCGGTCTGGCCGCCCTGCTCATCACGGGCACCTCGTCGCTCATCTTCGACGTGGTGCTCGGGCGGTGGCAGTCCCTCGTGGCAGGGGGTGTCCTGTGTGTGCTCTGCATCATGATGTTCCTCGCCGTGCCGGCCGCCATCTCACGCTTCCCGGACCCCACCAAGCTGCCCGAGACAGAGGCGGCGGTCCAGGAGCGGGAGGCTGAGCCGGGCCACGGCACGGACGACCACGGCACGCATGAGGTGCACACGCATCAGGGGCACGAGCCGCGCGACCCCGAGGCGCGCGGACTGCCGGGCGAGTGAGCGACCCTATGGGCGGCCGGCGCACTGACGCAGACGGGAAGGGGCCCGGCGCAGACGGGAAGGGGCCCGGCCCGTGGTGGAAGCGGGCGGCGAAAACCCTCGGGCCCGGGGTGGTCACGGGCGCCTCGGACAACGATCCCTCCGGCATCGCCACGTACGCCCAGGCCGGAGCCTTGTACGGCTTCGGCATGGCCTGGACGGCCCCGGTCGTGCTCCCGCTGATGATCGCGGCCCAGGAGATGTCCGATCGCACGGCATCCGCGACCGGCAAGAGCATCGGGGCGATCGTTCGGGACCGCTTCCCCCGCGCGGGAAAGGTCACCGTCGGAGTCCTCCTCGTCCTCCTGATGGTGGCGAACACCATCAACCTGTCCGCCGACCTCATGGCAGTGGGGGGAGGAATGGAGATCCTCGGCGCCGGTCCCGCTCAGTTGTGGAGCGCCCTCGCGGGCATCGCCATCGCCGTGCTCCTCGTCGCGGGCTCGTACAGGATTGTCTCCCGCATCTTCACGGGCCTCTGCCTCGCGCTCTTCACCTACGTGGCCGTGATGTTCGTGGCCCACGTCAGCTGGCTCGAGGTCGTGAGAGGACTCTCCTTCCAGCGGGTCACGGGCGATCTCCCGTACTGGGGGCTCGTCGCCGGCGTCTTCGGCACCTCGATCTCGCCCTACCTCTTCTTCTGGGAGAGCGGCCAGAGGATCGAGGAGATGCGCGCCGAAAAGCGCCATGGAGGCCCCTCTGCCGTGCCCGGCCGGGACATTCCCCTCCACCGTGCCCACCGGCGGCGCCGCCAGCGCCGGGTCGACGTCGTGACGGGAATGACCCTCTCGGTGGTGGTGATGTTCGCCGTCATTGTGGCCACCGGGGCCACGTTGGGACAGCACGGACAGTCGATCCAGACGGCGGCTGACGCAGCCAAGGCCCTCGCCCCGATCGCGGGGCCGCTGGCCGGCGCGGTGTTCGCCGTGGGATTCATCGGGACCGGTCTCCTCGGCGTCCCGGTGCTCGCCTCCGCCGCGTGCATCGGCCTGAGCAGCCTGACAGGAAAGTCGTGGGGGTTCGAGCGCAGTCTCCGCAGGGCGCCGGTGTTCTACGGGCTCGTGCTCGTCGGTACGGTTGGCGGCACGCTGCTTGCGAGCATCTCCCACAACCCGATGACGATGCTCGTGCTCAGCGCCATGATCAATGCGGTGGCCGCCGCGCCCTTCCTCGTGGTGGTCCTCCTCATCGCGCGCAGCAGGACGATCATGGGCAACGCCCGCAACGGACTGCTTTCCAATGTGCTGGGCTGGGCCACAGCAGCCGCCATGGCCGTGTGCGGCGTCCTGGCGCTCTGGTCGCAGATCGCCGGGGTTCAGTAGGGCCGGGACTCCCGAGGGCCCGGGGCCCAGTTGTGCCGGCCGGGCACCGGGGCCCAAGTTCCCTAGCCCCCGGGCGAACGGGGGCCCTAGGCTCTGGCCATGAGCGAAGCACAGGATTCTGCCCCCGTCCAAGGGATTGTCGTCGGCGTCGACGGTTCGCCCCTCTCGATCGAGGCCCTCAAGTGGGCGGCGCGGCTCGCACCCACGCTGGGCGGCCCCATCACGGCGATCGCGGCCTGGCACATTCCCACCAGCAGCGCTGGCTACGTCTCGTACCCCGGCATCGACTGGAACCCGGAGGAGGACGCCGCGACGGTGCTGCAGTCTTCGCTCCAGGAGGCCTACGGGGAGCACCAGCCGGAGGGCCTGAGGGCGTTCACGGTCCAGGGACGCCCGGCCCAGGTCCTCGTACGGGCCAGCCGGGACGCCACCATGCTCGTGGTCGGTTCCCGCGGCCTCGGAGGCTTCATGGGGATGCTCCTCGGGTCGGTGAGCCGAGCCGTGGCCGAGCACGCCTCCTGCCCGGTGATGGTGCTGCACACCCAGGGCGACGAGCAGGCGGGGGAGTCCCTCGACGCGCAGGAGCTGACCCGCAGCTAGGGGACTTTCGCCCTTTACAGGGGGCCTTCTCCGGCGTGTACTGGAAGTGGCCAGCGCGATGCGCCGGCGCATCTGCACCGACCAGCCGAGCACTGACCGAGTCCCCCGGGGGGACCGGGGGTGGAGAGTTGGGAGGAGAGCAACCCATGAACAAGTGGACGCGCTGGGAGGACTACGTCGCGCTCATCTGCGGCCTCTACGCGGCGCTTGCAACGATGTGGACGTCGCAGACTGCGTCGTCGACCTCGCTCATGCTCGTGTTCGGGATCCTGCTGATCGCGTCGGGCGTCCTCAACCTGTCGTTGCCCGGCACACCGTGGCTCGAATACGTGCAGTGCGCGCTGGGCGTCCTGCTGTTCGTGTCCCCGTGGATGGGCATGTACACGACTCACATGGGAGCGTCCTGGACCTCGTGGATCGCCGGCATCATCGCCGCTGGAGTGACAGCTGCGGCCTTCAAACCGGCCAACGACGCCAGGCACCACCGCGTGATGCCCTCGCACTGAGCGAGTCATCCTTCACCGTGGCCGCGGCCCGCAGGGGCCGCGGCCCTTTCACGTCACGAGGCGGGCCAGGCGCCGTGCCGTCCCGGCTCAGTCGTGCCCGGCTCAGTCGTGGTCGTGGGACTGGCGGTTGAGGGTCTGGTCGATGATGTCGCGGATCTCCAGGAGCGTCTCGGGGGAGAGGTCGCTGGTGAGGGCGCGGGCCGCGAAGTTCTTGACCTCGGCCTCCTTGAGCGTGCGGAGCAGCTCGAGTTGGGCCGTCACGCGCGAGGGCACCTCGGCGTCCGCGTCGGTCAGGAAGGACACGGGCACCCCGAAGAAATCCGCGAGGGCTTCGAGGAGGGGAGTGTCCGTGGTCATGGGACCGGTGCCGGCGCGCATGTAGTGCCAGCGCTGCCGGGAGATGTGCACGCCACGGGCCTCCATGGCGGTCTTGATCTCCGGGAAGGTGTAGCGGTTGCCGCCCTCGGCAGCCACGACGTCGAGGAGCGTGTTGAGGCGTTCCGCCAAGACTTCCTGTGGCTCCGGCGGGAGATGCTCAGGCATAGAAGGCTTCCTCCGATTTCTTGACGAGTCTCGATTCCGATGATGTCAGGAGCGAGCCGCCGGCGGCGAGTTCGCTGTCCATGATTTCGACCAGGGCGCGGTGCAGGCGCGACCTGGGGTCCCTGCTGACCACACCGCTGAGGGGCGCCGTGAGCGCGTCCATCACGAGGTTGGCGTCGGCCGCGCGCCGCCAGACCCGGTCCAGGCGCAGCAGGCAGTATCGCTCGTACACCTGCCAGGCGTCGGCCCACCGCGTCAGCGAGGGGAGGGCGAGCCCGAGCGGCAGCAGCACGCCGGCGCAGCCGGCGAACCACTCGAAGGAGGCCTCGAGCGCGGGCCCGGCGTCGAGGCCCACCGAGGTGAGGTCGCCGGCCTCGCGCAGCACGTTGGCCACCATGCCCGCCACGGCTGAGCCGCAACCCACGGCCACCGTGGTGAAGCCGGTCCTGAACAGGCCGGACGCCATCTGGGGCACGTAGCGCAGGCACACGAGCGCAATCTGGACCGCGGCGAAGATGACGTAGATGGAGAGCGTCGTCGTGAACACGAACACCCCGACGTCCACCTGGGCCTCGGGTCCTGCGGGGAGGCCGCGCAGCGGGACGGCGCCCACCGCGACCGCGCAGGCGTAGGCCGAGCAGTACGCCGTCATCGCCGCGGCGGTCTGCAGCAGGCCGCGCTGCAGCACCGACGCCTGGTCTGCCGGCAGCACGACGGCGCGGACGATCGCCGCGCGCACGAGCCCGAGCGCGAGCATGATGAGGGAGCCGACCGTGGGCACCGCCGCGCCCCCGCCGAAGACGGCGCCGCTCACCGCGGGCGCCATGAGGACCGCTGCCGCGGCGCCGGCGAGGGCCGCGGCGAAGACGAGGTCCCCGCGTCTGCGCAGGAACGGCCCAAGCCGGGTCAGGACCAGGATCCACAGTGCAGCCGTCGCGGCGGCGAGCGGGGTCATCCGAACACGCCCCGGAAGTTGAGGGGCTCGTCCCGGCGCGCCCGCCGGCCGCGGGCGATGGCCCCGGCGAACAGGTCGGCGAGGGATTCGGCGACGATCTCGGGCTCCGACTGGCGGCGGCAGCGAGCCAGGACCCGGGACACGATGCTGCGGTCCAGGTCGGGCAGGAGCGACGCGAGATGGCGGTCCTCGCCCTCGAGGAGGTCGTGCTGGAGCACCATGTGGGCCAGCTCGTGGAGGATGATCTGCTCGCGATGCAGCTCCGAGCCGGTCTTGGCATGGAGCACGAGCTCTGCCGCGGGCAGCGAGAGCCATAGCCCCGAGATCTTGTCCGCCCCGAGATGATCGACCGCGCGGACCACGATCTTCCGGCCGCGATGCAGCTCGATCCGCTCGGCGAGCGAGTCGAGCGTAAGATGGTCGGGCGCCCCGAGCGCCTCGAACGCGGCGGCCGCCTGCCGCCGGAGAACGCCTGTGTCCACGACACAACCCCCTTAGTCCCCCGTGGTCCCGCCAGCACCAGTGGCACCAGCACCACTGGTCACAGTGTAAGGTCTGCGTGAGGGCCGGATGAACGGCCGCGCGACATCAAGGCTGAAAAATGAAGAAGTTGATGTGGCAGCTGCCGGCAGTGGTCGGGGGGACAGCTGTTCTGACATTCTGCGGCGTCAGCACACTGCAGGCGGCCATGAACGGGCCGCTCCAGCAGTACGGTGCCTCCGTCCAGTCGGCGCGGGCCAGCGCATCGGCTGCCGCGCTCCGTGCCGCGCCCGCCTCCGCCTCTCCGGCTCCGCCCGCGAGTGCCGCCGGCGTCGAGCCGGTGGCGATGCCGTCCCTCGATCCCTGCGCCACTGGTGCCTGCGGCGACCCCTCCGCCGTCGTGCTCACCCCGGCTGCGAAGGCACCGGCCGACGCGGGACCCGCCGCCGATCGGGGCGGAGACGGCGGAAGCCCTGACGGCGGCCCCGACGGTTCGGGGAAGGGCAGCGCACCCGCCCAGGGCCGCGACTCCTCGGGCGGCCAGGCCGCGGCGCTGGGGAAGGGCCAGGGGCCCGCGGACTCGAACGGCGACGGCGCTGGGGACAACGCCCAGGGCCCGGGGCCGAACGGCCGCGGCCAGGGCGGCGCCGCCTCACAGCGGAATGGCCAAGTCAATGGGAACGGCCAGGACAACGGGTACGGCCAGAGCAATGGGTACGGCCAGGGCAATGGGTACGCGAACGGCCGTGGCGGCGGCAACGGACAGGGCAACAGCGCTGCGTCCGCCGCCGGGCAGCTCGTGAGCACCCTCGACCGGATCCTCGGTCTGACGGACCCCTACGGGATCTCCGTATCCGCGGGGCCGGGGAACTGGAACGGGAACGGCCCTGCCAAGGGGAACGGCCCTGCCAAGGGCAACGGCAACCAGGGCAACGGCCAGGGTGGCCGCGGGAACCAGGGCAGCGGCCAGGGTGGCCGCGGGAACTAGGACCAGCGGGTCCGCCGGCCGGAGGCGCCTGCTGTCCGGCCCTACTGCGCGCCGAGTCCGGCCCGCACGGGCCAGCCGTCGAGCACGGCCTGCACCGCCCGTCCGTCGGCGTCGTTGACCAGCACCGGAGCCGCGAGGTTCACGGTCGTGGCGCCGCCGGCCGGGGTCGCGACGACGAGGATGCGCGGGCGGTCCTGCTCGCGCAGGCCGATACGGGCGGCCGGCCCGGCGACGTCGGGGGAGTAGCCCGGCACGTACACCGCGGCGTCGAGGACGAAGAGCCTGATCGCCGGGTCCGCCGGGGGGCAGAGGCTGAAGAGGCCGGGGGCGCCGTCGACCGCCTCGAGCACCCAGTCCGTGTGCGGGGCAAGGCCGGGGAGCGGCTCCGCGAAGGCGAGCGCGCTCACCGGAGGAAGTCCGTCAGGCTCGGCTGGAGCACCTTGGCGGTGACGGCGAGGGCAGCCTGGTACGCGGTCTGCTGCAGCTGGAGGTCCAGCACGGCCTTGCCGAGGTCCATGTCCTCGATGCCGCTGCGGCGCGCCTCGAGCGAGGTGGCGGCGTCCGCGGTGGCCTGGCCGGCGCGGCTGAGCTGGGAGAGCCGGCCGCCCACGTCGGAGCGGGCAGCGGCCACAGCCTTCATGCCGTCGTCGAGCGCGGTGAGGCGCGACGTCGGGTCCGCACCCGAGCGGAGATCGGCGGCGATGCCGTCCAGCACCGCGAAGACGGAGCCGGGGCCCGTCCCGAAGGCGGCGGCGCCGTCGGCGTCCACGCGGACGGTCTGGTCGGGGCCGATCCGGCGCTGCACGGTGCCTCCCTGGGTGCCGTTGAAGGTGGGCGGGGTCCCGTCCGTGAACGCGCTCGCGGCGTCCGAGGTCCCGGCGAAGACGCTGCGGCCCATGTACTGGGTGTTGGCGGTGGCCAGCAGGTCCTGCCGGAGGGAGTCTATCTGGGTGGCGAGGGCGTTCCGGCCGTCCTGGTTGAGCGAGCCGTTGCCGCCCTGGATCGTGGCGTCGCGGACCCGCCGGAGCAGGTCGGTCGCCGAGCCGAGGGCGGAGTCGAGGGTGCCGAGCCAGGCGGTCCCGTCGTCGATGTTCCGCTTGTACTGCGCCCCGGCGGCCATCTGGGCGCGTACCCGCAGCGCCTCCCCGGTGCCCACGGGGTCGTCGGAGGGCCGCGTGATGCGGGTGCCGGAGCTGGCGGTGGCCTGGGCCGCGGCGAGCCTCGCCTGCCGGGCGCCGAGGGCGCGCTGGGCCGCGAGGGTCATGGTCTGGTCTGTCACGCGCAGCATGGCTACAGTCCTACCGTTCCGGTGTGGTTGATGAGGGTGTCGAGGGCCTGGTCGACCGCCGTGAGGACGCGGGCCGCCGACTGGTAGGCGTGCTGCGCCGCGAGGAGGTTCACGTTCTCCTCGTCGAGGCTGACCGACGCGTTGGAGGTCTGGGCCTGCTTCGCGTTCGCCGCGGCCGTGTCCGCGAGGTCGCCCTGCTGCTGGGCGGCGCGGGAGGCGGACCCCGTGGCCGTGACGAACGCGGCCCAGCCGGCGTCGGGCGATCCCGGGGCGAGGCCGAGCTGGGCGATCGCGTCTGCGGTGGAGCCGTCGAGGGCGCCCCCTCCCGGCGCGCCGGCCGCGATCTGGTCCGCGCCGCTCACCGCAACGGTGAGGCCCTGCGCGGCAGGGAGCGAGGCGGAGAGGGCGAAGAAGGCCCCGCCGCGGGCGCCGGTCGAGGTCTGCCCGGCGCTGTGGACCGCATTGACCGAGGCGGCCAGGGACGCGGCGACCGCGTTGTACTGGGCGGCGGCCTCGGCGATCGCTCCGCCGCTGCCGCCGTTTGCGGGCGCGAGGACGGAGAGCGCCCCGGCGATCGACCCGCCGTCGAGCCCCACCGCCTGCGCCGGGCGGTCCGCCCACACGAGGGTGGGGGCACCCGAGGCGGCGTCCGCCATGGTGGCGGCGCCGGCGAGCTGCACGGACCGGGCGGAGTCGCCGCTCACGAGCGCGTTCCCGCCGAGGTAGACCGTGACCGTGCCGTCCCCCTCCTCGCGCACCGTGCCGCCGGCGAGGGAGGCGATGGACTCGGTGAGCCTGGCACGGGCGTCGATGAGCTCGTTGGGCGAGCCGCCCGCCCCGAGCGTGGAGCGGATGCTCTTGTTCAGCGCCGCGACCTGGGCGGCGGCGTCGTTGAGCGAGGCGACCATGGACTGCGCGTCGGCGCGGGAGGCGGACCACTGGGCGTCGAGGGCGCCGTAGCCGGCGGAGAGGGTCGAGGCGATCTGGTTCCCGGCCTGGATCAGGGCGCTCGCCGGCGCGGGCTGGCCGGGCTGGTTGGCCACGTCCTGCCACGCCGACCAGAAGGACTGGAGCCTGGCGGACAGCCCGTCGCTGCCGGGCTCCTGGAGGACCGCCTCGATCTGCTGGTAGGCCGATGAGCGCTGCGCCGTGTACCCAGCGGTGGCCGCGGTGGTGCGGGCGGAGGCGTCCAGGAGGGCGTTGCCGAGGCGGGCGATCCGGTCCACCGAGACGCCCTGGCCCACCTGGGGGCCGGCCGTCGCGAGGCCCATCGCCGCGGGCGCTGCCACGGAGGACTGCTCGATGCGCTGGCGCGTGTAGCCCTCGGTGCCGGCGTTGGAGATGTTGTGGCCGGCGAGGTCCATGGCCTGCTGGGCGGCGGAGAGGCCGCGGTAGGCTGTGTTGAGGGCGCCGAAGGTGCTCACGGGGGTCCTATCCGCTCAGAGGTTCTGGTCGAACAGGCGCGCGCTGCCCTGGGCAGCCGAGCGCCCGCGCGCATCGTAGAGGGTGGTGACGGACGCCTCGGTCTCCGCGAGGGTCTCCTGGGTGGACCGGGCGGCCGCGCGCAGGAACTGGGCGTTCGCATCGCGCAGCTGCCGGATCAGGGCGGCCTGGTCCGTCATCGCCTTGAGGTGGGCCGAGAGGATGTCCGCCCACGCGGCGTCGGGCGCGCCGGCCGCGAGGTCACGGAGCGTCGCCTCCTCGTCCAGCCCCCACTCACGGGCGACGGCGGCGGCCGTCACCGCGCGCTCCAGACCGACCGCCTGGAGGCGCTCGAGGACATGCTCGACCTCGCGGGTCGCGTGCGAGAGCCACCGCGTCTTCCCCGCGGTCAGCAGCAGCTGCTCCTCCTCGAGCTTGAACGTCAGCAGGTCCAGCAGCTCGCGCTCGCGCCAGAGCTGGGCCGACAGGTCGTGGATCGCCATTCCTTGGCCAACTCCTCATCCATGAGGCAACAGTGCCGGGTGCGTGGCGCGCAGGCGCGCCGTGTACAGAGGACTGTCGGCAGGGCAGGCCGAAAAATTAGCCGGGCACAATTTTCCAGCGCGCAGCTAACGCGTTCCCCGGGGCCGCCGATAGGTGCGGTTGAGGGCCCACGGACGGGCCCGGAGCAGTACACATCACCAGTCACGGAGGAACCCACGATGGCACTGACCGTCAACACCAACCTTTCGGCCATGCAGGCCTACCAGAACCTCAACAAGACCTCCATCGAGATGGCCAGCTCCATGGCCAAGCTCTCGAGCGGTCTCCGCATCAACACCGCCGCCGACGACGCCGCGGGCCTCTCGATCTCCGAGGGCCTCAAGTCCCAGGTCAACGGCTATGGCGTGGCCGCCCGCAACGCCCAGGACGGCATCAACGTCATCCAGACCGCGGACGGTGCGATGGGAGAGGTCACCTCGATCCTGCAGCGCATGCGCGACCTCGCGGTGCAGGGCGCAAACGACTCGAACAACACTGCTTCGCGCGGGTCGATCCAGAAGGAGGCGGATGCTCTCAGCAAGGAGCTCTACCGCATCACGAACGGCACGAACTTCAACGGTAACAACCTTCTCAAGGGTGGTACCCAGAACTTCCAGATCGGCTCCGGTAGCGATGCCAACTCCACCATCACCGTGAACCTCGCGGACGTCGCCACGGGCGTCGGCAGCCTCGCGTCGACGGACGGGACCACCGCCGGCACAGGCTTCGACGTCACGAGCAACACGACGGCGCAGACGACGATTGGGAGCATTGACACGGCGATCGCCGCGATCTCGGCCCAGCGTTCTGATCTCGGTGCATCCCAGAACCGCCTGTCCCACGCGATGAACATCGCGAATGTCTCCGCGCAGAACCTCGCGGCCGCTCAGTCGCACATCGCGGACACCGACATGGCGTCCGAGATGGTCAACTACACGAAGGACTCGATCCTCTCGCAGGCCGGCACGGCGATGCTCGCCCAAGCCAACCAGTCCGGCCAGGGCATCCTCAAGCTCCTCGGCTGATCAGTGCAGTAGCGCCCGCGGCGGCCAGGCCCTCCACGGCCTGGCCGCCCTCGGCGTCCCACCCCTGACGCGGCGCGGCCTCGGCCGGCACCGCGCCGGACCGAAGGAGCACTACCATGGGAGTCTCGGTCAACGGACTGGGCAGCGGTCTGGACATTACGTCCATCATCACCTCGCTCATGAACGTCGAGGCGCTGCCCCAGCAGCAGCTCAAGCAGGCCCAATCCGACCAGCAGAGCATGATCACCGCCCTCCAGGGCCTCAACACGAAGGCCTCCGCGCTCGGCGACCTCGCCACGAAGATCTCTGCGCCCGGGGCGACCAACCTCTTCACGGCCACGACGGACAACACCGCCGTGACCGCCACAGCCGGCACCACGGCGACGGCGGGCACGTTCAACGTCACGGTCAACCAGCTCGCCCAGACCCAGGTCGACGTCACCGCTGCCATGGCCTCGTGGCCCACCGACTCGACCGGGGCGCCCTCGGCGCTCACCCTCGTCGACTCCACGGGCAGGCAGACCCAGATCACGCCGGCGAGCACGTCCCTCGATGACGTGGTCACGGCAATCAACGCCTCTGGCGGCCCCGCGAAGGCCCTCAAGGTCGCCTCGGGCACGGACGCGAGCGGCAACCCGCTCTACCGCCTCCAGCTCACCGCCACGCAGTCGGGCGCCGCGGGCGCCTTCACCGCCTACCAGGGCACGTCCGCGGACGTGAGTGCCGGCACGGCGACCGACCTCATGTCCCAGCCGGGGGCCGCCGTCGTGACCTCCGCGCAGGACGCCAAGGCGACGCTCTATGCGGGCGCGGCCGCCCAGCAGACCATCACCTCGGCCACCAACACGTTCACGAACCTGCTCCCGGGCGTGAACGTCACCGCCTCCGCGGGGGCCGTGGGCAGCAGCGTGGGCGTGACCGTCGCGAGCGATGCGGCCGGGATCTCGAAGCAGGCCAGCGACCTCGTCGCCTCGGTCAACGACCTCTTGAACACGATCGCGAGCAACTCGGCGGTCACGACGACGAGCAGCTCCTCGGGGGTGACGTCCGCGTCCGGCGGCCTCTTCACGGGCGACTCGAGCGTGCGCGCCGTCGGCTCGGCCATCACGGACGCCGTGTACCTGCCGACCTCGAACGGGCAGTCGCCATCGCAGATCGGCATCGTGATCCAGCGCGACGGCACCTTCTCCTTCGACTCGGCCAAGTTCTCCGCGGCCCTCGCGGCGGACCCCGCCGGGACCCAGGCCGCCCTCGCGGAGATCGCCGGCCGCGTCGCCACCGCGGCCACGAACGCCTCGGACCCGGTCACCGGCTCGATCACCTCGCTCATTGCCGGGCGCCAGAGCGCCGTCAACGACCTCGGCACCCAGATCAGCGACTGGGACCAGCGCCTGGCCGACCGCAGGGCGTCCCTCACCGCGGTGTACAACGCGATGGACACCGCCCTCGGAACCCTCAAGTCCCAGCAGTCCTGGCTCACGAGCCAGATCGCGGGGCTCCCGACCTACAGCCAGAGCTCGAAGTGAGCCCGAAGAAAGGGGACCGCCCGTGAGAGGCGCATCCTACGCTCGGCAGCAGTACACCCGGGACGCGGTGCTGTCCGCGAGCCCTGCCCGGCTGCTGACCATGCTCTACGACCGGCTCCTGCTGGACCTGCGCCGCGCCGAGGTCGCCCAGGGCGCCGCGGACTGGCAGGCGGCGAGCGACAACCTCCTGCACGCGCAGGACATCA
Source organism: Sinomonas soli (assembly GCF_054782415.1). NCBI lineage: Bacteria > Bacillati > Actinomycetota > Actinomycetes > Micrococcales > Micrococcaceae > Sinomonas > Sinomonas soli. The sequence goes on along the minus strand of NZ_BAAGSN010000006.1, from coordinate 141,704 downwards.
TCGCCGAGCTCACCGCGACCCTCCGGCCGGGCGTGTGGGACGGCGCCGACGGCCTGCGGGCCATCTACGAGTACGTCCGGGTGGCCCTCGTCAACGCCAACATCCACCGCGACCCCGAGCGCACCCGCGAGGCGATCACCCTCCTCGAGCCGCTCCAGCAGTCCTGGCACGCCGCCGCCGGCGTGGTCGCCGAGCAGGAATCCGCCGGCATCGAGTCCTCCCAGGGGTACGCCGTTGGCTGAGCAGGCCACGGACGTCCAGACGCAGGCCTGGGAGGCGGTCCTCGCGGCCCTCGAGTCGGACCTCGCCGCCGCCGGGCAGCTGCTCGGCGGCCCCCTCCCCGGCGCGCACGACGCCGGCCGGCCCGCCCGCGCGGGGCTCCCACCCGCCGTCGTGCGCTGGACAGCACCGGCCGCCCTCGGCCCGCTGCCGGAGCACCTCGCCGAGCGCGCCCGCGCCCTCGAAGCCGCCCAGCAGGACCTCGCGGCCCGGCTCGCCGAGGCGCGCTCCAACGCGGCGACCCACCTCGGCGCGCTCCGGGCCGTCCCCTCGGCGCGGCGCGACGCCCCGGTGTACCTCGACGTCCAAGGCTGAGCCGCCCGAGCGCTAACGCCCGCGCCCACCCTGCCGATAATGCCCTGCGAGCACGGATTGCTCGCAGACCAGGCCACGGACCGGCCCCCCTCTCGCGTTCCTCTTGGGCAGGAGAACTGTGCTCGAATCCGTGACGTCCGCCGCGCTCACCAGCGCCCTCGACGGACTCTCGCAGCGCCAGCGCGCCATCGCGGACAACATCGCCAACGTCAACACCCCCGGCTACCACGCCCAGCGCGTGTCGTTCGAGTCCGCGCTCGCCGCGTCCGTCCAGGCCGGCGACGGCCGCGCGTCGGCGACCACCTCCGTCTCCGCGGAGCCGACCCGCACGGACGGCAACAACGTCAACCTCGACACGGAGACCCTCTCCAACGTCGACACCGTGCTGCGCTACCAGTTCGCCTCGCAGGCGATCAACGCGCAGTTCACCGGGATCCGCACGGCGATGAGGACGGCCTGATGACCTTCGACGCGATCGGGATCGCCGGCACCGCCCTCACGGTCCACCGCAAGTGGCTCGACGCCATCTCGGACAACCTCGCCAACGTCAACGACGCCGCCCCCACGAGCGGGCCCGCGTTCCAGGCCCGCTTCATCGAGGCGCAGGCCGGCCCCGGCACCTCGGGCGTGTACGTCAAGAGCACTCCGCAGGGCAGCGCGACCGGGCGCATGGTCTACGAGCCCTCCAACCCCGTGGCCGACGCGCAGGGCTACGTGCGCTACCCGGATATCGACCTCAACGAGCAGATGGGCTCGCTCATCATGGCCCAGCGCGGCTACCAGGCCAACGCCCAGGTCGTGGACCGGGCCCGCACCATGTACGAGTCAGCGCTGCAGATCGGCAAGTCATCATGAGCATCGCACCCATCGGACCGGTCTCCCCGCTGCAGGGCGTGCAGGGCCTCGACGGGATCACCGGCGCCGCAGGCGTCACCGGAACCGCGGCGGGCACGACGGCGGGCGGCGGCTTCGCGGCGAGCCTCGCCGGCGCGGTGGACAACCTGCAGCAGCTCCAGTCCACCTCGAACCAGCTCTCCGTCCAGGCGGTGACCGGGAACCTGGATGACATCCACAACGCGACCATCGCCGCGACCCGGGCCCAGGTCACCCTTGAGCTCGCGGCGACCGTGCGCAACAAGGGCGTGGACGCGTTCAACGAGATCATGAGGATGCAGGGCTGATGCCGCCGTTCCTCCTGGCCGCGGGCAGGCGCCTCGGGGTCACCGTCAGGGGCTTCACGACGGGGCAGCGGACCCTCGCCGTCATCGGCCTCGCGGTCCTGGCGCTGGGCACCGTGGCCCTGGTCTCGTGGCTGACCCGGCCCACCTACGCGCCGCTGTTCACCGGGCTGCAGAGCTCGGACGCGAGCGCCGTGGTGGCCCAGCTCGGCAAGGACAACGTCCCGTACCAGCTCGCCGACGGCGGGGCCACGGTGCTCGTGCCGCAGGAGAAGGTCTACGACGAGCGGCTCAAGGCCGCCTCGGCCGGCCTCCCCGCCGCCCCGGCCACGGGCTACTCGCTCCTGGACAAGATGGGCGTGACCTCCTCCGAGTTCCAGCAGGACGTCACCTACAAGCGGGCCATCGAGGGCGAGCTGGGCACCACGATCTCGCACCTCGACGGCGTCAAGGCCGCCACGGTGCAGCTCGCCCTGCCCCAGAAGACGGTGTTCACGTCCCAGCAGGTCGACCCCACGGCGTCCGTATTCGTCGAGACCGTGCCCGGGCAGACCCTCTCGGCGGACAAGGTCGAGGCGATCGTGCACCTCACGTCGGCGGCCGTGCCGAGCCTCAAGGCCGCCAACGTCTCCGTGGTGGACGCCCAGGGCAACGTGCTCTCCGCCGTCGGCGCGGGCCTGAGCGCGAACGGCGCCAAGCAGGCCGCGGACTACCAGCAGCGCACCCAGACCGCCGTCCAGGCCGTGCTCGACCGCGTGCTCGGCCCGGGCAACGCGACCGTGGCCGTGGTGCCGGAGGTGGACCAGCAGTCGGCGCAGCAGAAGTCGGAGACCTACGCGAGCGCCTCGGCGGCCCCCCTGAGCCAGTCGACCACCACCGAGAAGTACAGCGGCACGGGCGCCTCGGGCGCCTCCGGGGTGCTCGGGCCGGACAACATCGCCGTGCCCTCGGGCGCGGCCGGCGGCAACGGCACGTATGACTCGACCAAGGACACCCGGGACAACGCGGTGAACAAGGTCACCGAGGACCGCACCATCCCCGCCGGGGCGCTCAAGCGCCAGTCCGTCTCCGTCGCGGTCAACTCCTCGGCCGCTAACGGAGTGAACATCCAGAACCTCAACGCGCTCGTCTCCGCCGCCGCCGGCATCGACACGACCCGCGGGGACGTCCTCTCGATGCAGGTGGTGCCGTTCAGCACCGCCGCGGCGGACCAGGCCAAGGCCGCGCTCGCCCAGCAGCAGGCCGACGAGGCCGCCAGGCTGCAGGGCCAGCTGCTGACCACCATGATCTGGGCCGGGGTGGCGCTGCTGGCGCTCATCGTCGCGGCCGTGCTGCTGTCGATGCGCCGGCGCCGCATGGCCGCCCGCGAGCCGATGGAGCTCGGCGGGGACATCCTCCTCGACGAGCTGCCCGTGCCCGTCGCCATCGAGCCCTCCGTCACGACTGCCCTCCCGGCGGTGGAGCCGCTCGTGCCGGCCCTGCCCGATCCCGGCGAGGAGGTGCTCGACGCCGAGCGGCGCCGCGCCCAGGTCGATCGGCTGGGCGCCACCGACCCGCAGAAGACCGCCGAGTACCTGCGCGGGCTCATGGACGAGAGGCAGACGGTATGACGCCCGCACTGGCGGCCGTCGGAGAGCTCCGGCTCACGGGGACGCAGAAGGTCGCGATCGTGCTCATGCAGATGAGCCCCGAGTCCGCCGCGAAGGTGATGGCCCACTTCACCGAGGCCGAGGCGGAGGACATCGCCGCCGAGATCGTCCGCCTCAGCCGCGTGGACCCCGCGGTCTCCGACGAGGTCATCGCCGAGTTCCACGAGATCGCGGTCTCGGGGCGGCGCATGACCCGCGGGGGCCGGGACTTCGCCGTCGGCCTCCTCGAATCCTCCTTCGGCCCCGACCGGGCCGCGGGCGTCATGGACCGGCTCGCCTCCACCATGGCCGGGAAGTCCTTCGAGTTCCTCGACACCGTGGACCCAGCGCAGCTGCTGACCCTCCTCGACGGGGAGCTGCCCGAGACGATCGCCCTCGTGCTCGCCCACCTGCGGCCCGAGCAGGCCTCCCACGTGGTCGCCGGCCTCGGCCCGGCGCAGGCCACGGACGTCGCGCACGCCCTGGCCACCATGGGCTCCGCCACCCCCGAGGCCGTCAGCGTCGTGGCCGAGAGCCTGCGCGCCCGCACCGGAACGGTCCTGACCCCGGGCCAGCGGCAGGTCGAGGTCATGGGCGGCGTCCAGCCCCTCGTGGACATCATCAATCGCTCCGACGTGGCCACCGAGCGCACCGTCCTGGACGGGCTCGCCGAGCGCGACCCCGAGCTGGCCGAGGAGGTCCGCTCCAAGATGCTCACCTTCGCGGACATCGTCAAGCTCGAGCGCAAGGACATCCAGCTCATCCTCCGCGGGGTCGACGCCGGCCTGCTCGCCCGGGCGATGAAGGGCGCCTCCCAGCCCGTGCTGGACGCGATCACCGGCAACGTCTCCGACCGCAACCGGGACATCCTCACCTCCGAGATCGCGGCCCTGGGCCCGGTGCGGGCCTCCGAGGTGGAGGAGGCGCGCGCGGAGATCGTGCGCTCGATCCGCGAGCTCGAGGCCACCGGGGCCATCACGATGCGCCGCGGCGAGGAGGACGACCTTGTCTACTGACACGGTGAACCTCGGCGCCCCCCTGCCCGGTGCACCGGTGCGCCCGGTCGTGTTCCCGGACCTGGGCCCGGCCGGGGAGTCGGAGGGCTACGCGCGCGGCCACGCCGCCGGGTACGCCGCCGGGCTGCGCCGCGCCGCGGCCGAGGCCGGCGAGCGCGAGGAGGAGCGCCGGGCCGAGCACGCGGCCGCGCTCGCCGTTGCGCGCTCGCGGGCCGAGGCCGCCGTTGCCGTCCTCGCCGCGGCCGCCCGCGCCCTCGAATCGCGCACCGCCCCAGTCCTCGCCGAGGCCGAGGCCCAGCTCGCCGCCGCGGCGCTCGCGGTCGCGGAGGCCGTGATCGGCCGGGAACTGGGCGACGCCCCGGGCAGCGCCCGGGCCGCCCTCGCCCGCGCCCTGACCGCACCGGACGCGGCCGCCGTCCTCTCCGTCCGCCTCCACCCGGCGGACCTCGCACTCCTCCGCCAGGCCGCGGCCCCGGTGCCCGCGGGCGTTGTCCTCGAGCCGGACCCGTCCCTCGCCCGCGGCGACGCCGTGGCCGTCTACCCCGACGGTGAGCTCGACGCCCGGATCGCCACCGCCCTCGCCCGCGCAGCCGCCGCCCTCACGGCGTCGGACCACGAAGCCCCGCCGCCTGAGGCCCACTCGCCCGGAGCCCGCGCATGAGCGTCCTGCAGGGCCTCCCCGGCGCCGTCGCCGCCGCGGCCCCCAAACGGGTCGGCACCGTCACCGCCGTCCGCGGCCTCGGGCTCGAGGTCGCCGGGCTCGGCTGCGCCGTCGGGGACCTCGTGGAGATCGCGGGCGACGCCGGTTCCGTCACCGGGGCCCAGGTGGTCGCCTCCGCGCGGGGTACCCTCACCTGCATGCCCCTCGGACCGCTCGCCGGCCTCCGGGTGGGCCACCCGGTGCGGGGCCGCCGCGGCGGCTCGCTCGTCCCCACGGGGCCGGCGCTGTTCGGCCGCGTCCTCGACGGCCTCGGCCGTCCCATCGACGGGCGCGGTCCCATCCCCGGCCCCCGCGTCCCCGACGAGGGCACCGTGCCGTCCGCGCTCGAGCGGGCCCGGATCGACATGCCCCTGCAGACCGGCGTCCGCGTCCTGGACACGCTCGCCACGGTGGGCCGGGGCCAGCGCCTCGGCCTGTTCGCCGGCTCCGGCGTGGGCAAGTCCTCGCTCCTGTCCATGGTGGCGCGCGGCACCGAGGCGGAGGTCTCCGTGATCGCCCTCGTGGGGGAGCGCGGCCGCGAGGTCCGCGAGTTCCTCGAGGACGATCTCGGCCCCGAGGGCCTGGCCCGCTCGGTCGTGGTGGTCGCCACCAGCGATGAGCCCGCGCTCATGCGCCTGCGGGCGGCCTCGACCGCCACGCGCATCGCCGAGTCGTTCCGCGAGCAGGGGGCCCACGCCCTGCTCATGATGGACTCCCTCACGCGCGTGGCGATGGCCCAGCGCGAGATCGGCCTCTCGGCCGGCGAGCCGCCCGCCACGCGAGGCTACCCGCCGTCAACCTTCGCCCTCCTTGCCCGGCTGCTCGAGCGGGCCGGGACCGCGCGCACCGGCTCCGTCACGGGCATCTACACGGTCCTCGTGGACGGCGACGACCACAATGAACCCGTGGCCGACGCCGCCCGCTCCATCCTCGACGGGCACGTGGTGCTCGAGCGCAAGCTCGCCGTCATGGGCCACTTCCCGCCGATCGATGTCCTCGGCTCGGTCTCCCGCGTGGCAGCCAAGGTCAACGCGCCCGAGCGCACCGCATGGGCCGCGGCCCTGCGCCGGGTGCTCGCGGCCCGCACGGCCGCCCAGGACCTCATCGACGTGGGCGCGTACCAGCGCGGCGGCAACCCCCTCGTGGACGCCGCCCTCGACCACGCCGGGGAGATCGACGCGTTCCTGCGCCAGGGCCTCGACGAGCGCACCGCGTCCGAGGACGCGTGGGCCAGGCTCTCCCGACTCGCCACGATCCTCGGAGGTCCCCGATGACGGCACCCTTCCCCCTCGCCGGCCTGCTCAGGCTGCGCCGGCTCGAGCAGGACCAGGCCGCCGGCCACCTCGGCGCCGCGAACTCCCGCCTCGCCGCCCTCGCCGCGCGCGAGGGCCGGTCCGTCGCGGAGGCCGAGCGCATCCCGTCCGAGGCCGACACCTCGGCCGCGCTGCTGGCCGTCGCCGCCGCGCGGGCCTCCTCGATGAGCATGCTCACCGAGCTGCGCAGCCTCACCGCCACGGTCGAGGCCGAGCGGGACGAGGCCGAGCGCGAGTTCGGGGCCGCCCGCGCCCGCACCGTGGGCCTGGAGAAGCTCGAGGCCCGCCACGCGGCCGCCGCCGCCGCCTCGGCGCTCGCCGCCGAGCAGGTGGTCCTCGACGAGCTCGGCTCGGCCGCCCGGCTCCGGGACGCCCACGGGGCAGGCACCGGCGCAGATGCCGGCCCCGGCGGCCTGCCCGGCGCGGGAAGCGGTGGCGCATGAGCATCACCGAGGCCATGGGCCGCGTGGCCCAGATCCAGACCACCATCTCAGGGTTCGACCCCGCGGCAGCCGCACGGCCGGCGTCGTCCGCCCCGGCCGCCGCGCAGTGCGCCGGCCCGGCGGCCACCCAGACCACGCCCCAGACCGCCGCGGCCTTCGCCCAGGCCCTCGCGGGCCTCCTCGCCCCCGCCTCCGCGGCGCCGGCCGACGGGACGGCCGCCCTCGCCGCGGCCGGAAGCACGGCCGGGGCCGCTGGCGGGGTCACGGGCGAGCAGGTCGCGGCCGCGGCGCAGAAGTACGTCGGCGTGCCCTACGTGTGGGGCGGAACCGACCCCGCCACGGGCATGGACTGCTCCGGGTTCGTCCAGCGTGTCTACCAGGACCTCGGCATCCCACTGCCCCGCGTCGTGCACGACCAGATGACCCAGGGCACGCCCGTCGCGTCCCTCGCCGACGCCAGGCCCGGCGACCTCCTCATCGACTTCGGCGGCGAGCACGTGGCCATCTACCTCGGCAACGGCAAGGCCATCGACGCCCCCGAGCCGGGCAGGACCATCCAGGTCCGCGACGCGTGGGAGAAGTACACCGGGCTCACTGCGATCCGGCGGATCGTGCCGGACAGCGGAGTCCCAGGGCCGGGGGCGGCCGCCGGAGCGGTGACCAGGTCGGCTGCTGGCTCCGCGCCGTCCGGCGTGGCGGGCCTCACCGCGTCCCAGCTGGGCTACGCCCGAACGATCGTCGGCGAGGTCCGTGCCCGGGGCCTGCCCGCCCAGGCCGCGGTCGACGCGATCGCCACCGCGCTGCAGGAGTCCTCGCTGAAGATGTACTGGAACCCGAAGGTCGCGGGCTCGCAGGCGCTCGCGCCCGATCCGTCCGCCATGGGCACCGACGGCTACTCCGTGGGCCTGTTCCAGCAGCAGGTCAACGGGAGCCAGTTCTCCTGGGGCACCGTCGCGGACGCGATGGACCCCCGGGCCTCGACCCGGATGTTCCTGGACCGCCTCACCGCAATCCCCGGGTGGCAGAGCATGCCCGTCTCCGCCGCCGACCAGGCCGTGCAGCGCTCCGCCTACCCCGGCGCCTACGCCCGGTGGGAGCCCACGGCGCGCGCCGTCGTCGCCGCCCTCTACCCCGGAGGCGCCTGATGCCCGCCCTCATCTCCGCCGCACCGCCCCTTCCTGCGACCGCCGCGGCCCCACGGCCCACCCCGCGCGGCGGTACGCCCGCGAGCGGGGGACCGGACCAGTTCGCCGCGGCGCTCGCCGACGTCCGGGGACGGCAGACCCCGGACTCTGGGAGCCGGCCTGCCGAGGCGCGCCGCTCCCACGACGACGCGGACACCGAGTCCGCACCCGGCGCCGGGGTCCCGGCGGCGCCCGCCGGATTCGTCCCGGGCCATGCGGGGGCTGCCGCCGCGGGTCCCGCGCAGGCTCCCGGCCCCGGCACGGGCACCGGCCCCGGCCCCGGCGCCGCGCGCACGACGGCGGGCCTCGCCGCCGCGTCCGGCACCCCGGCCGTCGGGCTGCCTGCCGTTGCTGGCGTGCCCGGCAGCGGCGCGGGCACCGGCGCTGTGGCGACTGGCGGCGCGATGGCGGCCGGACCTGCCGCGACTGGCGCGCCCGGCATTCCGGCGGGGGACAACGGCATGGCGGGCATCCCGGACGCCGCGCTCGTCGCGGCCGGAACCGCAGCCGCGGCCGCAGCCGCAGGGCCTGGCGCCGCAGTGCAGACGTCCGGAGCACCGGCGATGGGGGCCGGTACTCCGGGATCATCCGCCTCCCGGGCCTTCGGCCTAGCGGGCAGCGCGAATGCGCCCAGACTCGGCGGTGCCGGGACGGCGCCGGGCACGGCCATGTCCGGCTCCGCGCCCATGGACCTGTCCGCCGGCCGCCCGGAGTCGGTCCAGCCCGGCTCCGCCCTGTCTGGCTCTGTCCTGTCTGGTACGGCCCTGTCTGGTACGGCCCTGTCTGGTACGGCGCAGCCTGGTACTGCTCTGCCTGGCTCGGCGCAGCGTGGTACTGCTCTGCCTGGCTCGGCGCAGAGTGGCTCTGCCCTGTCGGTTCCGACACTGCCTGGCGGCACGCCGGCCGGCCAGGGGCCGGCCGACCTCGCGTCGTCCGCCGCAGCAGCAGCCGCCACCACCGGGCTCCCCGCGGCGCCCCTCCCGGCGGCGACGGTAGGCGCGGTGCTGCCGACCGCCGTCGTGCGCGGCCCGGCGGTGCCGCCGCAGGGGTTCGCCGGCCAGCTTTCCCAACCCGTGGCGACCCTCGCGCAGGCCGGCCCGGGCGAGCACCTCATGACCGTGAAGGTCACCCCGGAGAACCTCGGCCCGGTCACGGTGCAGGCACGCATCGGGCCGGACGGGGTCCGGATCGAGCTCTTCGCCCCGACCGACGCCGGCCGCGCCGCCGTGCACGCCGTGCTGCCCGACCTGCGCCGCGACCTCGCCGGGACCGGGCTCGGCGCGAGCCTCGACCTCTCCCAGCGCGGCGCCCCGCAGCAGCCGGGAGCCCAGGGGGACCGCGGGCAGCCCGGCAGCCAGCCCGGGGGCCCCGCGGGAGGCGCGGCGGGAGGATCCGCCCACGGCCAGCCGGGAAGCACCGCGGGAGGCCACCCCTCCGGACGGGGGAGCGGCGGAATCCCTCTGGACCCGGGCGCGCCGCCGGCAGCGCCCGGCGCACCGCCCACCACCGCCCCCACGGCCTCTGGCCTCGACATCCTCGTCTGAGAGAAAGGCACCCATGAGCACCAGCCCCATCGGCTCCGTCGGAAGCCCCATCGGCCCCGTCGGGAGCACGAGCCTGACCTCGTCGGCCCCGGTCCGGGCCCCCAAGCAGACCATGGACTCGACGGTCTTCATGGACCTGCTCGTCACGCAGCTGAAGAACCAGGACCCCAGCTCGCCCATGGACACCAACGCGATGATCAACCAGACCACGCAGCTGTCCATGATGGAGAAGCTCACCCAGCTGGCCACGGACAGCGCCCAGGGCCTGAGCATGCAGCAGCGCGCCGCCGCGGCGGCCCTCATCGGCAAGGCCGTGACCTACCTCGGCGCGGACGGCACCGCCGCCGTCGGCACCCCCAGCAGCGTCTCCTACACCGGAGCCGCGCCGACGGTGACGATCGGCGGCACCTCGGTCCCGCTCGAAGCGATCACCGGCATCGCCGGCGCCTGACCCCTCCTGTTTTCCTGACCAGCCCCGCCCCGCCTCCCTTACCGCCCGACGAAAGGCAGCCACCATGCTCCGCTCGCTCTACTCCGGCATCTCGGGCCTGCGCGCCCACCAGACCATGCTGGACGTCACCGGCAACAACATCGCCAACGTGAACACCACCGGCTTCAAGGGCTCCTCGACCCAGTTCGAGGACACGCTCTCCCAGCTGACCCAGGGCGCCAGCGGGCCGCAGCCGGCCACCGGCGGCACCAACCCGGCGCAGATCGGCCTCGGCGTGAAGGTCGCGGCCGTCACCACGAACTTCACCCAGGGCTCCGCGCAGACCACCGGCAAGGCCACGGACATGATGATCGCCGGCGACGGGTTCTTCATCACGAGCCGCGGCGGACAGCAGCTCTACACCCGGGCCGGCTCGTTCGGCTTCGACGCCGGCGGACGCCTCGTGGGGCCCGACGGCGGCATCCTCCAAGGCTGGACCGCGAACGCCGCCGGGGTGGTCAACACGGGCTCCCCGATCGGTGACGTCACCCTCTCGCCCACCGCCACGATCCCCGCGGTCGCCACGAGCCAGGTCGGTGTGGACGGCAACCTGCCCTCCGACGCCGCTGCCGGCACGTCCCTCGAGCGGGACATCAAGGTGTTCGACGCGAACGGCACCGCCCGGAACCTCGCGCTGACCTTCACGAAGACCGCCGGCGGGTGGGACGTCGCCGCCGCCGACGCCGACGGGGCCACCGGTGCCGGCACCCTCGCCTTCGCGGGCGGCAAGCAGACGGCGGGCGGCACGCTCGCCGTCGGCGGCATCACCGTGGACCTCGGCCCTGTGACGGGCTACGCGGGGATGACCACCGTGGCCGCCACGAGCCAGAACGGCTCCTCCGCCGGCACGCTCGAGGCCTTCACCCTCGGCTCTGACGGCTCCCTGATCGGCTCCTTCAGCAACGGCCTCAAGCAGACCGTGGGCCGGATCGCCCTCGCCAAGTTCACCAACCCCTCCGGGCTCGAGAAGGCCGGCGACTCCTCCTACACGGTCACCGCGAACTCCGGCACGGCCCAGATCGGCCAGGCCGGCGACCCGGGGTTCGGCACCCTGGCCGGTGGCGCGCTCGAGATGAGCAACGTGGACCTGTCCCAGGAATTCACCAACCTCATCGTGGCCCAGCGCGGCTTCCAGGCCAACGCGCGCATCATCACCACCTCGGACCAGGTGCTCCAGGAGCTCGTGGACCTCAAGCGCTAAAAAGGACGGGAACTGCAGAAGTCCGCGGGGCAGCCCGGCTGCCGGACGGGCCCGGCCTAGGTTGTCCGCTCCCCGGCGCTGGCAGCGGTGGCCAAGTGGGAGCGGACGTGGACGGGTGTGGCGGCGGTCTGCGGGATGGCCTGCAGGGCGAAGGACTCAACGGCGCCGGGCCGGAAGAGAAGGCACTGGGTGGAGCCGCCGAACTGGAAGTATCCGAGTTCCTCGCCCTTCTCGAGGTGCTGTCCGGGGACCACTTGCTCCCCGATGACGCAGGAGGAGACCTCGATCATCCCGACCGGCACGACGGCGACGAGCCCGATTGTCGGGTTGTCCGCCTCGATGAGGATGATGGCGCGGCTGGCGACATGGGCCAGATAGGCCTGGGAGTTGGTGGGTTCCACCGCGTCCGCGCCCTCCGAGTCGGCCTCCGAGAAGTACGTGCCGGGCTGGACGTAGGCGCGGACCACGGTGCCCGAGACTGGGCTGTGCCAGCGGTGGTAGTTCGTGGCGCTGAGGAAGGCCTGGTGGACGGTCCCGCCGACGAACTCGTCGACGGCCGGGTCGTCCGCGAGCAGGTCCTCGAGCGAGTAGGGCTGGCTCTTGACCCAGAACTCGTCCCGGCGCTGCACACCGGTGCTGAGCTTGTACGGCGTGGACTCGCAGGCGCTGACGATGACCCGGTCGTCGTCGGGGCGGTCCACCGGCCGCTGCCCGTCGGCGAACCGGCGGGTGAAGAAGTCGTTCCAGGAGGTGAATCCCCAGTGCGGGTCGTCGGGGTCGTGGGCGAACTGGTTCATGCCCACCACCCGTTGGGCCGTGTCGCTCTTCCAGCCCGTGTCCGAGTCGTTGAGCACATACAGCGACTCCTCGCTGTCCAGGAAGGCGCACCAGGCGTTGAGGATGTCCTTGAGGCCCTCGTTCACCCGCGGGTCGCGGTAGAACGCGAAACCGGCGGCCGTGCCCGTGGTCCAGTCGAGGATGCCGGCCATCGGGGTCGTGACCATCGACCCGTCGCTGAACTCCGGCGCCGTGGTCAGGACGGCGTTGACCAGGGACAGCATCTGCTCGAAGCTGTGCAGGTGCCGCTGCTGATACGGCTTCGAGGAGGGCACCTGCTCGATCATCCGGGTCGCGTACATGCGCAGGGTCGGGTCCGACGTCACGAGCCGGCGGAACCGCTGCACGGCCGGATGCCACTGGGTTTCCGCCTCGGAGCCGGCCGTGCGCTCGGCATGACCCTGAAGCCATGCCTCGAGGTCCTCCTGCCCGGGAAGCCATCCGCCCTGCTGCTTGTGGTCCTGTTCCGCCATGGTCCTCGTTCGTTCCTAAGGGACTGCCTCTGCGTGCGGTCCGATGAGTGATGGACGCGCGGACGCGCGCCGGGTCTGCGAGCACCCGTGGGCTCCAGCCGAAGAGGGCTTACCCGACGGCTGCGTCTCTGAACCCAGACGGGATGCTGACAGCCTCCGGGCACGTGGGACGGGTTCGCCATGCGCGGCGACGATGTTGCCGGTCTTCTCGGCGTGGAGCTCGAGGAGCCCGACGGGGCGGTCGCCTGGGCGAGGGCGGCGGCGTGGGCGACGTCGGCGGGGATGTGCTCGACGGTGACAACGACCCGTCCGGCCCTGTCAGCGATCGCGGGCGCTCTGGGTAGACACGGTGCCAATCGTGCGACGGCCACTGACCCTTGCTGTGCCAGTCCGCATGCGCGCACGTGCGGGAGGCGTCCGGCTGGCGCCCGGTCCGGAGGGAGGCCATTGGCCGGCCGGGGCGCCTTCCGTGCCCCCGGGCCGTCCGAGCCTCCGTCCGGATGTCATCAGATGCTGGGCAGCCAGTTTCGGCGTCGAAGCCTCGTGGGCCGTTCCACATGGAGGAGACAGCGCTTCCCCCTCCCGAGGCAGGAGCCACTCCTTTGCCGACCAAAGCAGCGGCCTTACGCCGCGGACAGGGCGGCCGATAGTGGGGGGCGAGGCCGCGAGCCTCGCCCCCGAGCAGAAGAACGGCCCCATGATCGCAGTCACCCGCCTCAACGGGTCACGCTTCGCAGTCAACCCAGACCTCATCGAGCGCGTGCAGGAGAACCCTGACACGACCCTCGTGATGGTCGGTGGCGCCACCTACGTGGTGCGGGAGAGCCTCGCCGAGATCATCGGGCTCATCGCGGACTACCGCGCCCTCGTGCTCGCCACAGCACGCGGGCTCACGGTGGGCCAGGGGCAACAGCTCAGCCTCGTGCGGGGGACAGCGGAGAACGATCCAGGCCCGGGGGCCACGCCCCTGCGCCCCACCCAGCGCTAGGAGAACACCACTATGGACCCGTCACTCATCGTCGGACTCGTCCTCGCGTTCGGGTCCGTCGTCGCGATCGTGTCGATGGAGGGCGCGAGCGTCACGGCCCTCATCCTGCCCCCGCCCATGATCCTCGTCTTCGGGGCCACCATCGCCGTCGGCCTCGCCGGCAACACCCTCAAGGACACGCTGCGCGCCTTCCGGGCCGTCCCGCGGGCGGCGACCGGCCGCGCCCCGAGGCCGCAGGAGAGCATCGACAAGATCATCGCCCTCGCGGAGAAGGCGCGCGCCGAGGGCCTCCTCTCGCTCGAGGCCGAGGCCACCGACACGAAGGACCCCTTCCTCTCGCGCGCGCTGCAGAACGTGGCCGACGGCACCGACGCCGAGGAGCTGCGCATCATGATGGAGGACGAGATCGGCACGAAGTCCCGCGCCGACCACGCCGACTCCAAGTTCTTCGCCGCCCTCGGCGGCTACGCCCCCACCATGGGCATCATCGGCACGGTGGTCTCGCTCACCCACGTGCTCGAGAACCTCTCCGACCCCACGTCACTGGGCCCGATGATCGCCAGCGCGTTCATCGCGACCCTGTGGGGCCTGCTCTCCGCCAACTTCATCTGGCTCCCGATCTCGGCCCGCATCGCCCGCCTGTCCGAGCTCGAGATCGAGCGCATGACGCTCATCATGGAGGGCATCCTGGCCGTCCAGGGCGGGGCCCAGCCCATGCTCCTCGCGGACCGCCTCCGCGCGATGGTCCCCGAGCACCACGTCAAGGACCGGGGCAGGGCGGACGCGAAGGAGAAGATGAGGGCCGCCGCGTGAGCCGACGCCGCACCCCGCGCAAGCCCCCCGAGCCCTTCCACGTCGACGAGCGCTGGGCGATCTCCTACATGGACATGATCACGGTCCTGTTCTGCCTGTTCGTGGTGCTCTACGCGATGTCCACCGTGGACCAGAACCGGTTCGAGAAGCTGCGCAACTCCCTCGCGACGGGCTTCGGCACCACCGTCACCCAGAAGATCGACACCGCCACCGGTACCGTGGTCCCGCCGGACAAGGCCAGCAAGGACACCGAGGGCTTCTCGAGCCTCGCCCTGGCGACCAAGGAGGTCGAGAGGCTCACGGCCCTGAAGGAGCAGATGACCGCGCGCCTCGACGCGAAGGGCCTCCTCGGGGACGTGCAGTTCACGATCGACCAGCGCGGGCTCACCGTGCGTCTCGTCGGGTCGCAGACGTTCTTCAGCCCGGACAGCTCGGCGCTCACCCCGCGCGCCGTGGGCGTGCTCGACGCGATCACGCCCGTGATCGTCCCTACGCCGCTGCACGTCTCGGTCGAGGGGCACGCCGCGAACCTCATCACGGGCTACCCCTCGGTCTGGGAGCTCTCCTCCGAGCGGGCCACCAAGGTGCTTCGCGTGATGGTCGAGCGCGATGCGCTGCCGGGCGCCCGGGTCGGCGCCACCGGCTACGGCTCCTCCCGGCCCGCGAACACGGGCACGAGCGACGCCGACTACGAGCAGAACCGCCGCGTCGACGTCGTCGTGCTCTCCGACCAGTCCGAGGAGGTCCGGGCGCTCATCCCGGAGGCGCTCAAGGCGCGGGCGGCGCAGAAGTAGTCAGGGCAGTTCGACTCTGGACCACGGCACCGGCAGCATGCAGAATCAGTGCTCCACGGAGGCGAGCGGTGCGCGACGCGAAAGGTGCGCGATGAACGGACCCAGCGAGGAACTCCGCGCCGAGGTCGAGCGGCGAATCGACTCCCTCGAGCGTGAGCTCGCCGAGGCGGACCAGAGGCTTCCTGACATCAGCGCGTGGGTCGGGGAGATCGAGGAGGACGTCGTCCGGCTGGTTTCGCGGGTGCTGGAGGAATGCCGGCACGACGTCGAGTCCGACGGGCGGCTGACGGCAGGCCGTGCGGCCCTGGACCGCGACGGCGCCCTGGGCGTCTACGCGGCGGTCCAGGCGTGGGCGGCCCTGGCGTCCTACGTCGTGGCCCGTGTCTATGCGCCGAGGAGTCCGTGGCACCACGGCCTGGCGACCGCCGCCACGAAGGTGGTCGCCGTCCTCGGCTCGATCGCCGTCGTGCTGGCCGGCCCGCTCCGCCCCGTCGCGGCAGCGCTCGGCGCGCAGTCCTCCACCATCGGCACCCAGTTCCCCTCGGCGCCGCTCACCGTCAGCCTCACCTTCGCGGCCTAGGTGGATCCGCGCAGGGTGGGCGAGCGGACTCGAGGACGTGCGCCGCCGGCGGTTTGGGGACGCCGTGGGCCGGGAACGCACTGGGGGTACCACCGGAACGGACAGTAGGAGGCATGGCGATGACTGAGGAAAAGCCCGAGGCCGACGCTTTCGAGCAGGCCCTTCCGGCGGAGCCGGCCGCGCAGGCCGATCCTGTCGGCAGCCCCCCGGTGGAGGCGCCGGAGGCGGACTACGCGGAGCAGCACGCCCCGGTCCTTGCGTCCGAGGAGACCTCCCGGCCCCGGATGGACGCCGAAGCCTCGGAGGCTGACCTGCTGGAGCAGGCCGAGGGGATTCCGGGCAGCGACGAGGACTACCCGCCCGGAGCCGAGGAAGAGGGGTACCCCTCCGCCGGAGAAGACGAGGGACCCGAAGAGTAGACGGGGGAGGGGCGGGCTCCGGGACGAGCCCGCCCCTCCCGCTTCCCCAGTGCTCTGGCAGGGGCCGGCGGTCGCTGCCGGCCTCGGCCAGAGCCCCTTACCGCCCGTCCCCGCCTGCCGATAGTGAAGGGCGTGACTGCGCAGGACCTCGGCATGCCCCAGGCCAGAACCGCCGAGCCGTACGACTTCCGGCGTCCCACCACTCTCGCGCGCGAGCACAGCCGCATCCTCGAGGCGGCCTTCGACTCGTTCGCCCGCCAGTGGGGCACCCAGCTGACCGCGAAGGTCCGCACCAAGTCCACCGTCACCACCGAGTCGCTCCTGGTGCAGACCTATGACGAGTACGTGGCGTCCCTGGTCCCCGTGACCACCATGGTCCGCTGCGTCCTCGGTGAGCACCACGCCAAGATGGTCGTCCAGTTCCCCACCCCGGCCGCCCTCGGCTGGGTGGCCCGGATGCTCGGTGGCCACGTGGACAAGGCAGGCCTCGAACGCAAGTTCACCCCCCTCGAGCACGCGCTGGTGAAGAACCTCGTGGACGAGGCGCTCGACGTCCTCGCCTACTCGCTCGGCCCCCTACTGCCCGACACGGCCAGGGTCGAGTCCATCCAGCACAACTCCCAGTTCGCCCAGGCGGCAGCGACCGCGGACCTCATGGTGGTCGTCGCGTTCACCGTCCGGGTGGGGGAGTCCGCCACCGCGGTGACCGTCGCGATCCCCGCCGACGCGCTGCTGCCGCAGCTGGGCGCCGTGAACCCGGTGGCCAGCGCCGAGGACGCCCCCCAGCTGGTGCGCCGCCAGCTCGCCGAGGTGCCCGTCGAGGTCGCCGTCCGGCTCGCCGAGGCGACCATCACCCCTGAACAGGTCCTCGCCCTGGCCGTCGGAGACACCATCCCGCTGCCCCACCACGAACGCGAGCCGTTCCGCGTGAGCGTGGGCGGCCGGGACCTCGCCCAGGCAATGGTGGTCCGCAGCGGGTCCCGGGCCGCGGCCCGCATCGTCGCGCTCACCGCGCCACCGCCCGACGCCGCGCCCCAGGGGCCGCCCGCAACGCCCGCCTCGCACCCTGCCGCACCCCACCCCGCGGCATCCCACCCCGCCGTCGCCATCAAGGAGTACCGCCCGTGAGCACCCCGGCCCGCACCGCCTCCGCCGCCGAGCAGCTCGCGGCCGCCCTCCCCGTCCCGGGCCTGCGCGTCTCCGGACCGGCCGTAGGGGTTTCCGCCCCCGTGGCGGCCGTCGTCTCGGCCTCCCTCATCGGGCCCGCCACGGCCGAGATCGCGCTCGGCCTCGTGGACACCGGCTTCGTCGCCGAGGCGGGCGGCGGCCCGGCCGCGCGCACGACGGCGGTGCTCCGGCCCGCGCTCGAACGCGCCGCCGCGGCGCTCGGCGACGGAGTCCTGTCCGAGCTCGTCGAGGGCGATCCTGCCGGGCTCCTCACCGGCGGACCCGACGCCGACGGCGTCGCGGTGTACGAGATCTCCGACGGCGCCGCCCCCTTCGGCTGGTTCGCCGTGCGGCTCGCGGACGAGGCCTGGCAGGCCGAGGACCCCGGGACGTTCGCGGACCGGCTCGGCCGCATCCAGGACGTGGAGATGGCGCTGACGGTGGAGATCGGCCGAACCCGCATGAGCATCCGCGAGGCCCTCGCCATGGAACCGGGCAAGGTCATCGAGCTCGACCGCTCGGCCGGGGCGCCCGTGGACGTGCTCCTCAACGGGCGCCGGATCGCGCTCGGCGAGGTCGTCGTCGTCGACCAGGACTACGCCGTGCGCATCTCGCGGATCCTCGACACCGCCGAGGCCCAGCGCTGAATGGACTCGCTCATGCTGGGCCTGCGGGTCCTCGTCTCGCTCGGCGCCGTGCTGGGGGTCATGTGGCTCCTGTACCGGCGCCTGCGCCGCGGGCCGGCCGCGGCCAAGGGCAGGCCCCTGAGCGTCGTCTCCCGGCAGAGCGTGGGGCCCAAGGCCTCCGTGGTGCTCGTGGACACGGACGGGAAGCGGTTCATGCTCGGCGTCACCGAGCACGGCATCAGCATCCTGCACACCGCCGAGGCCCCGGCCCCGGAACCCGTGGAGGCTGAGGGCACCGCCGCCGCGACCCGCCGCGCGGCCCGCCACGCGGCGTCGTTCGACGCCGAGCTGGCAGCCCAGCAGGGACGGCTCGCCGAGCAGCCGGCGCCGCTGGCCGGCTCCCTCCTCGATCCCGGCACGTGGCGGCTCGCAGCCGGCGCGCTGCGCGCCGGGCGCCGGCCGTGACCCTCTCGCTGGACGCGCGGAAGGGGCGGGTGCCCTCGTGGGTGCCCCGCGCCGTCGTGCTCCTCGCCCTCGCGGCCCTCGCCGCGATCGCGCTCCTCCTCGCAGGCGCCGCGGCGGGCCACGCCGCCGGTCTGCCGCTCGAGCCCGCCGGCCCGGCCGGCCCCGGCGACCCGACTGCCCCCGCCGCCCCCGGCGGCAGCGGCGGACTGACCCTGCAGATCAACACGCCGGACAACGCGCCATCCTCCGCGGTCGTGACCCTCATCGGCATCACGCTGCTCTCGGTCGCGCCCGCGCTGCTGCTCATGATGTCCTCGTTCACCAAGATCTTCGTGGTCCTGGCGATGACCCGGAACGCGCTCGGGCTCGCGTCCGTGCCGCCCAACCAGGTCCTCGCCGGCCTGGCCCTGTTCCTGTCCCTGTTCATCATGTGGCCGGTGGTCAGCGACATCAACAATCTCGCCGTCCAGCCCTACCTCGGCGGCCACCTCGACTTCGGCCACGCGTTCACGGCGGCCAGCGGGCCGCTGTCCAAGTTCATGGTCGCGCACACGCGCCAGGAGGACATCGCCCTCATGACCCGGGCGGCCGGGCTCGAGAACCCCGCCAGCCCCGCGGCCACCCCGCTGCAGACGCTCATCCCCGCGTTCATGATCTCGGAGCTGCGCTCGGCGTTCATCATCGGGTTCGTCATCTTCATCCCGTTCCTCATCATCGACCTCGTGGTCTCCGCCGCGCTCATGTCGATGGGCATGATGATGCTCCCGCCGGTGATGATCTCGCTGCCGTTCAAGATCCTGCTGTTCATCCTCGTGGACGGCTGGGGGCTCATCATCACCGCGCTCATCCAGAGCTACCACGGAGGCCCCTCGTGAACACCTCCGCGGTCCTCGACATCCTCCTGCAGGGCCTCCTCGCCGCGGCGAAGCTCTCCGCCCCGGTCCTCGTCACCGCCCTCGTGGTCGGGCTCGCGGTCTCCCTCGTGCAGTCGATCACCCAGCTGCAGGAGGCCACCCTCTCCTTCGTGCCCAAGGCCGTGGCCGTCGCCGTGGCCCTCGTGGTCTGCGGGCACTGGATGATCTCCGAGATGGTCTCCTTCACCAACGACCTCTTCGCCAGGCTCCCCTCCCTCCTCGGATCGGTGTGAGGGCCGCATGGACATCCCCATCGACCAAGGCTGGATCGAGGCCGTCATGCTCGCCGCCGTCCGCATGACGGCATTCCTCTTCATCGCCCCCCCGTTCTCCCACAACGCGTTCCCTGCCCGCATCAAGGCCATGCTCGGCGTGGGGCTCGGGCTCGCCGTGTCCTCCCGGGCGGCCGCCGGGCGGCAGCCGCTCGACACGGCCGGCTTCGTCACCGGACTCGTCCTCGAACTCGTCACCGGCCTCGCCCTCGGCTTCCTCGTCTACCTCGTCTTCGCCGCGCTCCAGGCAGCAGGCTCCCTCATCGACCTCTCCGGCGGGTTCCAGCTCGCGCAGGGCTACGACCCGCAGAGCATGGTCAACGGGGCCCAGTTCACCCGGCTCGTGCAGATGGCGGCCCTCGCGCTCCTGTTCTCCTCGGACGGCTACCAGGTGGTCCTCGCGGGCCTGACCGGCAGCGTCACGGCCATCCCGCTCGGCGGCGGCCTCGACCTGGCCAAGCCCGTGGCGGCGATGGCCACCGCGGCGACCGGCATGTTCGTCTCCGCCGTCCAGATCGCCGGTCCGCTCATGGCGGTCCTCTTCCTCGCCGACGTGGGGCTCGGCCTCCTCACCCGTGTCGCCCCCGCCCTCAACGCGTTCCAGATGGGCTTCCCGCTCAAGGTCCTCATCACGCTCGGCCTCGCCGGCGTCATGTTCCTCGCCCTGCCCCGGGTCGTCGCCGCGCTCGCCCAGCAGGCCGCCTCCCTCCTGATGGGGGTGAGGTGATGGCGGACTCCCAGGAGCGCACCGAGAAGGCCACCGACAAACGCCTGCGCGAGGTCCGGTCCAAGGGCCAGCTCTCCCGCTCGCAGGACCTCACCGCGTGGCTCGCCGTCGGGGTCGGGGCCATCATGCTCCCCTCCACCGTCTCCCGCGCCGCGGACGCCGGCGCCGCCCAGCTGTTCACCGCTGCCTCCGTCGCCGCTAGCCCCGATCCCGCCAAGGCGGTCGCGGCGCTCACCGACGGGTTCGGCTCCCTCGCCGGTACCGTCGGGCCCCTCGTCGCGGCCGTCTTCGCCGCGGTCCTCGCCGGCTCCGCCCTGCAGGGCGGCGTGCACGTGAAGCGGTTCAAGGCCTCGTTCGAGAACTTCAACGCCGCCCAGGGGCTCAAGCGCATGTTCGGCGTCCAGGCCCTCTGGGGCGGGGTGAAGGCCCTCGCGAAGACGGCCGTGGTGGGGCTCGTGCTGTGGAACGTGGTGCAGGGCCTCGTGCCCGTCCTGCTCTCCGCCGGCGGACTCCCCATCACGGGCCTGCTGGCCGAGGCGGGCAACGGAGCGGCGTCCCTGCTGCAGTTCGCGGTCGCGGCGGGGGTCCTGCTCGCCATCGCGGACGTCGCGGTCGTGATGCGCCGCAATCGCACCAAGACCCGCATGACCAAGCGGGAAGTCAAGGAGGAGACCAAGACGAGCGAGGGCGACCCGCTCGTCCGCTCCCAGCGACGCTCCCGGCAGCTGGCGATGTCCCGCAACCGCATGATCGCCGCCGTGGCGAGTGCCGACGTCGTCCTCGTCAACCCAACCCACGTGGCCGTGGCCCTGCGCTACGAGCCCGGCAAGTCCGCCCCGCGCATCGTCGCGAAGGGCGCCGGAACCGTCGCCGCCCGCATCCGCGAGGAGGCCGAGAAGGAACGCGTTCCCATGGTCCGCGACGTCCCGCTCGCACGGGCCCTGCACGGCACATGCCAGCTCGGGCAGGAGATCCCGCTCGAGTACTACACCGCGGTCGCCGGCGTCCTCGCGTTCGTCATGGCCCTCAAGGCCCGCGGCGCCGCGGCCGGCGTCCACACCGTCCCGCAGCGGCCGGCGGTGCCTTCCGGCCGCCTGGTGCCTGGTGCCCCGCCGGCCCTCCCTGTGCCACCCATGCTTGCCGTCCCACCCATGCCTGCTGTCCCACCCACACCGCCCTTTCCGACCCGAGGAGCCCCGCTGTGAACCGCACCCTCTCCCGGCTCGCCGTGCCGATCGGGATCGTCGGCATCGTCCTGCTCCTCGTGGTGCCCGTCCCGGCACCGCTGCTCGACGTCCTGATCGTGTGCAACATCCTGCTCGCGCTGGTCATCCTGCTCACGAGCATGTTCGTGAAGAAGCCGCTCGACTTCTCCGTGTTCCCCTCCCTGCTGCTCGTCGCGACCCTGTTCCGGCTCGGCCTCAACGTCGCCTCCACGCGCCTCGTGCTCGGGCAGGGCTTCGCGGGCCAGGTCATCGCCGCGTTCGGCAAGGTCACCGTGGGCGGGTCCCTCATCATCGGCGCGGTCGTGTTCGTGATCCTCGTGGTCATCCAGTTCGTCGTGGTCACCAAGGGCGCCGAGCGCGTGGCCGAGGTCGGGGCCCGGTTCACACTCGATGCCATGCCGGGCAAGCAGATGGCCATCGACGCCGACCTCAATGCCGGACTCATCACCGACGTCGTGGCCCGCCAGCGGCGCGCGGAGGTCTCCGCCGAGGCCGACTTCTACGGCGCCATGGACGGCGCGTCGAAGTTCGTCAAGGGAGACGCGATCGCCGGGATCGTGATCATCGTGGTGAACATCGTCGGCGGCATCGGCGTGGGCATGGCCCAGCGCGGCCTCTCCCTCGGCGACGCCGTGGGGACCTACAGCCTCCTGACCATGGGCGACGGGCTCGTCACCCAGATCCCCGCCCTGCTCATGGCCGTCTCGACCGGCATGATCGTCACCCGCTCCAACGCCGAGGCGGACCTCGGCCAGGCCGCGTCGAAGCAGCTCTCCCAGTCCCGCAACGCCCTGCTCATCGCGGGCTGCGCCGCCGTGGTCATGGCCCTCATCCCGGGCATGCCGCCGCTGCCCTTCCTCGGCGTCGGCGCCTTCCTCATCCTCGCCTCGCGCCGGGTGAAGCCCGCGGACGACGCCGCTGCTGCCGCCGCCTCCGCGGACGCCGCACCGGAGCCGGACCCGAACCAGCTGCTCCTTGAGCAGATGCGGGTCCATCCGCTCGAGATCCTGCTCGCCCCGGACCTCGTGGACCTCGTGGGCGGCTCGCCGGACGACCTGCTGGCCCGGGTCAAGTCGCTGCGGCACAAGGTCGCCATGGACCTCGGCGTCGTCATCCCCGCCGTGCGCACCCGCGACAGCGTCGAGCTCCCGCCGGCCACGTATGCCATCCGGGTCGCCGGCGTCGAGGCCGGGCGCGGCACCGCCCCCACCGGCAGGCTCCTCGCGCTCGGCGACTTCCTCGACGCGCTGCCCGGGACCGCCATCGTCGAGCCCGTCTTCGGCCTCGCCGGCAAGTGGATCCCCGCGGAGATGCGCCACAGCGCGGAGATGACCGGCGCCACCGTGATCGACCGCGTGAGCGTGCTCGTCACCCACCTGTCCTCGATCGTGACCGCCAACGCCGCCCGCCTCCTCTCGCGCGAGGACGTCCGGGTGCTCACCGAGGGGGTGCGGGCCACGAGCCCGGCGGCGGTCGAGGAGCTCACTCCGGCGCTGCTGACCCTCGCCGAGCTCCACCGCGTGCTTCAGGGCCTCCTGTCCGAGCAGGTGCCCATCAACGACCTCACCCGCATCTACGAGGCCCTCGCGCTGCGGGCCAAGGCCTCCGCCGATCCCGAAGGCCTCATCGAGGCGGCGCGGCTGGCCCTCGGGCCGGCCCTCGTCGCGCGGTTTGCCGAGAACGGCCGGCTCTCCGTCGTCACCGTGGAGCCGGTGCTCGAGCAGACCCTCGTCCAGGACCTGCGCCCGGGGGAGACCGGGACCCAGCTCGTAATGGACCCCGGCAAGCTCGACGCGATCCTCACCTCGCTCAGCTCCGCCGTGGCCGCCGCCGAGTCCGCCGGCAGGGCCGCGGTGCTCGTGTGCGCGCCGATGCTGAGGCCGGCGCTGCGCAGGCTCGTGCCCCACCCGCCCGCCGGCGTTCCAGTGCTCTCCTACGCTGAGGTGACGTCCGCGGAGCTGGCCATCGAGACGATCGGGGTGGTGCGCCTTGGCTCAGCAGTTCCAGCTTAGGGGCGCCTCCCTCGAGGACCTCGCCCGCGAGGCCCTCCAGACCTACGGCGCCGCGGCCCGGATCGTCCGCGCCGAGCGCGTCCTCGACAGCGGTCTCGGCGGCTTCCTCGGACGCCGCCACATCGAGGTCACGGTCCACGTCCCCGACGAGGGCGGGCTGCCCACCGCGGCCGGTGCCCCCGCCCTGCCGCATGTGCTCACGGCCCGCACCGGGATCGCCGCGCTGCTGGAGGAGGCCGAGAGCGCCGAGGACGCCCTCCGCACGGTGCGCGCGCCCCCCGGGCGCCACGACCCCGGACCCGCCGCCGACCCCGCTGAAGGCGGCGCTGCCCGCGGCCCCGGTGGTGCCGGGGCGCCTGCCGCGGACCGGCCGCACCGGGCGGTCTCGACCGAGGCGACCGGCTTCGATGCGCTCCTGCAGCGGCTGCGCCGCGAGGTCGACGCCGGCGCGGTCCCCACGCCGCTGTCCGCCGCCGGCGATCTCGTCCTGGTCCTCGGGATCGGGGGAGCGGCGGGCGCCGTGGTCCAGTCGATGGCCGAGCGCGCGGGGGCGGCCGACCAGCAGGGGCCGGCGGAGCACCCCGGCCCGGAGGCGGGGTGGGAGCTGTACGGGGCGGGCGCCGTCGGCCTCGCGGACCGGCCGCACCTCGACGGCCGGTGGGATGCCGTCGCGGCGCGCGCCGCCGCCGTCGAGGAGGACAGGGCCGTCCTCGTGGCCTGCTCGCTCGGCCTGCTCGCCGACGGGCTGCCCCACCTCGAGGCCGCCGCCGAGCTCGCCGCCGACCAGGTCTGGCTCGTGGTGGACGCGCGCCACAAGCCGGAGGACACCGCGGAGTGGACCGATCGGGTGCGCGGCACCCTGCCGGTCGACGCGCTCGCGGTCCTCGGCGCGGGGGAGACCCGCACAGCCCACACCGTCAACCGCCTGGGGATTCCCCTAGGCTGGGTGGACGGATCGCCAGCACCACGGACGGTGCTCTGAGGGCGCCACGCCCGCTACCCACGGAAGGGGAACACCATGCTCGTCCTGACCCGCAAGCCCGGTGAGAAGATCATGATCGGCGAGGACATCGTCATCACGTTCCTCGAGAGCCGAGGCGGCGAGGGCATCCGCATCGGCATCGAGGCACCGCGCCACCTGACGGTCAAGCGCGAGGAGATCTTCGAGGCCGTGGCGGATGCGAACCGCGCCGCGACGCACGCCGACGCCGCCGAGGTGCTGCGCGGCCTGCCCCCTGCGGCGCTGCCCTCCGAGCAGGCCTGAGAGGCCGCACCACCCCTTTTTTTCGCACGTGACACGGCGTGTCATGCGCAGCGAATGGACATGTACAACGTTGTCAGGATAAGAATGTACATGTCCAATGAGGTGACGGCTGGGGTCGTCGATGTCCCTCCATGGGCTTCACGCCGGCTTGGTCTCACAGGGGTGCACGTGGATATCGGAGAGCGCAACAGCCTCGTCCTGCAGAATCTGCCGCTCGTCGGCTACCTGGTCTCCGACCTGTGCGCGCGGGCCACCCACCTCTCGCGCGAGGACATGGCTTCCGTGGGCGCGCTGGGCCTCGTCCTGGCCGCGGACTCCTACGACCCCTCGACCGGCGTCCCGTTCGGCGCCTACGCCCGGCGGCGCATCACGGGCGCGCTCTCCGACGAGCTGCGCTCGCTCGACTGGGCGGGGCGCGGCACGCGCAAGCGCATCAAGGCCGTCCAGGCCACCGCCGAGGCGCTCGCCGGCGGGCTCGGGCGGCAGCCCACCGAGGACGAGCTCGCCACCGCCCTCGGCCTCACCCGCGAGCAGGTGCGGGACAGCTTCGCCGACGCCGCCCGCACCGTCGGTGCCCTCGACGACGCCGCGGAGGCGCTCGTGGCCGAGGCGGTAGCACCGGAGGACGCCGTGCTCGCGGCCGAGCGCACACAGTACCTCCGGGCCGCAGTGCAGGCGCTTCCCGAGCGGCTGCGCGCCATCGTCACCGCGATCTACCTCGAGGGCCGGGCCGTCAAGGACGTCGCCGCCGAGCTCGGCATCACCTCCTCCGCCGTCTCGCAGCAGCGCAGCGAGGCGATGCGGCTGCTGCGCGAGGGCCTCGAGCGGCACTTCTCCGACCGTGAGGCCCCCACCGGGCCCGAGCTCCTCGGGGCGGCTCAGGCCTCGGCGGCCGGTTCGGCGAGGATGGTGCCGTACCTCGAGGCCTTCGCGGCCGCTGCCAACGGTATCCGCCGGGGCGGGCTCCGGCGAGAGGCCGCCTCCATGGCCGCCCGCGCGTTCGCCGGTCCGGCGGTCATCGCCGCCGAGTCGTAGCCACCCGCCGGGCCCTGCGGCCTCTGGCGGCAGCGGCGCCGGCTCAGGCGGCGCCGATGAGCCCGGCGAACGGCGCGGGGCACTCCTTCGGAACCGGGACCAGTTCAAGGCTGATCCCGCGGCCCATGTCGGTAGCCCTCGCCTCGATGCCCAGCTCGACCCGGGGCCGCACGGACACGGGGATCCGTTCGGCGACGACGACCGGGACCACGGTGGTGTGGGGGCTGCGGTGCTGTTCGGCCCGCGCGGCGGCAGACGAGCGGGCCAGCTGGTCCTCGTCGCAGGAACCATGCTGGACGTCGACGGCGTACCGGATCCCCGTGGCCGGGTCGTCCAGGATGAGGCTGTGGATGCCCCGCGGGCAGAGGGGGGCGTGCCGCAGGGCCCCCAGGCCGAGCATGGCCGGGTCCGCGGCGATCTCGTCGCGCAGCCAGTGCGGGCGGATGTCGGGGCGGCGGGCGAGCCTCGTGCTGTCGAGCCGCACCGCGTCCCAGTGGGAGAGGTCTGCGAGGACGGTGCGTCCCGTGGCGTCGTCGGTGAAGCGGAGGCATCCGGTGTCGGTCCTGCCGGCCACCGTGCCGGTGCGCTCCTCGCCCCCGGCGAGCAGCGCGAAGCGGTCGCCTTCCTCCAGCACGATCGCGGCAATGGCAGGGCTGATGTGGCTCATGCGGGCATGTCTCCTCGGTCCCGGGCTGTCCCTCCCGGGCACGCCTGATTGTACATGTCAAAGTGGGGCGGACCGGAAAATTGCCGGGAATGAGTTGTACATGTCAAATTCACCGTAGTATTCGCACTGGAACCAGTCGCCCATGGAGGACTACCCAATGCGCCGCAGTCCGAAGCACCGCGCCGAGCCCGCTGGGAGGCCCAGGAGCGGTGCCCTGGGGGGCCACGCTGCCAAGAACGCGCGCGCCGTCGCCTCCACCGCCGCGTCGCTGGCGGTCGCGCTGGCGCCGTCCCTGCTCGGAGGAGCACCCGCACACGCCGCCCTCGCCGCAGCTGTCACCGCCGGCTACCCGCAGCGCGCGGCCCAGGTCGGTGTCACGATCGTCACCCTGCAGACCAAGGACAAGAGCGCCGCAGACGCCGCGGCCCTCGACGTGACCGCCTACCGCAACGCGGTCGCCTCCGCGAGCAGCTACTGGTCCGCCATGTCCGCAGGCCGCATCAGCCTGCGCGTCACCAAGGTCGTCGCGGGCTTCAAGACCTCGGCCTCCTCGGGCGACGACTTCGCCGCCATCATGAGCACGGTGTCCCGCGAACTCGGCTGGACTCCCGGCTCTTCGACAGTCCTCCTGCTCGCCGTGCCGCGTGACGACGTCCTGGTCTCCGGCAGCAAGGGGAACCTCGGGGCCGGGTGGGCGGCGAGCCAGACCAGCGGGCGGATCCTGCTGCCGCGGCCCTCGAGCTTCACCGGGCCCGTGACCGCGCACGAGATGGGCCACATCCTCGGTGTCGGCCACGCCAACACGCTCCAGTGCAGCAACGGGGCCGTGGACGCCGTCCGGGCCGGGGCACGCTTCGCGGACACCTCCTGCAGCACCCGCGGGTACGGGGACGGCACCGACCTCATGGGCATCTCCCGGTACAGCCAGCCCCAGCTGAACGCGTACCTCTACGAGTACGGGGGCATGGGCCGCGGGGACGAGATCGCCAACATCGGCACCCCCGGCGCGGCCTCCACGTACACCCTCACGCCCTGGGCCGGCGGGGCCCCGCGCCGTGCAGCGAAGTTCAAGGACCCCTCCACCGGCGAGTGGTACTACCTGCAGTACCGGGCGCCGGTCGGGTACGACGCGCCCACGGCGCTGGCGGGCAACCAGGGAGTGCAGATCATCAAGGGGGGCCTCGACGAGAGCGAGTCGCTCCTCATCCCGCCCACCACCAAGCCGTTCTCCGGCGTCTATGCGGCCAACCTCGCCTGGCAGCCGGGCCAGACCTTCACCACGGCCGGTGGCACCCGCGTGAGCATCAACGCCGCCGGCGCCGCCTCCGCGACGGTCAGCATCACCGCCAAGGGGGCTGTGCCGGAGAACGTGGCGGCCCTGATGGACGCGAAGGCCGCGCAGTTCGGCCTGGGGCCGGGCTTCGGCGGCATCGGCACCCTCCGCGACGGCGGCCTCTACCACATGTACCAGCGGGGGGCCGTGGTGTGGACCCCCTCCGCGGGCGCCCGGGTGTCCAAGGGTGCGATCCGTGGCGCGTGGCAGCGGCTCGGGTTCGAGAATGGGTCGCTCGGCTTCCCCACCTCCGATGAGATCGGCGGCCTCAAGGACGGCGGCGTGTACCAGATGTACCAGGGCGGTGCGATCGTCTGGTCACCGCAGAACGGTGCGTTCGAATCGAAGGGGGCGATCCGCGGCGCGTGGCAGCGGCTCGGCCTCGAGGACGGAAAGATGGGCTACCCGACCTCGGGCGAGGCCGGCGGGCTCAGGAATGGCGGCGTCTCCCAGATGTACGAGGGCGGCGCCATCGTGTGGTCGCCCCAGACGGGTGCCTTCGAGTCCATGGGGGCGATCCGCGGCGCGTGGCAGCGGCTCGGCCTCGAGAAGGGCAGGCTCGGCTACCCGACCTCGGGGGAGGTCGGCGGCCTCAGGAATGGCGGCGTCTCCCAGATGTACGAGGGCGGCGCCATCGTGTGGTCGCCCCAGACTGGTGCCTTCGAGTCGACGGGCCCGCTCCGCGACAGGTGGCTGAGGCTCGGGGCCCAGAACGGCGACCTCGGCTATCCGACCTCCGCCGAGATCACCGGCCTGAAGGGCGGCGGCGTCTCCCAGTCCTACGAGGGCGGTGCGATCGTGTTCTCCCCGGCGACCGGAGCCTTCGAATCGGTCGGCGCCATCCGTGCGGCCTGGTCTAGCCTCGGCTCCCAGAACGGGAAGCTCGGCTACCCCACCTCGGGGGAAGCCGCCGGGCTCAGGGGCGGTGGGGTCTCCCAGTCCTTCCAGGGCGGGACCATCGTCTGGTCGCCGAGGACCGGGGCGCACGAGTCCCTCGGGGCGATCCGCGGAGTCTGGACCAGCATGGGTGCCCAGGACGGCGCCCTCGGCTACCCCACGAGCGGCGAGATCGGCGGACTGAAGAACGGCGGCGTCTACCAGCAGTACGAGGGCGGCGCCATCATGTGGTCCCCCCAGACCGGGGCGCACGAGTCCATGGGCGCCATCCGGGCGGCCTGGGGAAGCATGGGCTACGAGAACGGCAAGATGGGCTATCCCACAAGCGGCGAGTACGCGATCAGCGGCGGCGTCGCCCAGAACTTCGAGGGTGGAAGGATCGAGTGGAACAGGAGCTCCGGGATCAAGGTCATCGCGTCGGTGGGTGCGGCCAGCGGGACGGTCACACCGATTCCCACCCCGCCGCCCGCTCCGGCCCCCACGCCGAGCCCTGCACCCGCGCCGACCCCGCCGCCCGCCGTGAACACTGAGACGGCAGCCCAGATCCAGTCCATGGTTCGTCAGACCGCCGTGCAGATGGGCGTCGACCCGGCCCTGGCCCTCGCGGTCGCCGAGCAGGAGTCCAGTTTCCGGCAGAACGTCACCTCTCCAGTGGGCGCGATCGGCGTCATGCAGATCATGCCCGCCAACCGCGACTGGCTGGCCGGGATGACCGGACGTCCCACACTGGACCTGAACAAGACGGCAGACAACATCGCCGGCGGCGTCGCAATGCTCCGGTGGCTCACCGCGGAGGCGAAGAACCTGGACGAGGCCATCGCCGGCTACTACCAGGGGCTCGGATCGGTCCAGAGCCGGGGCATGTACGACGACACGAAGGTCTACGTCGCCCAGGTCAAGGCCCGCATGGCCAAGTTCTGAGGGCCCTCGCTGGCGCGCCGCGCGCCGAGCCCACCGGTGTGGACTCCGCCGCGTGCGGTTTGGCCTCCGGCTCCTCGGGTAACAGGTTGGGCGAGTTCCTCTCCCAACACAGGGTTCTCGACCGCGGGCTGGTAACCCGCCTTCCCGTGGAGGGGCCAGTCCCCGGCCCCTCCACGATGTGTCTCTAGGGGCGGAGGGCCGCCGGCAGCGTCAGGATCTCGGCGCCGTCCTCGGTGATGGCGATCGTGTGTTCACTGTGTGCCGTGCGGCATCCGGTGGCGCTCCGCAGGGTCCAGCCATCGGCGTCAGTGATGAGCTCAGCCGTGTCCTCCATGATCCACGGCTCCAGCGCCAGCAGCAGTCCAGGCCGCAGCCGGTAGCCCCGGCCCGGTCGCCCGCTGTTGGGCACGTGGGGGTCCTGGTGCATGCTGGATCCGATGCCGTGGCCACCGAACTGGGTGTTGACCGGATAGCCCTCGGCACCCAGGACGCCCCCGATCGCGTGCGAGATGTCGCCGATGCGGGCCCCGGCCACCGCTGCCGCGATGCCGGCATCCAGGGCACGTTCGGTGGCCCTGATCATCGCCGTGCTCTCCGGCCGCTCCGACCCGCCCACAAGGAAACTGATCGCCGAGTCGGCGGCGATCCCGTCCTTGGTGACGGCGAGGTCGAGGGTGAGCAGATCGCCGTCGGCCAGCGTGTAGTCGTGGGGCAGCCCGTGGAGCACGGCATCGTTGACGGCCGTGCAGACGTAGTGCCCGAACGGTCCGCGGCCGAACGGGGACGCATAGTCGACGTAGCAGGACAGCGCCCCCGCGTCGGCGATCATCGCCCGCGTCCAGCCGTCGATGTCCAGCAGGTTCGTGCCCGGAGTGCTGCGCGCCTTGAGGGCCTGCAGGATGTCCGCGACGAGCGCCCCGGTGTGCCTCGCCCGCTTCAGCTCCGTGGGGCTCAGGATCTCGACCATGTGATGCCTCTCCTCGTGCTCCTTGACCCTAGCCCATCGCCCGGACGCGGCGGGGCAGTCCCGCGTCGATGAGGACCACCGCGAACCCCACGAGCACTCCCAGGACGGTCTCGACGGCCCGGTCCGCGATCAGCGCCTGCGCCGGCCCGGGCAGCGCGAGCCGCGTCATGAGCAGGATCAGCGGCGTGAAGAAGAACAGGGCCAGGGCATAGTGGCGGGCCATGAAGAGCTCGGTGGGGAACTGCAGCGCAACGACCAGCGCGCCCATGACGAGCGGCGTGGGGTGGAAGGCGAGGATCGCGCCCGTCAGGCCGAGGCCGGCCAGCGTGCCGACCACTCGGTGCAGGCCGCGCCGCAGCCGCCCGTGGAAGCCGGTGGCCGAGAGGGGGACCGCGGCGCCTGCCATGGCCCAGTGGGGGTGCCCGATGCCGAGCGCCAGGGCTGCCAGGCCGGCCGCCGAGACCGCGAGCACATAGCCGCCGGCCCTCCGCGGGGACGGAGGCACCCGGGGCGCCCTGACGGCGCGTCGCACCGCGGCACGGCGCGACGAGGCGCCGATCGCGCTGGCGAACGCGGCCGCGGCGAGGGCCACCGCGGTCGCGATCACGGGGTCGGCGCGGTCGAGCGCGGCACACGCTCCGAAGGCAAAGAGGGCGAAGAAGGGGCCCGCGGGACGGAACCCGACGCGGTCGGCGGCCAGCGAGGCGAGCCCTGCGAACGCCGCCTCCGCGAGAACGAGCGTCCCGGCCGGGGCCTGCAGGGCGGACAGCGCGGATCCGAGCCCGACCCCGGCCACTAGCAGGGCGCCCGCCGCGGACTGGTGCCGCAGCCTGACCGACCGGTTCGTGCCGCGGCCGTACATTCCGGCGAAGCCGCCGAAGACTGCGTCGATCACGAGCTGCGGGTGTCCGGCCACGAGGAGCGCGGCCGTGGGGATTCCCACGCCCAGGACCATCCTCAGGGCGGGCCAGTGGTCCTCCTCCGCGGGGCCGAGCGCCGCGAAGGCGCGCAGACGCGCCACCAGCAGCCGCACTGAGCACTCCCTTCGTTGCCACCGCGCCATCCGCCGGTGGGACACCTGCGTCTGGCGCAGGGCATGGGATCCCTGCTGCCTCCAGCATAGGCGCCGAGGCGTGGCCCCGGTGTCCGGAACGGACCGGCACCGACGGTCAGAGCCCGGGCATCCGCAGTGCGAACGCCGCGCCGCCCTCCGGGGCGTGGCCGGCGGCGAGCTCGGCCCCGAGCCGCGAGGCGAGCCGCGAGGCGATGGAGAGGCCGAGCCCGGTGCCTACCCTGCGCTCGCCGGCGTACCTGTCGCGGAGCGCGCCGCGGTCGAAGGCCCGGTCCACGTCCTCCTCGCTCAGCCCGGGACCGCCGTCCCGCACCTCGAGCACCACGGCGCCGGGCTCCCGGCGGCCGGCCAGCACCACCGGGGCTCCGGCGGGCGCGGCGCGCAGGGCGTTCTCGACCAGGCCGTCCAGAAGCTGCCGGAGCCTCCTCGCGTCGGTGGCGACGAGGAGCGAGCCGGCTGCCTCGGCCCGCATCGCGATCCCGGCAGGCTCCCACACGCCGCGCCACGCCTCGACGACGGCGGGCAGCAGCTCAGCAGCGTCGACCTCGTGGACGTCGATGCGGAAGTCGTCCGCCTCGAGGCGGGCGAGCTCGAGCAGGTCCCGGACGAAGTGGTCCAGCCGTTCGGTCTCCACGGAGAGGGTCCTGCCCACCCGCGGGACCTCCTCGGCCGGGATGACTCCGTCTGCGAGGGCCTCGGCGTACCCCTGGAGGGCCGTGAGGGGGGTGCGCATCTCGTGCGAGACCGAGAGCAGGAATTCGCGCTGGCGTGCCTCGCTCGTCGCGAGCGATCCGTCGAGGGCCGCCAGCGCGTGGGAGACCTGGTCGATCTCAGCCGGCCCGCCGCCGTCGACCGCGACCCCCCGCTCGCCCCCCGCCAGCCGCCGCGCGGCGGAGGCGAGGCGGGTGAGCGGCGTCGCGACCCAGCGGGCCACGAGAGCCCCGCCGAGCACTGCGCACACGAACCCCAGGACAAGGGCCCAGGCGAGGCGTGCCACGAGTGGGCCGGCTGCCTGCGTCACGGCGGAGACCGGCTCGGCGAGGACCAGTCCACCGCCGGCCGCGATGGGCCGGGCCTCGACGACCACGGGGGTCCCAGCGACGATCTCGGTCTGCGACACCGCCCGGCCGGCCCGGACCTTCGCCGCGGCGTCGGCACTGACGAGGCGCCGCCCCGCGCCGGTGACAGTGCCGTCCGGCTGGATGAGCGCGATCCGGCCGGCCTCCCCGAACGCGAGCTCGCGCAGGGAGGCCAGATCGGTCACGCTGCCCGAGGCGCTGAGGGCGGTGGCCTCCCGGGCCAGGCTCGAGCGCGCCTGGTCCACGGCCGCGGACCGGATGAGCTGGGCCCCGACGAGGCCCGCGATGAGCGTTGCGGCCGCGGCGACGGCGGCCATGACCACGGTGACCCGGAAGTGCAGGGACCCGAACCAGCCCCTCACGGGCGCCGGTCCGGGTCTTCCGAGGCGCTGTAGCCCACCCCGCGGGTTGTCCGGAGGGGACTCGCCGCGCCGAGCTTGGCGCGGAGCTGGGCCACGTGCACATCGACGGTCCGGCCGCCGCCGTAGTCCGCCTGGCCCCACACGGCGGCGAGGAGCTGCTCGCGGCTGAAGACGCGCCCGGGTTCGGACATGAGATGGGCGAGGAGATCGAATTCCATCGCCGTCAGGGAGAGGGGCCGGCCGTCCGCCTCGGCCGTGCGCCGCTCGAGGTCGAGCAGGACTGTCCCTACCCCCAGCACGCGCGGCGGCCGAGGGCCGGCCGCCCGCCGCAGCAGGCTCTTCACCCGCGCCACGAGCTCGCGCGGGGAGAACGGCTTGGTGAGGTAGTCGTCGGCGCCGAGCTCGAGGCCGAGCACCCGGTCCACCTCGTCATCGCGCGCGGTCACGAAGATCACCGGCGTCCAGTCGCCGGCCTCCCGCAGCCGCCGGCACACCTCGACCCCGTCGAGCCCCGGCAGCCCGACGTCGAGCACGATCGCCACCGGCCGCAGCTGCCGGACCCGCGCGAGCGCCGCCCCGCCGTCGCGCTCGACGTGCACGCCATAGCCGGCGCGGCTGAGGTAGAGGCGCTCGAGGTCGGCGATCGCGTGCTCGTCCTCGACCACGAGGACCAGCCCCCGTCCCTCGCCGGTGCTGCCGCTGCGATCTTCCACAGGTTCATTCAAACGCACGACGGCGCGTGGCGGCCGCCGCTGGCCGCCGACTTTACATTCCCCGAACATCCGCCGAACACCCCGCTTGCCTGGGTTCGCCATGCTGGGCAGCGGATCGGCGGACAGGGCCGATCCGGGCAGCCCCGACCGCGCTCCGAAAGGCACCATCATGTTCCCCCAGCCAGACCCCGCCACCTTCCCGCGGCGCCCCCGCCGACGCTGGGTCGCCGGCGCCGCCTCCGCGCTCGCCGCAGTGATCCTTGCGGGCGGCGGCACGGCCGTCGCACTCCAGGCCCACAGCACCCCGGTCCCGGCCGCGCAGGCACCCCAGCCGCAGGCAGACGAGTCGCTGGCGGACCTGACCTCGCTCGACGGCCTCGGCGCGGACGTCGCTGCGGCGGACTCTGGAGCTGCTGCCGTCCAGGACGCATCGCTCCTCCAGACGGCAGTCCCCGCGGCGGCGGGTGCGGCGCCGTCGCCGAGCGCCCCTGCCTCCTCCGCGAAGCATCCGGCGAGGGCCGCGCTCCGGCGCGTGCTCGCCGTCGTGATCCGCCAGGACGGGAGCGCCCAGTACGGCCAGCACGCGCAGGCCGTTGCGCGGGCCGCCGCCAACCGCTACCCGGCGGCCTTCCGACACCTCCCCGCGAAGCTCCGCGATGACCTGTGGACCCTGGCGGGGGCCGCGCCCGGGCAGGAGGTCGCCGACGCACAGGCCATCAAGGCGCACGCCCTCGACGGGACCTACGGCGCCGGGATCAAGAAGCTCGCCGAGGCGATCCAGAAGGCGCCGGCCAAGCCGAAGGCCTCCTCCTCGCCGTCGGCTCCTGCCTCGCCCTCGCCGTCGGCTCCGGCGCCGTCGGCTCCTGCCTCGCCCTCGCCGTCGGCTCCGGCGCCGTCGGCTCCTGCCTCGCCCTCGCCGTCTCCCAGCGCCGGGAGCTGAGCGGCTCCCGGGGCGTCAGGCCGGCAGCCACTGCACCGGCAGCTGCCGGGGCCCGAAGATGATCGTGCTGTCGATGCGCTCCAGGGGCGCGCCCGGCGCGAGGGACAGGCCCGGCAGGCGTGCCAGGAGGGCGGAGAGGGCGACGCGGGCCTCGAGCCGGGCCAGGGGCGCCCCGAGGCAGAAGTGGATGCCCTGCCCGAAGGCGAGGTGCCGGTTCGGGTGCCGGTCGGGGGTGAAGGCGTCCGGGTCCGGGAACTGCCGGCCGTCGCGGTTCGCCGAGCCGATCCAGGCCGCGAGCCGGGACCCGGCAGGGATTGCGGTGCCGCCCACCACGGTGTCCTGGGTGGTGACCCGGAACATGGACTGGACCGGCGACCGGAAGCGGAGCACCTCCTCGATCGCCGAGGGCAGGGCTCCGCTCTCGGCGCGGAGCCGGTCGATCGTTCCCGGCCACTCCGCGAAGGTCAGCACGGCGTTGCCGAGGAGGTTGGTGGTCGTCTCGTTGCCGGCCACGAGCAGCAGGGCGCAGAAGCCCAACAGCTCCATCACGCTCAGGTGCTCCCCGTCGACCTGCGCGGCGAGCAGCCGGCTGATGAGGTCCTCTCCCGGATCGCGCCGCCGTCGTTCGATCATGGCGAAGAAGTACTCGGCCATCTCCTGCTGCGCCGCCGTCCGGCCGGGGCTGTCCTCGTAGTCCCGGACCTGGCTCACCACGGTGTCCGACCACCGCTTGAAGCGGTCGCGGTCCTCGGCGGGGATGCCCATGAGCTCCGCGATGACGATCACGGGCAGCGGATAGGCGAAGTCGTCGATGAGGTCCATGGAGCCCGTGGCGGCCACCCGGTCGAGGAGCTCCTCGACGATCTCGGAGATCCGCGGTTCCAGGGCGGCCACCGCCCGCGGTGTGAACGCCTCGGAGACCAAGGACCTGAGCTGGCGGTGCCTCGGGGGGTCCGTGCTGATGAGGCTCGAGGCGAAGAGGTGGTCCTGGTCCGGCTCTCGGCCTCCCCGCATCCTGGAGGAGAAGACGGTGTGCTCGGAGAGCGCCCGCTGGACGTCGTCGTACCGGAAGAGGTGCCAGACCCCCTGCGCGGCGTCGAACAGCACGGGGGAGTCCTCCCGGAGCTCCCGGTAGAGCGGGAAGGGGTCGAAGCGTGCCGGCA
The DNA here is from genome assembly GCF_054782415.1 of Sinomonas soli. Taxonomy (NCBI): domain Bacteria; kingdom Bacillati; phylum Actinomycetota; class Actinomycetes; order Micrococcales; family Micrococcaceae; genus Sinomonas; species Sinomonas soli. The sequence continues at coordinate 105,687 of NZ_BAAGSN010000006.1, read as the reverse complement.
GTTCGGACACGAGGCTCATGGTTCCTCCAGGGCGTCGGGGCGACGGTGCACGAGGAGCGCAGCGATCGCGAGCGTTTCGAGGGCGGTCCAGACGAGGATTCCGGCCCAGATCTCCGGGGAGAAGCTCAGCCGGCCGTCCGCGGAGGCCACCGCCGCGAAGTAGGGGCCCCAGAAGAGCGGGGGCGCGAGGGCCGCGGCGGCGCGCAGGCGGACGGGCCGGTCCGGACCTGGCCTCAGGACGAGCCACGCGAGGCCTACCAGGGCCGCACCCGCGGCCGCCGCGAGGACAAGCCGCGCGTCGCGGAACGCGACCATGGCCTGCAGGGCCGCCGACGGCACGAAGGTCAGCAGCGCCGGCACGACGGCCGGGAGACGCCACCGGGACGCCGCCAGCAGGAGGGGGACGAAGAGCGCGGCCGTTGAGACGAGGAACGAGCCCAGGGCCACGATGGTGCTCGCCGACGTTGCCGCCAGGATCGGCCTGACCCCGCCGACCGGCTGCCCGTAGGTCTGGACGAGCCCGTGGCGCGCGAAGACCGCGAACTCCTGGAGGATGAAGATGGCGACCATGCCGCACAGGGCGGCGCTGACGAGGGCAGTGGTGAGCCGGGCCGGCGTCGTCCGTCCGGGCGGCGCGGCGGTGGCGGCAGCAAACGGTGCGCCCAGGATGAGGAAGCCGCCCGTGGCCAGCCCGAGATGGGAGGGGCTGAAGAGCGCCTTGATGTCCTGCTCGATGCCGAACACCGAATGCCACACGAGATCCGCCACCCCGGAGACGAGGAAGAGGACGACGCCGACGACGGCCCCTCCGTAGCCGGCGGGGACGGCGTCCATCCACCGGGTCCCCCGCCGGTGGCGGCGCCACACGAGGAAGCCGATCCACACGGCGTTCGCTGCGAAGCCCGAATACAGGACCGCGTGCCACGGCGTGAAGAACGTCTCGAGGTGCGCGAGATTGTTGTGGGCCCAGCCGTCGATGTAGGTCCCGGTCAGGAGCCACAGCCCGGCCACGAGGGACAGGGTGTCCTCGGCCGCCGTCGTGGCCCGGCGCGCCGGGACTGGGGCGCCGGGGAGAGCGGGGGCCGACGTGATGTCCATCAGCACGCCTCACGCGGCCTTGACGGGGGACTTCACGTCTCCGGGCGCCGCGGTCGACGCGGCCTGGTTCTCCCGGGCGATGAAGGCCGACAGCTCTCCGATCATGCTCATCAGCGGGGCAGGGAAGACCACCGTGGTGTTCTTGTCGACCCCGATCTCCACCAGACTCTGGAGATTGCGCAGCTGCAGGGCGAGCGGGTGGGCCATCATCGTGTCCGAGGCCTGGCCCAGGGCTGTGGCTGAGATCGCCTCCCCCTCCGCGGCGATGATCTTGGCCCTCTTCTCCCGTTCGGCCTCGGCCTGCCGCGCCATGGCCCGCTTCATGCTCTCGGGCAGCTGGATGTCCTTCAGCTCCACGAGGGTGACCTCGACCCCCCAAGCGGTGGTCAGGACATCGAGGATCTGGCGGATGTCGGCGTTGATGCGGCCGGTCTCTGAAAGCGTCTGGTCCAGCGTGTGCTGCCCCACCACCTTGCGGAGGGTGGTCTGGGCGATCTGGTCGATGGCGGCGGCGACGTTCTCGATGGCGACGACGGACTTCACGGCGTCCACCACCCGGTAGTAGGCGACCGCCGAGACGTCGACGCTGACGTTGTCCTGGGTGATGATGCCCTGCGACTGGATCGGCATGGTCACGATCCTCAGGCTCACCAGGGGCAGGCGGTCGACGACCGGGATGATGAACCGGAGCCCGGGCAGCCGCACCCCGACGACCCTGCCGAGCCGGAACAGGACCCCCTGTTCGTACTGCCGGACGATCCGGACCGACATCCTCGCCGCGACGAGGACCACCACGATGACGATGATGAGGACGGTCAGGGAGACGGCGTCCATCGCGATCCCTCCTTGGAACGCGGACCGCAGGAGGTTCCCCGTCGGGCAGCGCAACGGTCCTGCGTCCATCTTCCCCGCGGCCGGCTGGAAGGGTTAGGGGCGGACGGCCCTCCAGCACGCGGGACACCGGACCGGCGCCTGCACACCGCTACGGCGCGCCGACGCCGGCCTCCGCCGCGCACGGCTTACATATGGAGGGATATGAATGCTCTCCGCCTCCTTGCCTCCGCGGCGTCCGTCGCCGCCCTCCTGACCGCGGCCACCGCCTGTTCCGCCGCCTCCATCGGGACCGCCATCGACGCCGGCGGCCACGCCGCCCCGCCGTCGGCCCAGCCGCCGTAGGCCGCCGGCCAGGGGCAGATCAAGGAGGTCCACTCGCCCTCCCAGGTCGCCCTCGACGAGCAGCTGGCGCCCGGCCGCTGCCGGGCGCGGGTGGTCGATGCGGCTGCGGGGAAGTACCTGCCCGACCCGGCCTGCACCCCGGGCGCCGTGGACCCGGCGGTCACCCAGGCCACGATCGACTCGACCATCTGCAAGGCGGGCTACACCGCTGCCGTCAGGCCGTCGTCGGCGGCCACCGCGAAGGTGAAGGCCGAGAGCCTGCGGGAGTACGGCGAGAGCGCGTCCGCCACGACGGAGTACGACCACCTGGTCAGCCTCGAGCTCGGGGGCTCGAACTCCGTCTCCAACCTCTGGCCCGAACCCAACAGGGCCGGCGCCGCCGGCACGACCAACCCCAAGGACGCCGTGGAGAACACGCTGCACCGAGCCGTCTGCGCGCACACGGTCCGGCTCGCGGCCGCCCAGACCGCCATTGCGCACGACTGGACCACGGCCCTCCACGTCCTCGGCCTCTGACCCCCGGACCCAGCTGGCCCCAAGGTCGGCCTGACTAGGATTGCGGAATGGTTCGTACCCGGCTGTACCGCGACGGCAAGGTCGAGCGCGAGGACCTCGCACTCGAGGAGATCGAAGGGCTCCTCGGCGAGGAGGGCGCGACCGTCTGGATCGACTACGAGTCGCCCAGCGATGACGACCTCGGCGCCATGGAGACGATCCTCGGACTCCACCGCCTCGCCGTCGAGGACGCACTCCATGACCACCAGCGTCCCAAGCTCGACCGCTACCGCACGCACCTGTTCCTGGCCGCCTACGAGGCCTCGCTCGCGCCCGAGGGCAGTGACCTGGCCGTGAACGAGGTCAAGGCGTTCATCACCCGGCGCGCCCTCGTGACCGTGCACGGGCCGGACTTCTCTCCCGAGCGGCTCACGGAGCGGTGGGACCGGGAAACCGACGTCGCGGGCCACGGGGTGGCCTTCCTGCTCTGGGGGCTCATCGACCTGCTCGTCGACGGCCACTTCGACGTCGTCCAGGACCTCGACGAGCGCATCGAGGACCTCGAGGACGCGCTCTTCGACGACCATTCCTCGGATCACGACCTGCAGCGACGCTCGTTCGAGCTCCGCAAGGCCCTCGTGCGGCTCCGCAGGGTCGTCCTCCCGATGCGCGAGGTCCTCAACACCGTCCTGCGCAGGGACCTCGAGATCGCAGACCCGGCAATGCAGCCGTTCTTCCAGGATGTCTACGACCACGTCCTGCGGGCGTCCGACTGGACCGAGTCGCTGCGGGACATGGTCAGCAGCATCCTCGAGACCCACATCAGCATCCAGGGCAACCGGATGAACCTCGTCATGAAGAAGCTCACGAGCTGGGCCGCGATCATCGCCGTGCCCACCGCCGTCACCGGGTTCTTCGGGCAGAATGTGCCCTTCCTCGGATTCCAGAGCACCCTCGGGCTCGTCCTGTCGCTGAGCATGATCGTCGGCGGCGGCGTCGGGCTGTATGTCCTCTTCCGCCGCAAGGAATGGATCTGATCGTGGACGAACGCCAGAATGCCACCACCCGCTCCTCCACCGTCGAGGCCTGGACCGACGCCCTCGCGCAGTCCACCGGCTCCCCCGGCGGCGGCGCGGGAACCGGCGTCATGCTCGCGGTGGCGGCCTCCCTGGCATCCATGGTTGCCGGCTACACCGAAGCGGACGGGCCGCACCGCGCTGAAGTGGACGGCCTGCGGGAGAGGGCGCAGTCCCTCCGTGGGACCGCGCTCCGGCTGGCAGACGAGGATGCCGCGGCCTCGCGCGCCTTCGGTGCTGCCTTCCGCATGGAGCCGGGTTCCCAGCGGGACGAGGCCATCCACCGGGCGTGCGTCGACGCCGCCCAGGCGTCCGCCGTCCTCGGCGAGCACGCCGTCGGGGCGATCGACGACCTCGCGTGGCTGGCGGCCAACGGCAACCGCGCCCTCATCGCCGACGTCGTGGTCGCCTTCGGTGCGCTCCGGGCCGCCGTGGCCGGTGCCCGCACGAATGTCAGCTTCGATCTGGCATCGCTGCGGTCGGCCGGGAAGAGCCTCGAGGAGGTCCGGGACCTGCACCCGGATCTGTGGGAGAGCGTCGAACAGCTCGAGCGCGCGATCGCCCGCATCGACAGCCTGACCGCCGACGTCGATGGGCGCGCGGCCCCCACGGGCACCGTCTGACCGTCCGCGGAGCACTCCCTGGCCGCGCCGTTGCCGCGCTGACGGCCGCGGACGTACCGTGACGGAGTGACCGATCTGGAGGACTTCCTCACCTGGGTCAGGACCACCCTGCGTGACGCGGAGGTGGCCCTGCACAACGGCGACGCCGGCCCCCGCCGGGCCATCTGGGCCAGCGATGAGCCCGTCAGCATCCTGGGCGCATGGCGGAACGCGTACGGACACCGCGAGCTCGAGGAGGTGTTCGGCTTCCTCGAGCAGAGCTTCTCGGACTGCACCGCCTACGAATTCGAGCTCCAGGTGTACGACGTGGTGGGAGATGCGGCCTACACAGTGGGGCTGGAGCACACCTCAGTGTCGGTCGATGGAGAGCCGCGCACCTACTCGCTGCGCGCGACCCAGGTCTACCGGCGCGAGGGCGGAGTCTGGAAGGTCGCCCACCGCCACGCGGACACCGTGACGGACTAGCGCTCTCCGAGGAGAACCGCAGGGCCTGGTGGCGCGTGGGGCAGCAACGCCCCGCCGGTGGATCAGGAGGCTGGCGCGACGGGGCCGTCCGCGCCGGGGAGGGGGAGGGGCTCCCCATGCACCGTGACGATCTTGCCGGTCCGCTCGGCAAGGAGTTCGAGGAGCTCGACCGGGGCGGAGGCACTGGCCAGCGCTGCGCTGCGCGCGACGTCGTCGGGGACGTGCTCAGCAGCGAGCACCACCCGGTGGGCCACCGGCAGGCGGTTGCGTTCCGTCGTCCAGAGGTCGAGCGCCCGGGCGAGCTGGTCGGCGTCGGCGTCGCCAGCCTGCACCTCCACGATGAGACGCGTCCCGTCCGTCGGGTCGAAGAGGATGACGGCGAACTGCTCGGGCCCGCTGCGGGGGACGGTGCGTTCGAAGCGGGGCATGCCGTCGGTGAGGTCGAGGAGGACCGGGCTTTCTTCGATGCGGGCGGCGAGCCACGCGGCGTCGAGGCCGAGTGCGTGGAGGGCCGAGCTGCGGTGCTGGGGCGTGCTCACGCCCGGATCCTATGTGCGCAGGGAGGACGCGCGCGGGAGCCGGGGCCGGTGCGCGGTGAACAGAGAGCCCACAACCGGCTGCGGCGTTTCACTGGGAGAGGTGCCGGGTAGAGGTGGGGTTGAGCTTCCTCTCCAGATCAAGGATCCTCATCGCGGACTGGTAATCCGCACCCCGGTGGAGGGGCCCTGGCAGCTGGGGCCCCTCCATTTCTGGGCCGGGGGGGTGTCGGGGGCACCCGACCCGGCTACTGCGGGACGGCGGGCCTTTCGAGCTCGGTGCGATCGCGGGGGAAGCCCTGTCGCGGGCGGGTCCGCTCTGGTAGAAACGGTGGCAGCGTGCGACGTCCGACCCCTGCTGTGTCGATCGCGTGCGTGCGCGGGGGGCGTCCGACTGGCGCCCGGTCCATCAGGGCCATTGGCCGGTCGGGCGCCTTCTGGGCGCGCAGGGCACGGCCGTCGCGGCAGGCACCGGTTGCCCTCAGCCGGCCTTCTCGTTGGCGAGGTCGATGATCCACTTCGGGGTCGCGACGCGCAGCCGCTTGTCCAGGGTGACCCGGGCCTTCGCTGCGGCGATCTGGACACGGTGGTCGCGGCTGCTGGAGGACCGGCGCCGCACCGGGGCGGTGCCGTCGGACGTGGGGGCCGGCGCCTTCTCCGTCATGCTCGTCGTCACTCCCTTCGATGCCCGTGCGGCCATCTCGCCTTCCCCGTCATTGTCCGGGCCGCCGGTGGGGCCGTCCACCACCCGGGCTCCGGCAGCGACGACGCCGAGCGCCGACTCCGCCTCGAAGACCTCGAGGGGGTCGGCCGTGGCGACCTTGAGGAGCTCGAGCTCCTCCTCGGTGGCCAGCTTGCTGCTGCCGAGCACCTCGATGGCCTTCTGGCCCATTTCCGCCTGGTCAGGGTCGGTTGAAAGGGAGGAGTCAATGGCCCACTGCGCCCGTCGCCACCACTCGGCCTGATTGTCGGCCCGGCTCCGCTCCTTGAGGGTCTGCCACGCGATCCACGCCGCAATGATGGCCGCGAGCAGGGGAGCATAGGGCGCCAGCGTCTGCCACCACGGGGCGGGGTCCATGTGGACTATCACGTCGAACGGACTCGGGCTGGGGGTCGGCGGCACGCTCACAGCCTAGCGATCCGTCGCCTTGACCTCGGCGAGCGCTCCCGGCAGGTCCGCGCGAACCGGATCGCCTCGCGATCCTCGGGATGGAGCGCGGGCCGCGGTCTGCTGGGCACGGCGGCTTCGCCGGGGCCCTTGCCGCGGATCAGACGGACGCGGCGAGTTCATAGGCGTACGGCGGGGATGCCCTCGGTGGGTCGAGCGGGGTCAGCACGGCGTGGGCACGGCTGCCGCTGCGATAGATCGTGGACCACGAGAACGTCCTGCTGTCCCGGCCCTTCTGCTCGGCCGTCCAGCCGGTGAGGACGGCGCTCCGCGTGAAATAGTCAGAGACCGCCTGGGGCGCCAGCGCGCTCGTGAAGTCGACTGTGCAGCGGCCGCCGCCGCGCGGGTCGTCGAGCGCCGGGGTGCACTTCTGCGCGGTCCTGGTCGAGCCCGGGGGCAGCTGGACGAAGAAGAGGTCGGTGGCCAGGTTGTAGAGCTCGTGCTGTGCGACGGCGGACGAGGCCGGGGACGCCGTGCTGATCCGGCCCGCACCGCCGGGCGCCGCCTGGAGGCCGGCCGCCGTGGTGCAGCCCGTGAGAACGATCGCTACGGTCATAGCCAGCGTTGCTGAGCCGCAGCCCCTGTTCATCCTCCGGATGACCCCCATGGCGGGAGCATATTCCTCCCCCCTCCCGGCGTGAAGGAGAAGCAGCAGCGCCGGCTGGCAAGGGGTATGCCCGGCTGCCCGAGACCGAGCGAGATGACGGGCACGAATACCCTTCTGTGGGGTGCCGCGCGATGCAGTCCAAGGCAGCTGCCGAGGCCATGGAGTATGACGGCGTGCTGGCGGACACGATGGTGATCCTCGTCGAGGAGTAGCCGCTGCTGATTCCGGGAGGCCGGGTGGTGGAGGCCCAGCCCGGCCCGACGACCACTGACGCCCTTCAGGAACCGGTGAGGAAAGAGACCTTGGTGATCGACTGCCGGTAGGCCTGGATTACATCGTCAAGGGGCACGTTCCCGAGCGACAGCGAGAGCTGCAGTCCCTCCAACTCTCCAAGGCACGCCTCTGCCGCGCTGACCTGGGAGGCGACGTTGGCCGAGTTGGCCAGGTTGGTCGCTACAGCGGCGGCGACCGAGAGCAGGACCGCGGCCAGGCAGAGGACACGCCAGACAATGGAGTCGTCGGGAAGCGCGAACAGGTTCTTCACCGCATCGGTGAACCTGCTTCCGCCGGCCGCGGGACCAACCGTGAAGGCTGCGGCCAGGGAACTGCCGACAATGCTGATATTGGTCAGCCGGCTCCGTCGCGGACGCGCACGGCGGAGGAAATCCCGGATCGTTCCGCGCCGCTCCTCAATCCGGGCAGACAGCTCACCGCGTGCGCCGGCATCCTCGTCCATGTCCAACCTCCATGGTGAGTGGTTGTCGAGGATCGCTCCCAGTGTGTCAGCGGCGAAGTGCAATGTATACGGGACATCGGCGTCCGGGCTGATTCCGAGCAGATGGGCTGCGGCCGCGCCGGTGAGCCCCTTTGGAGACGAGGTCGCGAATCTCCAGTTCCCGCCCGGTCAATGCTCCGCACGCGGCGGAGTTTCCTGGACGGTCCCCGAAGCCCCGTGAAAGGACCGCGTCGAGCAGCCTCAGCACCGGTTGGATGCGCCGCGCGACGTCCATCTGGTGGTCGGTGAAGTCGACTCAGGCCCGGTTCACCGCCCACCCGCGGATACTGAACCTCGAGGGCCTCGCGACCAAGAAGGCAGGCTGACGGTTCGACCCGAGCGGCTCCAGGCCCTCCTTGAGGCGCGGGTGCGGTAGAGCTGCCGGTCCGTGACGAGGTCGATGAGCCGCCGCGGCTGCCAGACCCCGGCGCCGCCGTCCCCGACGTAGCTGCGTACCACGCCACGTTCTCGCCGGGGAAGAGCTCGAACAGCAGCTCGCTGGCTGCGCCCAGGTATTCGCCTCTGCCGCCGAGCCCCGAGAGCTCTCCCGCCAGCTTCGCCTCTGGCTCCATCGCGCGCCTCCTCGGATTCTCGCTGGATGATCGGACGCGCATGAGGCCAGAAATAGGGCCGAATGCGCACCAGGGCGCACCGTCCCGACAGAGCACCCGGGCCAGGCGACGCGGGGGACGCCGGGGAGGCCGGGCCAAGCCGTCAGGGTAGGGAGAGGCCAGGATCAGTCGGTCCGAGGAGCGCTCCCTTCCGCGACTGAGTAGTCGAGCAGGACTGCACCGCCAGTGGCGTAGTTAGGCACATCAGCGCCGACCGCTTGTCCTTCTGGCGAGGCCATCGCCTGGCGGAAGGCGTCGATATCGGCGAAGTCGCCCTCGAACACTGCGAAGTACGGTGCCCCGTCCGGGCCCGGGGAGATGTCGAGGGAGTACCTGTAGCCGAGGATGCCTGGGATCTTGGCAATGAGCGGCAGATGGGTCGACTCGTAGTAGTCGGCGAAGGCCTGCCGGTCTGCCGGCTCGGGGTAGAGGACGAGCAGCTTGTGCATGCGAGTGCCTTCCGTGCGTTGTTCCGGCTTCGGGATGTCCGAGCGCGGCCCCCGGCAGTCCCCGTAGGACCATGGTCCCGCCGCACGCTGGGAAGGTGAATACGCGGTTGTGCGTATGCCGTGCGCAGCCGCATCGCGCTTCTGATGGCGGTCTTCTCGGTGGGGACTGGGCAGCCTCCAACGGGCTGGCAAAGCAGCGGAAGGGGACCGTGTCATGCAGTACGTCGTCTTGCAGGTGATCCTGAAGGAGAAGCTCTGGGGGACCGGGTCGGCGAACCTGACCCAGCTCGAGAAGGCCGTCAACAACCAGGCCGCCAAGGGCTACCGGCTCCACATCATCACCACTGCCAGCAGCGGCAGCAAGGGCTTCGGCGGCGGTGACCGCATCCAGGCGACGATGGTGTTCGAGAGCCTCGCCTAGCCGGCAGGGGCGGGCCGTTGAACGCAAAGAACCCCTCTCCGATCCGCGTTTCCGCGAGCCAAAGAGGGGCTGTCGAGCCTCCTAGCAGGATCGAACTGCTGACCTTCTCATAACAGCTCGACGATTGACTAGGTTGGACTCTGATGGACGAAACCGCTTCTGAACTGGGGAAACTGCTCCTGAGTAGTCGGAGCCAGTGTACTCCGGTGGACTCAGTTTCCCTCAAAGTCGGACCATAAATCGGACCCTAACTGCCGCCCGCCGTACAAGCCCAGTAGCTCCAAGTGAGGTCGTTAGCCGGCGGGCTTCAGCTCAATGTAATGACGTTCCTCATGGGCCATCGGCTCGCAGACGTTCTTCATGCCCGACCGGGCCGAGCTCACCCCCAAGGACCACCGCCGTCCTCGACGCCCTCGGGCCCGTGGTCGCCAAGTCCGGCCTCGAGGTCGCCATCGAAGGGCACGCCGCGCACGGGGCCACCGCGTACGCGTCCACGTGGGAGCTCTCCGGGGACCGGGCCATCCGGGTCCTGCGCCGCCTCGTCGACAACGCCGGCGTCGACCGGGGCAAGATCGGCGCGGTCGCCTACCGCTCGGCCCGGAGGGTGAACGACGACTCCACCGAGGCGCTCATGGAGCAGAACCGGCGCGTGGACATCGTGGTCCTCTCCGACCAGCCCGAGCAGGTGAGGGCGCTCATCCCCGACGCCCTGAAGGCGATGGCCGCCGGGAAATAGGCCGGGTCAGGACCAGCGGGCGGCATCTGGGTCCCAGGAGTGCCCGTCCCTGGCCTCCCCGGTGAAGATGGGATCGGCAAAGGCGAGCACCTGGGCTACCTGGTCGTCGATGTCGGCGTGGCAGAGGTCCTCCACCCGTTGGTTCTTTCGCCATTTGGCCCACTTGGCTTGGGCAGTGACCCCGTTCGCTTGGACATAGTCCCCGTAGCCGGCGAGCAACGGACGGAGGGCTCGGACCTCGGCTTCCCGGTGCGATGCGACCCGGTGCACAGCCTCAGACAGCTGCCCGGCATCGAACGGGTACGTCGTGGAGAGCGCTCCCACGTCGAGCAGGTCCCTCCACCTGGTGCTGGTCGTGCCGCGCTGGAGCATCGTCACTGTCTTCTCGGCGATCACCGTCGTGAGCGGGTGCCCCTGGACGGCGATCGTGCCGCCGAGAAGCGACGGCAGTTCGACCCGCTCGGGCGCTGGCCAGATGGGATCGCCCGTGCTGACGTCGAGCTTGATGACGATCTCGCCCCGATGGATCTTTGCAGGAAGGGTTGCGCGGAGGCCCGTGTACTCGTCATCGTCTCGGATCTGCTCGATCTTCGGGTCGTCCTGGCTGAACGCGATTCCATCCTCTGCATCGACGGCGACGACAGTCGTCACCACCTCCGTGAGGTGATCGACGTCCAGCTGGAAGTCCAAGGCCTGCATGTCTATGTCTCGGGTCGGGCGACGCAGCGCGTGCGCGGAGAGCAGTACGCCGCCTTTGAGGCAGAAGTCATCGGCGTAGTCGGTCATCCCGAGCCGGGCCAGGAATCGCTCGAGCCCGTACAGGGTGAGCAACTCATCGGTAGGCCGGCGGCGTTTCCTCGCCAGAGTGATGATCTGGCTGTAGACCTTCTCGGCTGTTCCGGTCACAGCAGGACCTCCAAGGCGCGTTGCAGGGGTGCTTTGGCCCGGGGGAGGGCCGAGGCGAGTTCAAGGAGCTTCGCCGGCTGGGAACCGCGGCGGCGGAGCCAGTTCCGCAAGGCCTCGATTCCGGTCTCGTAGCCGACCGCGCCGCGCAGCCGGAACGCGTCCACGATGGAGCGCTCAGCCGAGTAGAGGCCGACCCTCACCCCTCTGCTGCCCTCGATGGAGACCATCGACCGACCGAGGTCGAAGGTGGCCCTGTCGAACAGGTGCCAGTCGATAGGGCCGGCGAGGTGCGGTGGATTGGTACCGCGGGGGAGGGCTAGGTCGATGCTGGACGGGATCTCGTCGATGAGTTCGTGTCGGGCGAGCGCGCTGACGAGACAGAGGGTGGACATGGGTGCTCTGCGGGCGGCCTCCACGAGATCCAGATCGAAGTCGATCTCGTCGCCGGCCACGAACAGGCCGGGTCCGACTTTCTCGAGCACGCCTTCCTCGACGAGCCGATACAGCGTGGACTTGGAGACACCCCCGCGGTCGGCCTCGTGGAGGCTGAATGCGCCTCGCGGCAGGCGCTGCCGGGCAGTCTTCATGGGAAGATTCTATGACAGATAAGGCTATCTGTCATGAAATCTTCCCAAACGGGAGTGAGGCACCACTTGGGAAGAAAGTACGACAGATAAGGTTATCTGTCATGAAATCTTCCCAAATGGGAGTGTGCCACTCGCCTCACTGAATGGACCGACCGGCGGTGAGGGGCCGGTCCGTGTCCGCACACATGGGGGTCCATACGCACAACCATGCCCTCCGGCGGGTCCCAGGACTGAGACCAAGGCCCCGACATCCGGCCGTAGGACTTTCGCCCGCCCACCACCTTCGCCCGCGAGCACTCCCGCGTCCTCGAGGGGTCCTTCGAGACGTTCGCCCGCCATGGGGACCCAGCTGGCGGCTGACGCTGTTATTCATGACGTCGTCCTGCCGTCAGGCCAGGCAGTGCAGCTCGTCGGTGTCGGCAGCAAGGTCCTGGGAGGGGCAGACGGCATCCAAGGGGCCACACGTGTGCGGACCCGCCCCTGCCGGGATTCCCTGGGTCAGAGGCGCTTGAGGAGCTCCGCCTTCTTGTCCTCGAACTCCTCGGCGGTCAGCACTCCGGCGTCCTTCAGACTGCCCAACTGGGCCAGCTGGTCGAGCACCGATGGAGAAGGGGCAGCCGGCGCGGCGGGCGCGGCGGGGGCGGCAGCGGCGTGGCTGTGCCGGGCGACCACAGCGGCCTCGACGGCGTCGCGGAACGCGGTGAAGGCCGGCTCCTGGATTCGGGTGAACACCATCGAGTTCTCGTCGCCGGCCGCATCGCTGGTCTGGGAGCCGAACTGGCTTCGCCGCTCGACTCCGCCCGGAAGGGTGAACTGGATGAACCCGTTGATGAGGGCGCCTGCAGGCTTGAGCTGGACGGCGGAGACCGCCGCGAGCGGGACACGCTTTACGCCCTTGCCGACCGTCAGCCGCCCGAGGAACCCGGTGTGCTGGATGGTGAGGAAGTGCCCGTCGAACGCGACGTACCCGCCCACTCCGACGGCCACGGCGGCGTCCGCGGAGATGCCGTACTTCTCCCGGAAGGCGCCGTCGGCCTCGACGGACTCGGCGATCTGCTCGACGCTCTCGAGCGCGCCCTTGGGCAGGGCATCGGCGAGCCTTTGGAGGTTCTTCGGCACGTTGCTGCCCTGGCCGTCCATCGTCCAGACGATGACCGTGGCCTGCCCGTCGGTCGTCACGGTCCCGGTGAAGGTCGCGGCGAAGGTGTTCGTCCGCAGCGAGAACGGCGACTCGACGACGATGGCCTCCGGGCCCGGGGTGCTCGCCTTGAACTTCAGCCCCTTGGCTGCGCCCAGGATGTGGGCGGTCGCCGTCACGGCATCGGCGAGGAGGGTCCATTGGATCTGGGGGTGCTTGGTCAGTGCCACAGTCCCGACTTTAGGCGGGGCGGTCAGGGGCCCGGGGGAGCGGCGCACTGGACACGCGCACGCGGTGCCCGGCCACGACCAGTTTCAGATTCTTCGAGCAGGGGAATGCCGGCCGCGCCGACTGAGCGCCGCTCGGCCTCCGCGTCCGCGACGGCCCCGCGTGCAGTGTGCGCCAGCGTGTGCCGCCGCGCGCGCTGCCCGCCCCGCTCGCTCGCGCGCCGCTCGCGCGCGCACGCCCGGGGTGCCGGTAGCTTGAGCGCATGACAGAGCTGAGCGTCGGCGGCCTGACCGTCGAGGATACCCAGGCCAAGGCGTGGGCGACCGAGTACCTCCTGGACACACGCTCGGCCTCGAGCTACCCGGCCTACGACGCCTACGAGGGATCCGGCGACCGCCCGGACCTCGGCGAGGCCGACCTGCTCGCCCCCGCCCTGCTGAACGTTGCACAGAAGCCGGTGAAGACCTACTACTCCCTCCAGACCCTCGCCCCAATCCTCAACGTGGGTCTCGCGCTTGTCCCGGTCGGGGTGCCGCTGGATCAGGCTGACGACTCCGTGCTGGAGGCCGTGGCGGCCCTGTTCGGGGTGCTGGACGAGGACCCGGCCCCTGCCTACGTGGGGATGACGAAGCTGGCCAAGGTCCTCGCCCGGAAGCGGCCCGGCCTGATCCCGGTGTACGACGAGGCCATCGGTCACGCCTACTCCGGCTGCCCCGGCGCCCCGGTCCCGTGGGACAAGTCCCGCCCCTGGTCCGGGTACGCCGCCGCGTGGCTGCGCGCGATGCGCGCCGACCTGGTCGCCCACCACAGCGTCTGGACCGAGCTTGCAGCGATCGCCCCGGGACCGGAGATCACGCCGCTGCGCGCCCTGGACATCGTCGCCTGGCGCGCCGGCCAGGCCGCCCTGCCCCCGCGGAGGAAGGGCCGCCGCGCGGCAGCTGTCGACCCGCTCTGACCCGCTGAGGGCCGTCGTCGGCCACTGTTCCCGGGCCACCGCACAGGTTGGCGCGAGCTCCCCTGGGCTGATGACGGCGGGTACGAAGCGCGCGACGCTGAACGGCGGATCGTGGCCTGTGGGCGTCTCTTCTCAGGGTAGGGTCGAGCTCCGGAACGGGTCGATGGGGGCGGGTGCGGCTAGCGTCGGCATGGGTGACGTGTGCGCGGAGCCCGCGGCCCTCACTGAACGGGACCCAGGCGCGGGTAGGTGCGAACCACTGGCGCCTGTACGGCTACGTGGCTGGGTACACCATCACGCGGAATGTCAGGTAGCCCGCGCCGGCCTCCAGGCCGTTCACCATGTGTGCGGGGAAATTGCCGTCCAGAGTGCGGTCGCCGAGTGTGACTGTCTGGCCGTCGGCGAATCCGTCATCGGGGATCTGGAACCCGTCCTTGGGACCCTGGACTGAGATGAACCTTAGAGAGTTCTTGATGTACTGGACCTTGATGGGGGCCTTGGATTTCAAGGTCGCGCTGTCCCACACACTCTTCACGTTTTGGCCCTCGAACGTCACGAACAAGCCGGCTCTACCGTCGTCGCTGTACTTGAAGGCCTTCTGCGCGGTGAGGCCTACGACGGCGTTGTTGGGCAGGTTGTCGGCCACGTCGTTGTCGACGATTGCGCCGACCTCGACGGTGTCGCCGGGATTCACTGTCAGGTCGTCCGTGAAGGTGTTGTTCGGCTGATCCGCCAACTTCACCCGTACGAAGTTGCGTTCGTCGCCGTAGGCGGGGTTGTCAGTGATCGAGTTCAAAGCGATGTATGGGGCGGGACTCTTGACGGTGAAGGTCGCACGCTCCGGGCCCCATCCGAATACCTGCGAACCTGGCGGGCTTGGTGCCCCGGCCTTGATCCCACCGAAGACGTTCGTGATGTTCGTGTAGGCCTCGGGGACGTCCTTCGCGAGGCTCAGCCAGGTGTCAATTCCGGCTCCGGCGGCCGTCAGGGCGACGGCACTCACGCTGATCTTGCCCCAAGCCGTACCCAAGAACCGCCTGATTCGGCCCGGACTGCTGTTTCCCACCGTTGCCCCCCCAATCCGCAGGGCGTGCTGCCCGCTGGGAGCATCTTGGACTGGGGCGCCCTACGGGGGCAAGACCTCCCCCGAATAGCGTCAAGCGGCCGAGGTGGGCGCTTCCTCTGAAATGAGGCGGTACTCAGCGTGCAGCTTGGCGAGGCGGGGCACGATGAAGGACTCGACAGTGTCCTGGCTGAGCTCTACGCCCACCCAGGCGCGGCCGGTGCGCTCAGCGACGGCGAGGGTGGTGCCGGACCCGGCGAACGGGTCCAGGACGAGGTCGCCGGGGTCGGTCGCGGCGAGGATGAACCGCTCGAGCAGCCCCTCCGGCTTGGACGTGTCGAACCCGCGGGAACCGCCGAAGATCACGACGCCCTCGGCGTGGGCGTCCTCATTGGTCGGCGCCCCGTTGACCCGGAACGACTGCAGATTGGTCAGGACCTTCCCGTGGGACTCCTGCGACAGGTAGGAGGGGCGCAGCAGCGGCTTCGGGGCGATGATCGCACCCGGCGTCTGGGCCATCTTGTCCAGCGCGGCCTGCTGGTAGCGGAACGGGCCCGTCATCTGGAACGCGTTCGCGTTGGTGCCCTCGGTGATCTCGATGTCGTCGAGGAGCTCGGAGGCGATGGTGCGGGTGTCCA
Organism: Sinomonas soli; assembly: GCF_054782415.1. Classification (NCBI taxonomy): domain Bacteria; kingdom Bacillati; phylum Actinomycetota; class Actinomycetes; order Micrococcales; family Micrococcaceae; genus Sinomonas; species Sinomonas soli. The sequence goes on along the minus strand of NZ_BAAGSN010000006.1, from coordinate 89,936 downwards.
TGCGACCGGCGGGAAGGACCTGGTCCTCGAAACCGAACGTGACCGACCCGGCAGGGAAGGTCAGGATGGCTTCCTTGGAGGAGCCGTTGTGGAAGGGGATTCGCTTGCCGGCCTGGGTGGCCGAGTGCACGAGCGGGGCCATCCGGGCCCGGTCCTTGGCGTAGACGAGGATGTGGTCGGTGACGTCGGCTAGGTGCGCGTGCAGGAACGATGCCCGGTTCTTCTTCTCCCACACGATGGTGCCGACGTAGTTGTGGTCGCTAAAGATGTCGTCGAGGAGGCACCGGACCCGGTGGATGTGCCGGTCGTCGAGGTGGACCCACACGGACCCGTTTGGCCGGAGGGCCGCGTGCACGCCCTCGAGAGTGTCCCGGAGCATGGTCAGCCAGCTGGCCAGGGGTGACGAGTCGGAGTACTCGCCGAACTTCTTCCCGGTGTTGTATGGCGGGTCGAGATATGCCATCCGGGCGGACTCGTTGAGGCTGGGGTCCTTGAGGACGAGCTCCGCCTTGCCAATGAATATCCGGTTCGAACTCTCTTCGCCCGGTCGGCCGCTGCGCACAAGACCACATTAGACATGTCCAAACCTGTCGTCGAATCAGGAGCGTGGCGATACCTGCCCTCGGCCCTCACCGGTGGAGTGCATGGGAGAGCGAAACGTGGAGGTCAGCTTGCCGCGGCCCACCGCCAGGCCCGGGGCCTTAAGCAGTGGTCAAAACCTTCTGCGCGAAGGCCACCAAGGCCTGGTTAACGATGTGAGGTTCCTCAGCCTGTGGGTAGTGTCCTGCGCCCTGCACGAGTAGCTGCCCGGTTTCGGGAAGGCGGTCGACGATCCAAGCTGCCTCTGCCGCCGCATCCGAGAGATACATGTCGGCCGTGCCTGCAACTACGAGGGCGGGGCACTCCAGATAGGGGAGGCGTCCGGAGGCTGACGCGTGGCTGGCCCGGGCCATGGCGGTCAGCGCGCGGGCGTGGCCCGGGCGACGCAGATCAGCGAGGATGGCAGCTCTGTGCGCCTCGAAATCGGCGGGCCTGCGTCCGGGATACCGCGAGCTTAGGCGGGCCCGCCAGGCCCAAGGCGCCCACGGCCCGGAAAGTGCGGCCCTCTGGGCCCAGCCGATGAGCGGCCGCAGGGGTGCCTGGTGAATGAGCGGGCTGATGAGCACCACGCCCGCGACGAGGTCGGGACGCTCGAATGCGGCCCAGACGGCAGCCGCAGCGCCCGTCGAGTTCCCGACCAGCAGCGCCGGGCCGTCAAGCTCCGTGGCTATGGCAAGCGCGTCGCCCCCGATCAGGGCATCGTCGTATCGGGTGAAGCTGGCGTCGCTGTCGCCGTGGCCGCGCAGGTCCATCGCCGCTGCTCGGAATCCGGCCTCAGCAAGAGCACTGGTGTTGTACCGGTAGCTGCTGCGGAGTTCGCCCATGCCGGGTATCAACACGACGAGTGGACCTTCGCCGAGCACCTCGAAGGCGATTCGGCCCTCGTCCCTCCGCAGTTTCCGGGGGCCGACTTCAAGAGCGGACATAAGGACTCCTTGCAAGCGAAATGGCCTAGAATCCCAAGGCTAGGCCGGAGCGAAGGCTCGTGGGGCTGGTGTCCGGTCTACGATCTGACCGCGCCGGGAAGAGGCACTCCCCCCTTCGGAATCTTTGCCGCTGAAGGCAAAGAGTCCGAAGGGCGGGCGGTTGTCAGGCGGCGGCATCGCCAGTGCAGCGGGTGAGGGCCCGTGAAACGCTGGTCTTCGAAATTCCCAAGAGTTCAGCGATCCGCCGTTGTGAATGGCCTTGATGGGCCAGCTTCACAACTGACAATGCGTCGACCGGTCCCCGTGGAGGTCGTTGCCTGATGGCGGGTTTCTCCATCGCGCCTCCTTCAGGAGGGTGAATTCTGGCATCCAGGCCGATCGCGTCGCCTACCTGCACTGCCCTGATTTCAACGAAGGTCAGGGGCACGGCCAGGCCTAGGAGGCCAACGAGCCTCCGGTAGCGTTTCGACGCGGACTCGGCGACGACTACCGGAATGTGCTTTATCCCGGGGTTTGTCCGCCGCTCGTAGTCCCAGTATTCGAGTGTGCGGAAGAGGTGGGATTCGTCGAGGGCTCCCAATTGCAGCTCCACGGTGTAGCGGACTCCGCTCTCCGCCTGGGACAGGAGGAGGTCGAGGCGTCCGCCTCCCTTCTGGTGTCGCTCGACGGCCACGACGACCACAGGGCCGAGGCGGAGGACTGAGGGGTCTTCAATGATTCTTTCCTGGAGCCAACGTTCGTTGAACTGGGGGTGGGTTTTGAGATTGAGGTTCTTCAAAGAGCGGTATTGCACGGCGTTGACTGTAGACCACTTTTGCCGCGGCACAAAATCGCTGAATTTCAGTTTCAGAAATTGCGGAGTTTCTGAAACAGTTTTCGGTTCCGGGCGCGGGAAGCCCTGCGTTCGGACTCCTGAAGGAAATGTCAGAGAATTCATGTACGCTGAGGTGCTAATTCCCCCCCCGGACAACGGAGGCCTTGTGCTGACTGCATTAACTGACATCGACTTCGGCATTTGGCGCGTCCGGACCGCCTCAGGGACCGTGTACCTTCTGGACCTCCAGTCCGAGGGCAGCACCCTGACCCGGCTGCCGGCCACCGAGCCGCCGACCAGCCCGCTCGCCCTGACAGGTGAACTCCGGAAGGACGGGCAGGCGATACCTCTGCTGGCCGTCGTGAGCCTTGAGGTGGGCCAGGAAGCCCAGTTCTGGCTCGACGTCCGAGGAGACGGCGTGCCCACCTTCCGGTGGACCACAGAGGTCGTCACGATCGATGAGGCGGAGAACCAGTGAGCGGGAGCGCGGTGCGATTCGCCGTTGCCGGAGACTGGCACGGCAACCTGTCAACGGCGCGGCAAGCGATCTGGACCCTCAGAAGAGAGGGCATAGACCTGCTCTTCCACGTAGGCGACCTCGCTGTCCGATGGCCGGGGCCGAAGAAGGGCCGCTTCGACAAGCGCGTCGAACAGCTCCTCGCCGACGCCGGCATCGAGTTCCTCTTCATCGACGGCAACCACGACAACCACGCCGAGCTCCGCGAGCTCACCCTGCGACCCGATGGCACCCGGCGCCTATCGGAGAACATGGCGTACCTGCCGCGCGGGACCGTCGTGGAGCGCGCCGGCCTGCGCATCGGCGCCCTGGGTGGCGCGTTCAGCATCGACCGTCGCTGGCGGACCGAGGGCAAGAGCGTCTGGGCCGAGTTAGAGGAACCGACCGAGGACGAAGCCCAACGCCTGATCGAGAACGGCCCCATCGATGTCCTCCTCCTGCACGACGTGCCGATGGGCTTCCGTGGCCTGGAGAGCGCCCTTCGGCTGCCGGGCGACGTGATCGCCCGCGCCGACCGCACCCGAGCGCTCCTGCAATCCGTAGTAGAACGTCTGAAGCCGCGCCTGGTCTTCTGCGGGCACTGGCACCAGCGACGCGCCGACGTGTTCGAGTGGCCGGACGGCACCACGACCGAGGTGCACGTCCTAGCCGACGACAACGCCTGGGGCGGGAACCTCGCAGCCCTGACCGCGGACGGGACGGGCGGCCTCGCCGTCGCCCCCCTTGTCATCGGTAGGTGACGGGCAGAAGGGCGAGGCCCAGTGTGGGCCGTAACAGCCATGCGACGTTGGCCAGCCCAGAGTTGCCAGCCGCACCTCTGGGCATTCCGGTGCACTCGGAAACCTGCGCCGCAGCCAGCGGACCCAGACGCTGCCAGGGGCCGTCACCTTGATCAGCTGGCCTGTCCGGGCCGTGGCGCTCGCATGAACCGTGGCGCCGGACGCACCGCGGCCGCGACTGCTCAGGCAGCGGAGGTGGTGAGACCACCCGAGCACTCCGCACACATGGTGTCCGTCGGAGGAACCAACGGCTCCCAGAAGAATTCTGGGAGGCCGCTCCGAACGGATCCATACCGGAGACAGGAGCAGCTGTGCGTACAGCAAGCACCAGCAGCGGACGCAGCCCAGTAGAGCGGCACACCCTGAGTGGGGGAAGGCGGGGAAACCGGGGGACAGTCCTAACGGAGGGCGAGGGAAGAGGACGACCGGCTGCTCTGCGGGCAGCTGCCCCCCAGTGCTGGGGGAACACCCCCATTTTCCCCACCTTCCCCCAGACCGGCCCCGCTGAGGGGGCCAAGTGAGCGCCCGGAAGTCTCAGGCCACCCTCCTGAAAGAAGCCGCGGAGCAGCTGACAGGGAAGGGCTTCCTCATCCACGCCGTCGGCAAGGACAAGGTCCCTGCACACCCTGCCGGGTACATGGCCACTCCCGAGGCCGTGCGCCAGACCAGCGAAATCGCCCTCGGGCGAGTGAGCGCCGGAAAGACGACCGGGATCGCTGTCTTCACCGGCTCCCAAGGCTTCTACACGACAGACGGTGCCAATCAAGGATTCATCCTCACGGCGTTCGAGATGGAAGGCCGTGCCATGACCGATTCCGGCTTCTACGCAGAATGGGAGCTCACGGTCGAACGCCGCGACCTCCAAGATGCGTGGAAGCGGCTCGAGGAAGGCTGGAAGGAGAAGACACCCAGCGGCGGTCTTCGATGGTTCTTCGCCGTCGAAGCACCGGACGCCGACTACGCGCAGGAGATGAAGGGGCTCAGCGGATCCCTCGCCGCGCGCCGCGATTCCCGAGTCTATGCGGAGCTCCTCGTCACCCATGCGTCCGTCATCGTCGCGCCCAGCCACGGGGCCGTCCACCCGACGGGACTGCCCTACGAGCGGCTAGCTGGAGGCCCCGACACGCTGCCGCGCCTCTCATTCGGCGAGCTCAACGCCATCTCTGAGCTCTTGGCCGAGCTCGACGAAGCAGTCGCCCTCCCCGGAAGCGGTGCAGGAACGGATCTGCTCGACGGCCGAAGCAAGGCCATGCTCCGGCAGTACGACCGGAAGGTCGACGACGCGGACCTCGCCCGGATGATCGGGGAAGCCGACTGGACCCTCCACGGGCAGGACACCGACGGGACCTGGCGCCTGTCCAAGGAGGACGGCCACGCGGAGGTACTCGTGGGCGGCCCCCGGCACGAAGGTGCTGCCTGGACCTTCTCCACCTCGGCGGCACCGCTCTGGGTCCAGCGCCACATGCGCCCCGCCGACGTCCTCGCCGCCCTCACATACAACGGCGACTACGCTGCCATGCTCCAAGATCTCCAGGAGAGCGGCGAAGTCCGCTACGAGCCCTGGCCCCTGACAATCCGGAAGCGCGCAACTGTCTACCCGGACAGGACTGTCACCCATGCTCTGGCCAAAGCCATCGGGAGCGCACTGCAGGACGCCGAGCACCCGACCATCACCGGCGTGCCCTTCGCACTGCTGCAAGTCCACCCTCGCTCGGGTAAGGCTGTCACACCGGTCTCCATCGGCACCGACCACGAACTCCGGCGCTGGAGCGGCCCCTGCGCCCGCGAAATCCTCCTGCTCTCCGTCGTTCAACCAGCCAGACGGGTCCAGCAAGCGGTCACCTACCAGCACGCTCTGCCGAGCGCCGTCGTCGACATGGTGCTCCCGCACGACGCGATCCCTGCAGCGCTTCCGACCGTCAGGTACGTCGCCGGCGAACCGATACTCCTCCCCGACGGGAGCACGATCAGCGTTCCCGGCCACCACCGCCAGCAGGAGGCACTCCTCGCTATCCCGCACAGGGAACGAGCGTACTGGGCCGCCTACACCGTTCCGGCCAAGCCCACCCAGGCCGAGGCCCAGGCCGCGGCCGACTTCGCCGTCAGCGAGGTGCTGACCGACTTCCCCTTCGAAACCAGCGGCGACCTCATCCGCGCTCTCGCGTACCTGCTCACCGGCGCAGCACGCGACCTGACCGGTGCCACCCCAGGATGGCTGCTGGATGCGGCAGAGAGAGGCTCGGGCAAATCACTGCTCGCCCGCATCATGCGCCTCATCTGCACAGGCGATGAGGGATACACCGCGGTGGGCTACAGCCGATCAACCGACGTAGAAACCGGCAAGGAAATCGTCGCCGCCGCCCTCACCGGGGCCCGGCACCTGCACGTCGACGAGCTCCCCCGGCAGGAGAAGGTCACCAGCAAGGTCCTCATGGAGCTCATCACCGATGACGGGACGGCCCGACGCCGAGTCCTCGGCTCCTCCACCGAGGTCACCATCCCGCCCATGACCGTCACCGTCTGCGGAAACAACGCCGAGCTCGGAGGCGACTCCAACCGGAGGTTCATCCCAATACGCATGGTCAACCACGGCGCCGTGCTCGCGTTCGAGCGCACAGGCTTCCGCCACGACAACATCGTCGCCTGGGTGCGGGAGAACCGGCCCCGCCTCCTCGCCGCCCTGCACACCGTCCTCGCCTACGGGCTCCAGCACCCGGTGCCCCTCAGCAAGCTGCCGACAGGCTTCGGAAGCTTCGAACGCTGGATGACGGTCGTCGGCTCCGCACTCCACCACATCGTGTGGGAAGGCAGGCCCGCGAGCGAGCTCTTCGCGGAGGGGCGCAGGGAGTTCCTCCAATCGCAGGACGACGAGGGCGACGACTGGGGCCCGCTGATGGCAGCCTGGCACGCGAGATTCGGCAACGACGGATGGGTGACCGCCAAGACAGCACACACCCACTGGGGCAAGGGCCGCGGCGGCGTAGACCTGCCCGCAGCCCTCCTCAACGTCGAGGGCATCAGCGAGACCGGACTGGTCCGGGCCTGGGGCCACGCACTGTCGTCGCGCCGGGAGTCATCAATCGTATGGGACGGCCACATCTACCGCCTGGCCATGAAACGCAACGACAAGCGCGGGCACGCCTTCGCCGTCCAGCTGATCACCGCTGGATCCGCCGCGCAGAGCCCGGCACCCCTGCACACGGCGGCACCCCCTATCCGGGAGAAGGCCACCGCCCCGCAGGTCGTGGCACATCCGGCGGCATCCGGCCAGGACACCGAGCCCCTCGAAGACCTCATCGACCTCGACGCAGCCTGAAAGGACAACGCATGACCGCCGCAACAGCGGAACTAGCCGGCCAGGCCCACCTCGCATCCCTAGAGTTCCTTCCGGCTGGAGTCGACAACGCTGCCTTCGGGAACTGGCTGGACCGGGCCACCCCCGGCATCCTCGCCCTCGACTGCGAGACAACCGGCCTCAACACCCGGTCACCGAGCTTCAAGGTCCGCCAGCTATCCTTCGGCACCCCATCGGGTCAGGCAGTCGTGATCGACGGCGCTGATACCGCCCTCGTCCGCTCGTGCCTGGGCCAAGCAGTCCGCTCTGGGCGCCAGATCTGGGCCCACAACGCAACATTCGACGCCAACGCGATCTTCGCTGCCTACGGAGTCCGGCTCCGGCGGCTGCGCTGCTCCCTGACGCTCGCGAAGACCCTCGACCCAGACATCATCGGAACCGGACAAGGGGGCCTGAAGAAGCTCCGACCTGCCGCCGCCGAGTCCCTCGAGCGACTCGCCGCCCACTGGGGGCGGCTCAGCGGGAGAGCTGTGGACCCAGAGGGCGAGCACAGCTGGCTCCCCGATGCGGTAGCGGCACTCCCGGAGGACGATCCCCATCTTCTCGACTACGTAGCGACCGACGCGACCGAGTGTGCCCGCCTCGTCGCAGACTGGCGGTCCATCGTGGACGACGACGAATGGGAACTCGCCATCCTCGAGACCGAGGTCGAAGACCTCTGGCGGTGGCCAGCGGCTCGCGGCTACCTGATCGACGATGAGCTTCTGAAGCGCAGGATCGCCGAGCTCACTGCACTTCGCGAACAGTCGCTACAGCGGTTCGGGCTCGACCTGACCTCCAACTCGAACGCGACCCGGGCCTGGGTAGCGGCGCGGGGGATACGGATCCGAGACCGGGACGGAAAGCCCACGCTCTCACACAAGGCGTTCGAGAGGGCGTTCGTCCCCTCTGCGGCACAGGACGACTGGGCCGCCTTCACGGAGCTCCGCAGCGCGGCTGGCACAGCCAATAAGCTCGGCGAGCTGCGCACGAGCCTGGAGGCCGGCCGCATCCACCCCACGATCAAGGGCATCGGAGCAAACACGGGCCGGATGAGCATCTCAAAGCCAGCCATCCAGAACCTCCAGGCGGACCTGCGCCCCCTCCTGCTCGCAGAGCCAGGGCATGTCCTGGTAGGCGCCGACCTCAACCGGGTCGAGCCCTGCGTCATCGCCGCCCTGAGCCAAGACCCGGGGCTTATTGAGGGAGTGAAGGAAGACCTTTATGAGGAGCTTGCCGTCGCCGTCTATGGTGCGGAAGCCCGAGGTGACAACCAGGCGCGGAAGGTCGCCAAGAAGGCCTTCCTCGCTATCGCCTACGGTCAGGGGACTGCTGCCCTCGCTTCGGATCTCGGTGTCGAGGACACTGCCGCTGCTGAGGTCATCGACGGCATCAAGCGCGCGTATCCCGTGATGAGCCGATGGATGGACGAGATCCGGGCCGACGCGCGGAGGGGGCGCATCCTTGCCACTGCCTACGGCCGGCGACTCCCGTGTACCCCCCACAAGCCCTACCGCGCAGTCAACTGGGTCATTCAAGGCACGGCTGCGGACCTGTTCAAGAGGATCACCGTCCGGGTCGCGGAACTTCTTTCGCGGGAAGCGCTGTACCTCCCCGTGCACGACGAACTCATCGTGCAAGTTCCTCAAGCGGAGGTGAAAGGTGCAGAAGCGGTACTGCGCGCAGCAATGAGCGTGGAGCTCAACGGGGTGCAGATCAGCGGGAACCCCGTCGTGCTCAGCGAGAGACTCGGTCACGCGTAACTGGCTCACCGCAGAAAGCCTCCGTCCCTCCACGCCCCTGCAGCCCGTCGCGTCGCGTGGCAGCTGCGGCTAGCGCTGAGCCGTGTTCCGGCGTCAGAGCGGAGACCGAGTCCCCACTCCGGACAAGCAGTTGGCCCGCCGCGCTACTCCCTGAAGAAGGCCGCGTACCGCAGGGAGACCTACACTGTGACTGCCGATACTTCGACTTGATGGGGAAGGTTCGATGGCCTCGGTGGATGCCCAGATCCGTGCCGTGGGTACAACAATCACGGACACGATAGACGCCCTCGCGCATGACCGCGGGCTGCTGTCCCGGAACATCATCAAGCAGCTGCGGGATCTGGTCGAAGCGGTGGCCGTGCGTCTCCACGTCGGCGACGGCGGCGCCGAATTCCGCTACGACCTGACCCACGCTGCGGTCGAGTGGATCGGTTCGACGGGGAAGCAGACCAACTTCATCTACCGCTTCCACAGCCTGCTCCAGATGAGCGCGTCACATTACTCCTTCGACGCCGACACGGCGGAGCGGCTCATGCTCAAGTACTACGAGTACCTGGTCCGCACCCGCACCCTCCTGCACGAGCGGTGCGGTGTAGACACCCTGGACAATCTGGAGAGGTTCCCCGTCGACCTCGATCCGGCTCTGAGCGAATACCACCGGAAGATCGCCGAAAGGATCCAGGCGGCACATGAGCTTCCGGCCGAGCACGGCATCCGGAGCCGCTACTACGTCCACAAAGTCCGAACCTTTTTCACCACCGGGCGGATCTTCTACGAAGTCACCTTCTCGCCCATCACCGATCACCTGAACAAGTTCGACCGCATCATCGCTTTCACCGACATCGACATGACCGACAAATACGCAGCACAGCTGCGCCTCCTGCCGGACGAGATCCAGGTCCTCGGCCAGCGCATGCCCATCGTCATCATCCGCTCCTGGGACGTCTCCATCCGCCCGTGCGAGTTCAACAACTTCGCCAGGATCTTCGGCGAGTCGACGACCGCGACCTCCACCAGTTCAGAGTATCTGCGGCTCATGGACTACCTCACCGAGAAGGCAGCGAGCCTCCTGGACCTGATGCTCGTGAGCGACGCCCGCTACAACGAGATCAAGGCCTTCGCGACCCAGCGGATCCAGAAGCCCCAGATCTTCCCCGTGCTCGACGCGGCACGCGAGAAGGTGAGGGCCAAGTCCCCCGGGAGCAACGTCGTCCGCTACCTGATGCTCTCCATGCGCAACCGGGTCATCAAGGAGCAATTCGACCCCGCCCCGAGCTACTACCTCTCGGGACTGCGGTTGTCGCCGAGCTGCAGCCCGTTCGATAAGATGCCGTTCTGCGCCATGCCGAAGCGGCACGTTCCCCATTTCGCGGACCTGATGGCGAGCATAGATGCGCGCGGGCGCAAGCACGAGTTCCTCGCACGTCGCATCAGGAACAACGTCGAACGTCACGGCATGCTCTACACGCCCGCAGCCGATGTCGAGGACCTCGGCGACCTGGACGAGCTGATCGCGACCCACAACCAAACCATCCCCCCGACCGCCCGCCACGCCGGCCGTGTCATCGAGAAGGACAAGGGCCACGTCTTCATGCACGGGTATGAGGACAGCACTGTCGAGATCATCGAGAAACTTCAGGCACACGCATCCTCAGGCGTGGACGGCTATGAGGGGTCGGTCGAAAGGTGGCTTGGCGAGACCCAGCTCAGGGTCGACGACGACGCCAAACGGGACGCACTCAAGTCCCTCTTCAAGGCGTCACGCGTCGCGATGATCTACGGCGCCGCGGGAACTGGCAAGTCCACCATGGTTGGTTACATCGCCAACCATTTCGTCGAGAAGCGAATGCTCTTCCTCGCCCACACCCACTCTGCCAAAGACAATCTGGAACGAAAGGTCATCGCGCCCGATGCAGAGTTCCGGACCATCAGGAGCCACATCTACCGACCCGGCACGCAGGAGTACGACCTGCTCGTCATCGATGAGTGCAGCATCGTCAGCAACGAAGACCTCCTGGAGATCCTGCGCAAGACCAGCTTCAAGCTGCTGGTACTGGTCGGTGACGTCTACCAGATCGCATCGATCCAGTTCGGGAACTGGTTCAGCATCATCCGGGACCTCATGCCTCGGGCCGCGGTGTTCGAACTCATCAAGCCTCACCGCACGAACAACCCAGCCCTGCTGGACTTCTGGTCCAAGGTCCGCCATCTCGAGGACGGCATCGAGGAGGTGATGGCACACAACGGCTACTCGGCCGACCTGGACGAGTCCATCTTCGAGACCCGGCGAGAGGGCGAAATCATCCTCTGCCTCAACTACGACGGCCTCTACGGCATCAACAACGTGAACCGCTTCCGGCAGGGCAGCAATCCGGGAAGGGCGGAGGTCTGGGGCGTCAACATGTACAAGGTCGGCGATCCCGTCCTCTTCAACGACACCGAGCGTTTCAAGCCGTTCATCTACAACAACCTCAAGGGCCGGATCGTCGACATCGAGGTGTACGAGGACCGCATCAGGTTCGATGTCTGGTTGGACCGAACAGTCACCGAGCTGGACGTGGACGGCTATGACCTCCGGTACGTCGCTGAGTCGACAGTCAGCTTCGACGTGGTCCAAGCCGGCAGCACCGACGAGGACACCGAGACGGTCTACGCCACGGTGCCATTCCAGGTCGCATACGCCGTTTCCATCCACAAGGCGCAAGGCCTCGAGTATGACTCCGTGAAGGTAGTGATCACCGATGCCAACGAGGATGACATCTCGCACAGCATCTTCTACACCGCCATCACGAGGGCACGGGAACACCTCAGGATCTTCTGGTCGCCCGAAACCCAGAAGGCGATCCTCGACAAGCTCGAACACAGCCGAAGCGGCAGGGACGTCGGCCTCCTGAGAGCGCGGAGGGGGATTGCCCCACTTCGCTGAGCGCTGCGCGACTGGCGCGAGCACCCGGAACGTGACCCTGCCAGTATGGAGCGGCTCGCGTCGACCCGCAGCTAGCCTGACCCGAGGCCGACCGGACGCGCCGCTATCCTGACCGGGCAAACGGGTGCCGTCGCCTCAAGCCCACAATCGCAGCCGGTCAGGCAGCCTGACCGCACCCGCCACGCCCTTCGCCGTCCCGACTTTGTGGCCCTTGACCCGTTCTGGACGACGAGGCGCTGGCACCGGCAAGCGCACCCCTGCCCGCTTCAGCGGGGAACCGATCAGGTGTGTGTGATCGCCCTGGCGCATCCAGTACGGCGTCGCGGCCAGCAGCTTCGAATTGGCGATGACAGCGGTCGCATCGAAGGAGGCCCAAGCCTGGAATGGCAGGTCCAGGACGTCCCGCCGCTTCCACCGGCCGGGACCCCCGGACGCCCCGAGCGCGAAGTCTGCGGCGAGCGTGAAGAACTCCTCCGAGAGCTCGTGCCGGGCCGGGAACCATTCGTCCCAGGCGGCGATCCCGATGCGGGCGGCGGGGGAGTCGGGGCCAGTGCCGGGGAACGATGCCAGGACGTTGGCGACGCGACGGTAGAGGTCGTGGCGCGGGTCCGAGCCAGTCCCCTTGGGGCGGTCGGGATGGGGCGCGGCTACGAAGACGATGACCAGCCCTGACGTTTCCAAGGGACGTTCGCGAAGGAGCTCCGCCCAGCGGCGCACCTTCTTCTCAAGCGCATTGGAGGCCGTAGCAGTGATCTCGACAGCAATCCTCAGGCCGTCGGCGCGGACAAGGGTGGCATCGGCGCGTCGATTGTCGGGGAAGGGCAGCTCGCGTCCCAGGCCGGCCCCCGCATACAGGTCGACGGTCGACAGCTTCTCACCGAGTACCGCCGCGATCTGTGGAAGGTACTCGGCAGCGCGGAGGACCAGCTCGGCGGCGAGGATGTTATGCCGGTCAAATTGGGACCCGCTGTTCCACGGGTAGCCGGCAGTCACCGCAACCCACTCTGGCCAAGTCAGCAGGGGGAGGACGTGCTTTTCGAACGCCTCGGTGTTCGATGGGCGGTAAATCGAACCCCTCAAGCGCTCCGATGTTGTGGCGAGAGGCGCTGGGAAGGCGCCGACGTCAAGGATGCCAAGAGAGGCGGACGCGGCGACCGCAGAGCTCGCGGAATCAAGGAGGAGGGGTGCTCCGGCGAACGCAGCTGCCTGTTCCGCGGTGAGGGTCCGGTACGAGTCAAGGGCGCCCCAAAGGCCAAGACGGTCACGGCGCCCGCGGCTCACGTCCAGTAGCCGGAGCGCTTCCCTCTCGTCCATGAGGTAGCGGCGGTTGACGGATCGTGGGTGCTGGGCGGCGCGTGCTTCGAGAAGGCTGCGATTCGACCAGAGAGCCTGCGAGCCGGGGGCCCAGAGCCTGTCCCAGTAGGGGTCTGCCCGGTTCGGCGTGCTGAGCTCATCGTTCGGGCAGGCAGACGGCAGGAGGGATGCATGTACCGCATCCAGTCGGGGCCGGTGACGGCGGGAGGAGGTCTGCATGTTCATGCCTCTAGCCATGCGTAGGCCGGGCTCCCTCGGGCGCAAAGGGCGCTGATTCAGGCGTTCCAGGGATCGTCGATCGCAAATGAGGAGCGCCAGAAGCCCACGAACCGGGGGCGAGAGCGCCGTGTCTCCTTTGGGTCTGTGACTGGGGGGCCTCCGTGCCGCGCATACCGCAGTGGCCCGGGGCGGCCGTCGTACGCTGGGAGTGCGTCAAGGGCAGGCCATCGAAGTGGCGGCAGCACGCGGAGGAAGAACAGCGTGGCGGCCCGCAGTCCGCCCGGGCTGGGAACTGGTTGTCGCCGGCGATTGGTCTCTTGCCGAGAGACGAGGTGCCGTCGGCTCTGGAGGGCGGGGCGTCGTGGGCAGCCTACGTGCGGTGCAGCAGTCCAGTGCCTAACCAGGTGCCGCCGGGGACTTCCGCGCCAGTCAATGAAGTCCCTTATCGATGTGCGGCTCGGCGCCGGATCAGACCGGGTCTGCGGACAGCCATCGGGATGTGTGGTCGGGTTCGGTTCAGCGCGCGACGGCAGGCGAGGTGTCCGCCCGAGGGGACGGCCTTCTCGAGATGCGGCCTGCTCCGCGAATGGACGGCACGCCGGTTGCGGCAGTGTTGCTGGGAGTGGGCAGCCGGTCTGGGATGTCCCACAGCCCAGCGCACCGCCCATCCGTCATGGGAACGCGGACCGGCCGCAAGCCGTACCGGCGGCTCAGCCCGACGAAGCGCGGGGCGAGGCGAGACACCACGGGTGGCACACCGCGGCCTCAGCAGGCCGCCCATCAAGACCCACAACAAGGCCCGCGACGCGGCAGCACCCCCGCAGGGGGTGCACGCCACCCGCCCCGCTGCGCGGGACGGGCGCCGCACCGCGCCGGCGGGGCCGCGCAGCGGCCCACGCGGGGGAACGTGACGGTGAACGCGACGCAGGAGCGGAACACGGGGAACACTGCGAGGGACACGACGGGGACGGGATGCCCCTCGCCCTGCGGGCGAGGTCGCGAAGCGACCGAGCCCTTCTTAATATGGCCACCCCGCCCCAGCCCACACGACCCCGCCATCGTCTGGGGCTATCGCCCGGCCCGCGCCTCCCCGTGGTCGGCAGCGGGCATGGAAGTCTGCAGGGGTGGGGGCTACCGCCCGGCCGGGGCGGTACCCGGCTCAGGCTGCTCGGGGTCGGCCGGCTGGGAGCGGACGACATGGCCGTGGACGGTGGCGAGCTCACCGGACGGCTCGACCCGCAGCTCGACCACTTCGAGCGCGGGTTCGCCGTACCTGGCGGCGGCGAGGACGTCCTCGGGGATGCGCTCGGCGGCGATCGCGCCGCGGTGCGGGATGAGTGGCAGGCGGCCCTGCTCCTGCTCGAGGTGGCGGAGGGCACGGTCCACCTGGACCCTGTCGGCGGTGCCGAGCTGGACCTCGACGATGTGCCGGACACCGGTGGCCGAGTTGAAGAAGATGGCGGCGAACTGGTCGGGGCGTTCGTGGACGATGGTCCGCTCGAACGACGGGGTCCCGTCGCCGAGGCCGAGCCTGGCGGGGTCCTCCTCGATGCGGGCGGCGAGCCAGGCGCCGGCGAGGGCGAAGGAGTCATCCAGCGGGGAGTGCTCGGGGGTTCCGGTGTTCACGCGCGCATCATATGTGCGCCGGCTGAACACCCGCCTGCCGCACGGGTCAGGGGCCGGGGGCGATGGGGTCGTCCGGGCCGGGGAGGGCGACGGGTTCGTCGTGGACGGTGACGATGTTGCCGGTCCGCTCGGCGTGCAGCTCGAGGAGCTCGACGGGTGCGGTCGCCTGGGCGAGGGCCGCGGCGTGGGCGACGTTGACGAGGATGCGCTCGGCGGCGACAACGACCCGATGGCCCACGGGAAGGCGGGTGCGCTCGGTCTCCCACAGGTCGAGGGCGCGGGCGAGCTGGTCGGTGCCTGCGGTCCCGGTCTGGACTTCGGCGATGGAGCGGGTGCCGTCGGCGGGGTCGAACAGGAGGACGGCGAACTGCTCGGTGCTGGTGCGGGGGACGGTGCGTTCGAACTTGGGCATGCCGTCGGTGACGTCGAGGAGGATGGGGGACTCCTCGATGCGGGCGGCGAGCCAGGCGCCGTCGAGGCCGAGGTCCTGCAGGGGTCCCTCCGCATCTGTGTCCTGGGACCTCGGGCCCTATCCGGGGACACGGGTAGCTGCGAGGCTCCGGCGCATGGGGAAATCTCTGATCGCTCGCGCCGTCGTTGTCCTGTTCGTCCTATCGGGGTGCTCTGCGCAAGCGCAGCCCGCGGTCAGCCCACCACCACCGAGCACATCGCCGTCACCGACTCCGACGCAGGCGGCGACCGCACAGCAGTTCGCGTCGCTGATTGCCGAGCACGAGGCAGCGATCCGTGAATTTAGCTCGATTGACCAGATGAACTGCGGACTGGCCGTCTTCCATGAGGAACGCACCGACGAGCGCGAACGGTGCGTGGGTGTGACCGCTTCGGTGGCCTCAGCCATGGAGGCGATTATTAAGGGGTTCGACGCGCTGCCGGCACCGCCGGCCGAGGTGGCGGCGCTGGTGCAGCGGACGCGCGATGCGATCGGCGATGCAGGAAGCACTGACTTTGTGGGCAACTGCGTGGGCGCAGGTAAGGCCAGTTCCAGGGCTTGCAGTCATCCGTTGGCCGCAACGGTCGACGCGACCCACCGGACTGGGCCGGTCTTGGATGCTTGGAGGCCCTACACCCACTGACCCCTGGCGGGGTGCTTGTGCTCGCTGGCGACGTACGCGTTGCAGCCGCCGACGGCCCATTCGGGGCAGTCCTTGCCCGAGCGCGGGCGGCCGGCCCGGCGCGGTCGGTTCGAGACCCGGTCCCAGCGCGACAGGGTCGAGGACGCCATCGGCGACGGTATGGAGGAGCACGGGCGGGCGTGGGGGCCGACAGCGATCGCCAGACTGGTCTGGGCAGCGGGAATGTTCCGGCTCGCCCGCGTCCGGTACCACGTGCGGGCCCTCATAGCGGCGGCCAGCCCCCGGTCGGAGCTGCGCCGCTACGCGACCGTCGAGGCGGCGGCCTCGGGACAGGATGGGCGGGGGCGGTGAGGCCAGGTCGGGCCAGTCGGATTGCCTTTGTGGAGCCGAGCTCCAGGTTCGAGGGCCTGTCCTGAATGCTGTGTCCGGCGGTTCATGACGAGGGCTTGAGCCCGCGATCACACCGGTCGAAAGTAGCTAGTGAGGGTGCCACAGAAACGAGTGGTCCACGGCTACGGGGGGAGCAGCATCATGAACGGAGCCGACAGGCGAAAGGCGCCCAGCAGGATGAGGTTGGTGGCCCGGGGCGCCTCGCTAGTGCTTGCAGCCGTCCTTCTGGCAGCGACAGTTGCTGGCTGTGTGGGTGTGGATAGCCCTGGCCCGTCGGCGGACTCCAACAGCTCCACGGTCAGCGAAGCCCCAGAGAGCACCCCGGCAGCGACCGCTACGACATCCGCCCCTCCGGCCACCGCTGCACCGGCACCTGGTCCTGTGAGTGACCTGACTGGCTTTGGAGCGACTCAGGAGAAGTGGGACAGCACCCACACGGCCGACACCAGTAGGGTGCCCGGGAGTGCCTACAACCCCGGGTTCTCCACTGCCGGGTGCAGCACCAATGGCGATGAGTATTACGCGATGGAGGGCACCAGCTTCTACTCGATGTGCCTGCCAGCCCATCTATCCCAGGCGATCGCCCAGGCCCTGGTCATGAAGGAGTTCCCGAAGGACGCGGCCGTCCTCTGGCAGGGAAAGCAGACGAGCAACGAACCGGATGAGTGCTACGAGGAGGAGGTGCACAGTCCCACGCTGGCGGCAGCGCTCGGCGGCAGCGGCAATGCGCTCATCGAGTTCCAGACCTTCGTCCCCGGCAACTCGACCGGCCATATCAAGTACGACGCTTCGAATGTGAACATCGTGCTCTTGTCAGGGCAGGACGCCCCGAGCCTCGACGCCGCTGGGGGATGCTGATCTGCGCACCGGAGGCGGCGCGCGGGCCGCGGGGGCCCGTCCAGGCGGGGCGCAGGACCCCTAGCCGAGCATCCGGCGCAGGAGCATGAACACGGTCCCGGCGAGCACGAGCACCCCTCGGGGAACACGGCCCTGCCGATGCCCGCCCTGGGCGGCGAGCCTGTCGGGACGCTGGCGCGGGACGTGGCTTGCGGCGCATGTCCGCCTCAACGTCCCTGCTCTGGGACGGGGCCGACCACGCCCATGGTGGGGGGCGTCGGTCCTCCGCCCGGGGGCAACGGAAGGGACCGACGCCCTTCCTCATCCCGGACCTTCTGGGGCCCTCGTCAGGCCTCGTAGCCGTAGACCCAGCCGCCTGCGACCATCGTCCCCTTGATGCCGACGTTCTCCAGGTCCTGCTCGGGGGCTGTGAGCAGGTCGGTGTCGAGGACGGTGAGGTCGGCATCCATGCCCTTGTGCAGTGTTCCGCGCCGTGATTCTGCGTGGACGAGCCAGGCGCTGTCTGCGGTGAGCGCGTGGAGGGCCTGGCTGGGGGTGAGCCGTTGGTCGGGGCCGAGGGTCTCGCCGCTGCTGGTCCGCCGGGTGACTGCTGTCCAGAGGGTCCTGAGGGGGTCCATGGGTGTGATGGGGCAGTCGGAGTGGAGGCCGAAGTGCAGGCCCTCGCGGACCGCGTCGGCGAGCGGGTCGATCCGTGCGGCGCGTTCGCCGCCCAGGAATATGTCGCGGTGTCTGTCGCCCCAGTAGTAGACGTGATTGGCGAAGATCGACCCTGCGGCCTCGATGGCGGCAAGTTCCTTGAACTGCACGGCGGATGCCATCTGCAGGTGCTCGACGCGGTGGCGGCCATCGCGCCGTCCGCCTGCTGCTGCGGTGTCCTGGAACGCCTCGATAACGGTCTGGATCGCGCGGTCGCCGTTGGCGTGGACGGCGCACTGGCCCCCGGCGCGGTCGACGCGCTGGACGAGTTCGGTGAGGGCAGTGCGGTCGAAGAGGAGGTCGCCGCAGGACTGCTCCGCACAGGAGTAGGGCTGCAGGAGTGCAGCCGACATCCCCTGGATCGAGCCGTCGGACCAGTATTTGGCACCGCGGAGTTCGAAGTTTCCCACTGGGGCATTGAACCGGCCGCCGCGCTCATTCAGGAATCGGTCGAGGAGGTCCCCGCGCAGGTAGCCGGCGACGCGCAGCGGGACCTGGCTGTTCCGGGCGAGCTTCTCCCAGGTGTCGAGTTCGGCGAGCCCTGCCATGAGGCCGATCCCGAGGTCGTGGATCGCAGTCATCCCGCGGGAGACCGCGTGACCCATCGCGTACTTGGCAGCCTCCTCGAGGTCGACCTCGGATGGGTCGGGGATGGCGCCGAGCACGGTGTTGACGGCGCCGATCTCCCACATGAGGCCGGACAGCTTCCCACCTGCGTCGCGTTCGAACCTGCCTTCCGCGGGGTCGGGGCTCTGCTCGGTGATCCCTGACAGTTCCAGTGCCTTGGAGTTCGCGGCGAGGAAGTGCCCTGAGATGTGGGATACGGCGATGGGCAGGTCGGTGCTGACGCAGTCCAGGTCGTCCCGTGTGAGGTGGCGCTGCTCGCGCAGCAGGGTGTCGTCGTAGCCCCAGCCTCTGAGCCAGGCTCCCTGGGGCAGAGTTGCTGCATGGGTCCGCAGCTGCTGCAGGATGTCCTCGATCGAGCTGTTCTCGGGGCTGCGGCAGTCGGCCCAGTTCCGGGTGAGGCCGAAGAAGATCGGGTGGACGTGGGACTCGACGAGGCCGGGGATGACGGCGGCCCCTCCCAGGTCCGTCAATGCCGCCGGGCCGAGGGCCTGATCGACTTCGGTGGCCGTGCCTGCGGCGGCAACGCGGCCGCCGACGATGCCTAGGGCTTCGACGGGGTCCGACTGGGCGTCGGTCCTGATGATGCCGTTGACGAGGATGGTCGCGTCGTTGTTCATTACTTCCCTTCCTTGCCCTCTGCTGCGACAGCGAGGACGGCGCTCGTGGGCTCGGCCGGCTCAGTCAGGGGCCTGCCGCGTCGCCTCCAGATCCCGGCGGTGGGGACGGCCGAGGGCCAGAGGAGGCGGCCGCAGACCACGACGGCGATGTTGGCTGCCAGGGCAGGGACTCCGATGCTCAGTCCGTCGAGGTCCGCGTTCGCCAGGTAGAGGGCGAGGGCGGTGGCCACGCCGGCGACGAGGCCGGCGGCGAGGACTGCAGGGCGGGTCCGGCCTCCGATGATGAGGACGGCTACGGGGACCGCGAGCTGGGTGAAGCCGTAGTAGGAGGTGTTGATGAGTGCTCCCATGAGGTTGGGGAAGACCAGGGTGAGGACAATCGAGACCAGCAGGTAGAGGGCGATGATGATGCGGACGTAGGACTTCTGGGACTTCTCGCTGACGCCCACCAGGACGTTGCGGGAGATCAGGGTCCCGATGCAGAGCGACGATGCGGCCAGGACCACGATGGCGCACAGGGCTGCGCCGCCGGCGATGACGCCCACGAGCCAGTCGGGGAGGAGCTGGCGGGTGACCTCGATGAAGGCGAGGTTGGTCTGGGCGCCCTTGAGGCCGGGAACCGCCGAGATGGCGTAGAAGGCGGCGACGATGAGGAAGGGGTACATGAGCATGTACAGGGGCATGCCGATCTGCGTCTTGCGGATCACTCGGGCCGACTTGGAGCTCATCACGGCCTGGATGATGAAGGGGAACATGTAGAAGCCGATGGCCTGGAAGAGCAGCGTCGACATCGTGTGCGTCATGCCCTTGCCGTATGCGATGGTCCCGTGGTCCACGTGTTCATTCGCCGCGGCCATGATTGCCGGGACCGAGGGCACCTTGGCGAGGACGAAGACGGCCACCACGAGGATCGCGAAGATGAGCGCGAAGTCCTTGATGAAGCTGACGTAGGCGGGGGCCTTGATTCCGGACAGGAGGGCGAAGGCCAGGGCGATCGCGACGCCGATGAGGACCGTGGCCAGGGGTGTGAAGCCGAGCCCGAGCCCGTCCAGCGCAACCGTGAGGCCGGTCAGCTGCAGCTGGGCCCACGGGATGAGGAAGACCACGCACAGGAGGGCGGCGGTGAGTTCCAGGGACCGGGAGCTGAAGTGGCCGCGCAGGACGTCGGGGAGGGTGACGGCGTTGTACTTGCGCCCGGCCTTGAACATCAGGGGCAGGAGGAAGTAGCCGATGGGGTAGCCGAGGAGGATGTAGCCCATGAACCAGACGGCGAACGAGGACCCCTCGGCGTAGACGCCCCCAGGGAAGCCGATCACCGTCCCGATCGAGTAGACCTCGCCCACCACCAGGATGAAGAGGAGGACGCCCCCGAAGCTGCGGCCGCCGACGAGGAAGTCCTCGGTGGTCTTCACCCCTCGGCGGGAGTAGAGCCCCATCGCGACGGCCACTACGAGCACGAGGGCGAACGTGACGATGGTGATCATGGCCGGGCTCCTTCACTGGCCTCGTCCTCGTAGTCCCCGTGCCTGTCCCAGCGATGCCAGGAGTACGCCATCAGGGCGCTGGTGAGCGGGAACATGCAGAACATGAACACCAGGACCGCCGGCATGCCCAGAACGGTCGCGTGCGATGGGCCCAGGACCAGGATGCCTACGACCAGCAGGGCTGCTGGCAGGACCAGCCCCGTGATGATGCTCCGTAGCTGTGGATACACTGCATCTCCTTTGACGCGGGTTGGATGGCTCTTGAGCAGTATGGGCTCGCCAAACTGGCCCCATCAAGATCCAGTTTTGGGCTCAATGAGCAGTCCAGATTGCTTGCAGGGGTGTGCCATAGTGTGCCCATGGGCAAAAGTGCCGCTGGCGGAAGAGCCGAGGACCAGTACGCGGGGCACGGCTTTGCGCTCGGGGATCCTGCGGTGGGGGAGACCCTTACGGTCCGGGTGCGCAGGACGATCGAGCAGTTCGTGGCCCGTGGCGTCTGGGCCGCCGGCACGCGCGTCCCTTCCAGCCGCAGGCTGGCGGCCGACCTCGGGATCTCCCGCTCCACCGTCCAGAACGCGTACATGGCGCTCATCGACGAGGGGTACCTCGTCACCCAGGACCGGAAGGGCGTCTTCGTCAGCGGCGCCCTGGCCGCGGCCGGGCCGCAGCAGCCCTACATGACCTCGGAGGCGGCCCGCCGCATGTGGGAGGAAGGGGTCGACTGGGAGCGGGTCACCTACTCGCCGCGAGCCCCCTGGCCCGAGCTTGAGCGCGAGCGCCTCTGGTACACCTACCGATACCCCTTCGTCACCGGCCAGCATGACCCCGCGTTCTTCCCGAGGGAAGCCTGGCTTCGCGCGCTCCGACGGGCCCTGGAAGCCCCACACCGCCACGCAAGTCTCGACGACACTTTGGCAGACGACGAGTGCCTGGTCCAGGCCATCATCACCCAGCTGCTCCCCACCCGCGGGCTCACCGTGGACCCCGAGAACGTGCTCATCACCCTCGGCAGCCAGCAGGGCCTCCAGCTGATCGCCGAGACCACCGTGCGGAGGGGCGACAGGGTCGCCGTCGAGAACCCCGGCTACATCGATGCGAGGCACGTGTTCAACAGAAGCGGGGCCCGCATCGTCGACGTGCCAGTGGACGAGAACGGAGTCATCCCGCAGGGGGACTACGACGGCGCCCGGCTCCTCTTCGTCACCCCCAGCCACCAGCACCCCACCAACGTGACGCTCTCGCTCGAACGGCGCCTGAGCCTGATCAACCAGGCTGAGGAGCAGGACTTCCTGATCGTGGAGGACGACTACGACTCCGAGCTGCGCTACCGGGGACGTCCCAGCCCCTCGATGGCCAGCCTGGACCCGCGAGGCCGCACGGTCTACCTCGGAACCCTCTCCAAAGTCCTCGCCCCGGGCCTCCGTGTCGGCTACGTGGTGGGCCCTCGCGCCCTCATCGCAGCGCTGCGTGACCGGCGCCGGTACGCCCATCGCCAGCCGCCAGGCCACCTCCAGCGCGCAGTGGGACTGCTGCTCGAAAGCGGAGACTTCGCCCGCTCCCAGCGCCAGTACCGCAACGCCCTCGCCAGGCGCTGGGAGATCGCCAGCCACGCTGCCCGGCGCGACTTCCCACCCGGTCAAGTTCTGCCGCCAGGCGGGACAGGCCTGTGGCTCCGACTCCCCAATGGCATGGATGCGAGGACGCTTGCTGTCGAAGCCCGGCGCCATTCGATCCTCATCGACCCCGGCAACATGTACTTCTCAGATCCAGACGTCCACAGCACCCATATCCGGGTCGGCTTCGGCGCAATACCAGAATCCCTCATTGACACCGGGATTCGCCGACTCTCGAAGCTGATGCGAGACCACTACTCGTGAATGAAATGAGACGAGGCACTGGGCCGCCTCCGCTCGGGGACTACAAGATGAGCAAGCCTCAGCACGAAGTGCGCCAGCGGCCCGAGGGGCTCAGCTCGCTCGAATGGCTTCCGCGACCGACCCGATGATGCCGAGTCGGCTGGCTAGACTGGCGTTGGCCGGGACCTGCACCTTGATGCCGTGGTAGTGGATTTGGATGCCGGCTTCTCGGACGCAGGAGGCGACTGCTGCAGCATCCATCAGCGAGGTGGGCTCGTCTTCCCGGAGGGGGAGGTGAGCATCGGCCCAGGGGGCCCCGTACGCGCTGGCGCTGTCTCCGGCCCCCGAGAAGATCACGCCCTCCAGGACACCCTGTGCGACAGCATGCCGGATGTGCGCCTGCGGAAAAGACGGGTCATGGCCCTCAAGTGCCGAGCGGCCCCAGTTGACCGCGAAACCGACGTCGTACTCTCGGGCAAGGCGCATCTCGTCGTGGGCCTGCAGGAAGCCCTTCTCCCCGGGGAACCGGGGATTCCTTGCGTCGCAGTGCTCGATCACCAGACGCGTGGTCCAATGGCCGATCGAGAGGTCTTCAAGGGACCGGGAGAAGGCTTCAACGGTGCCGTTCCCGCCGGGAGCGGAGTGGATCTCGAGCACTGAGACGCTCTGTTCCCCGGTGATCTGGTTGAGTTCCTCGGCTGCCCCCCGAAGGTCGCGTACGAAGTTCACGGCGCTCTGTCGAAGGGACTCGTGCGGGGATGCGAGGCCGAAACCGGGGGTGCGTGCCTGCCGCTTCATGGTGCCGGGGATCGCCGTGACGGCTGATCCGGTGAACCGTCCGCTCAGCTGGCCCGCCAGCCACATCATGTCAATGTCGGGCACGCCGAGGACGTGCGTATCGGGGATTTCAAGGGCCGTGGCCAGGCCGCGGGCGCCCAGACCCGCATAGAACTCGGCCTGATCGCTCCGATCTCCGGGTAGCGCGGCATAGGCTCCGACCATAAGCGGGATACCGACGGATTGTGCACCGGACGCGGCACGGTCCGATGTGGTGGCTGGGCGAACATCAGATGGGCTGGGCCGGGTCGGGTTGGCCAACGTTCCCGCCTGGGTGATCGGGTCGTCCCCGGGCTGCGCCGGTCTATCGCAGTGCACGCTCGAACCAGCCTGTGACGGTGGTCGGGTGTGTGATCGCGGTGCCGACGACGACTGCGAATGCCCCGGCGTCGAGCGCGGCCCGTGCCTGGGCCGGTGTGTGGAGTCGGCCCTCGGCGATGAGCGGGCGGCCGAGGTCCGCCGCCGCGACCGCGGCGATGAGCTCGAGGTCGGGGCCGTCGGTCGTGGGCCGTTCGCCGGTGTAGCCGGCGAGGGTGGTCCCGATGAGGTCGGCGCCGGCATCGGCGGCGGCAAACGCGTCGTCGAGCGAGCCGCAGTCTGCCATGACGAGCGCGTGGGACTGGGCGTGGACCCCGGCGACCGTCTCGGCCAGGGTCAGCCCGTCCGGGCGGCCCCGGCGGGTGCCGTCGATGGCCACGACGTGGGCACCGGCGGCGGCGACGGCCAGCGCATGCCGCAGGGTGGGGGTGATGTATACGCCCTCGTGGCCGTCCTTCCAGAGCCCGATCACCGGCACTTCCACGGCGGTGCGCGTGAACTGCACGTCCGCGATGCCCTGGACGCGCACGGCGGAGGCTCCGCCGCGGACCACGGAGGCGGCCATCGCAGCGGTGATGTGCGGCTCGCGCAGCGGCTCGCCGGGGTAGGCCTGGCACGAGACGATGAGGCGGCCGCGCAGGGCTTCGAGGGCGCCGGGGGTGAGGATCACTGGGGGCCTTTCAGCAGGGGAGGGTGGCGGGGGCGAGGGCCAGACGCGCTGCGCCGACGAGTGCGGCGGCGCCGCCGAGGGCGGCCGGCACGATCGGCATGCCGGCCAGGGGCGGCATGAGCTCGGCGCGGAAGGCGTCCTCCATGGCGTCCCACCACAGGGGGCCGGCGCCGGCGAGGCCGCCGGAGACCACGATCACCTCGGGGTCGAGGGTGTTGGCGAGCCCGCCCGCGCACTGGCCGGCCGCCCGCGCCGCGACGGCCACGGCGGTCCGGGCCAGGGGGTCGCCGTCCTGGGCGCGGGCGACGACGGCGCGGGTGTCCGGCGCGGCGGGATCGCCGCCGCGTCGGAGGTATTCGGCGTGCAGGGCAGGGCCGGAGGCGATCGCCTCGACGTGCCCCGCGGAGCCGCACACGCATGGCAGGGGCGAGCCCGCGGCGTCGTGCGCGTAGGGGGAGGCGAGGTGCCCCACGTGGCCGCCCACCCAGCGGTGCCCGAGCAGCGGCCGGCCGTCGACGACGAGGCTGCCGCCCACTCCCGTGCCGAACGCGATGAGGAGCGAGGACGACGTCGCTGCGGCGGCCCCGCGCCAGGCCTCGCCGAGGGCGTGGGCGTGGACGTCGTTGACGACGGCGGTGCGCAGCCCGGTCCGTGCGGCGAGGCCGCCGGCGAGGTCGGTGCCGGCCCAGCCCAGGATCGCGTCCGTCGCGGAGACGACGACCCCGCGCACGGCGTCGATCACGCCCGCGGAGCCCACCCCGGTGCCGGAGACCTCCAGTCCGTCCGCGACGGCGCGGCCCTGCACACCGCGGACGAGCTCGGCGGTGGCGTCGAGGATCGCCTCGCCCCCGGCGCGGTCAAGGGTCGGGATGGTCTCGGCGAACAGCAGGTCGCCGCCGTCCGTGACGAGTCCCGCGGCGGTCTTGGTGCCGCCGAGGTCGACGCCGATCGCGTGCCTCACGCCGTTGCCCTCCTCGAGCCGTGGATCAGTATGTGCGGGGATCGGATTCTGGGGTGGTTCAGAGCAGGCCGGTCTCGACGAGGATGCTGCGGATGGCGTCCGCCTCGGCCTCGTTGAGGGGGGGCATGGGCGTGCTCATGGTGTTGGACTCGATGACGCCCATGAGCTGCAGGGCGGTCTTGAACGCGCCCAGGCCCGCGGCGCCGCCGGAGACGCGGCCGCCCGGGGCGTAGACGATGTCGAAGACGCGGGCGAGGCGGTCCTGCTCGGCGGCGGCGGCGGCCCAGTCGCCGGCCTGGGCATGGTCGTAGAGGCGGCGGTAGCCGGTCGGGTCAACGTTGCCGAGGCCGGGGACCACGCCGGCCGCGCCGCCCAGGAGTGCCCCGTCGACGACTACTTCGTGGCCGGTGAAGACGGAGAACCCGGGCAGGCCGCGGGTCGCGAGGAGCAGCTGGCGGAAGGAGACGTCGTCGCCCGAGGAGTCCTTGACGCCGGCGATCACGCCGTCCTTGGCGAGCCGGACGAGGACGTCGGCGGGCAGCTTGAAGTGCGTCCGCACGGGGACGTCGTAGGCGAAGACCGGGGTTGCGACGGCCTCGTGGATGGCGCGGAAGTGCGCCTCGGTCTCCGCGGCGTTGCCGATCGCGTAGTACATGGAGGTGACCACTAGCGCGTCGGCGCCCAGGTCCACCATTTTCTTGGCCTCCTCGATGACCCGGTTGGTGGTCTGCTCGTTGGCCCCGACCACCAGGGGGACGGCTCCGGCGTTGGCCCCGGCGATCGTGCGGACGGCGAGCTCGCGCTCGGCGTCGGTCATGTAGGGCACCTCGCCGGAGGATCCGAGGACGAACAGGCCGGTCACCCCGCCGTCGACGAGGTGCTTGACGACGTTCTTCAGGGAGTCGGCGTCGAGGCTGCCGTCCGGGTGGCGGGGCGTGACGACCGGCGGGATGACGCCGTGGAAGGTGGCGGGCACAGGGATCTCCTCGGGAGGGTGGGTGGGTCTGCAGGAGTGGGGCGTAGGGGAATTCAGGACGCGTGCAGCAGGCTCGGGGCGGCCCCGAGGAGCTTGCGCGTGTAGTCGTTGGTGGGGGAGTCGAAGACCTCGGCGGCGGTGCCTTCCTCGACGATCTGTCCCCGGTAGACCACGCAGATGCGGTCCGAGACGTACCGGACGGTCTGGATGTCGTGGCTGATGAACACCATGCCGAGCCCGAGCTGCCGCTTGAGGTCGTTGAGGAGGTTGAGCACCTGGGCGCGGACGGAGACGTCGAGCGCGCTCGTGGGCTCGTCCGCGATGATGATCTCCGGGTCGAGGGCGAGGGCCCGGGCGATCGCGACGCGCTGCCGCTGGCCCCCCGAGAGGTTCGAGGGCGTGACCTCTGCCGCGGACTGGGGCAGGCCGACCAGGGAGAGCAGTTCCTTCACCCGGGCCAGGCGGGTCGCCTCGGTGCCGATCCCGTGGACCACGAGCGGGTCGAGGAGGATGTCCTGGATCGTCATGCGCGGGTTCAGCGCGGTGGCGGGATCCTGGAACACGACCGAGACGGTCCGCCCGAACTCGCGCCGCAGCCGGCCGTCGAGCCGCTTGACCGGCTTCCCCCGGAACAGGAACGTGCCAGCGGTGGGCTCCTGGAGGCCGACGAGGACGTTGGCGAGGGTGGACTTGCCGGAGCCGGACTCGCCCACGATGCCCACGGTCTCGCCGCGGCGCACGGAGAAGTCGACGCCGTCGACCGCCTTGACGATGGTGGGCCGGAACAGGGAACCGCCGCGGGCGCGGTGGTGGACCCTGAGGTCTCTGAGCTCGAGGACCGGGGTGCTGGGCTGGGCCTGGGTCACTGGGCGGCCTCCGTGACGAGATCGTTGGTACGGGCCGGGGCCTCGTGGCTGGCCCAGTAGTGCTCGGGCTCGCCCTCGACCGGCACGAATGCCAGGCGTTGGCGGGGGTCGGCACCCGGGCGCAGGGACCGCTCGGCGAAGCGGTCGCCGGTGGCGAAGTCGCGGGGCGAGGGGACGGTGCCCCGGATCTGGTGCAGCCGGGGGGCATCGGCCTCGATGGAGAGCACGGAGCCGAGCAGGCCGCGGGTGTACTCGTGCCGCGGGTTGCGCAGCAGGTCGGAGGTCCGGGCGGTCTCGACCACCTGGCCGGCGTACATGACCGTGACGCGGTGGGCGAGCTCGGCGACGAGGGCGAGGTCGTGGCTGACGAAGACCATGGCGAAGCCGAGCTGCTCGCGCAGCTCGTTGAGCAGCTCGATGACCTGCTTCTGCACGGTGACGTCCAGGGCCGTGGTGGGCTCGTCCGCGACCACGATCTTGGGGGAGCGGGAGAGGGCCATGGCGATCACGACACGCTGCCGCTGGCCGCCGGAGAGCTCGTGCGGGTAGGAGCGCAGCGTGCGGTCCGGGTCGAGCCTGACGAGTTCGAGGAGCTCGCGCGGGGTCTTGCGGCCGTTGCGGCGCGTGAGCTGCTCGAGCTGGTCCTTGATCAGCATGGACGGGTTCAGGGCGCTGAGGGAGTCCTGGTAGATCATGGCGATCTGCTCGCCGCGGAGGCCCTCGTAGCGCCTGGTGCGCTCCTTGGGGCTGTTGGTCAGCAGCTCCCTGCCCTCGAACCGGATCGAGCCTGAGAGCACGGCCGTGGGTGCCTGCAGGCCCATGACGGCGAGGGAGGTGATGGACTTGCCGCAGCCGGACTCGCCCACGAGCGCCATCGTCTCGCCCTCGCGGACCGTGAACGAGATTCCGTCGACGAGGGGGACGTCGCCATAGCGGGAGGGGAAGCGGATGGAGAGGTCCTCGACCGTCAGGACGGTCTTCGCGTCCGGGGCGACCTGGGGGAGCCGGTCGGTGCGGCGCGCCTCGGCCTCGGCGAGCTTGACCAGCTCGAGGTCCAGCAGGGCGCTCGGGTCGGCATCGAGGCGTCCGACGGCGTCGATCGCCCCCGTGCCGAGCTCGCCTGCCGCTCCGGGTGCCGCCGGGATCCCGGCGGTGAGCCCCTCGACGGCCGCGCCGGCGACGGCGGCCGCCGAGCCGTCGTCGTCCTTCACCCGCGCAGCGCGGCGCAGGCGCGGGTTCACCATCGCGTCGGTGAGGCCCTCGGCGAGGATGTTCAGTGCGAGGACGGTGAGCAGGATCGTGATGCCGCCGAACGTGGTGGGCCACCAGCCGCCGGCGAAGACGAGCTGCCGGCCGTCGCTCATGACGTTGCCCCACGAGGCGGCGGGCTGCTGTACGCCGGCGCCGAGGAAGGAGAGCGAGGCCTCGAGGATGATCGCGTCGGCGACCATGACGGTGGCGAAGACGAGCACGGGGGCGGCGGTGTTCCGGACGATGTGCCTGGTGAGGATGTAGAACCGGCCGGCACCGATCACGCGTTCGGCGCGCACGTAGTCCTCCCCGTACTGGGCCAGGACGTTGGCGCGGACCACGCGGGCCAGCTGCGGGGAGTAGACGATGGCGATCGAGAGGATGATCACGGGCACGGTCGAGCCGAACAGGCTCAGGGAGCCGGCGGAGAGGGCGAACATGAGTGCCGCGGCGAGTGCGACGCCGGGGAACGCCATGACGACGTCGAGGACGCGCATGACCGTCTCGTCGGCCCACTTGCGGCTTGTGGCCGCGACCGCGCCGAGGACGGCGCCGAGGACGACGGCGAGGGCCACGGCGCCGAGGCCGATGACGATCGAGACACGGGCGCCGTAGAGGAGCCGGGTGAAGACGTCGCGGCCGCCGAGGTCGGTGCCGAAGAAGTGCTCGGCGTCCGGGGCAGTCTTGGGGATGAAGGATTCGTTCTCCCCGTAGGGGGCGAGGAGAGGGCCGAAGACTGCCACGAGGACGATGAAGGCCAGGAAGGCGAGGGAGATCTTGGAGCCCAGGGGCATCGCCCGGAAGCGGGCGCCCTGGGTGGCGAGGCGCTCGGCGAGGCCGGCGCGCGGGCCGAGGACTGCGGGGCGTGGGGTGTTCATGTCTCAGACCGTCCGGATCCGCGGGTTGATGAGCAGGTACAGCAGGTCGACCGCGATGTTGACGAGGACGAAGGTCGCGGCGATCGTGATCACACCGCCGCTGACGAGGTTGACGTCTTTGCCGGCGAGGCCGTTGATGATGAGCTGGCCCATGCCGTGCAGGTCGAAGATCGCCTCGATCACGATGGCGCCGCCGAGCAGGTAGCCGATCCGCAGCCCCAGGACGGTCACCGGGGTGACGAGGGCGTTGCGGAGCACGTTCTTGGCCACGACGGTTCGGTAGGGCACGCCGTTGCCGACGGCGGTGCGGACGTAGTCCTTGTCCAGTTCCTCGACCATGGAGGTGCGCACGACGCGGATGAGGGAGGCCGCCACGGGCAGGCCCAGCGCGAGGGAGGGCAGGGCCATGGAGTAGAGCCAGCCGACGAACCCGTACTGGTCG
The DNA here is from genome assembly GCF_054782415.1 of Sinomonas soli. Taxonomy (NCBI): domain Bacteria; kingdom Bacillati; phylum Actinomycetota; class Actinomycetes; order Micrococcales; family Micrococcaceae; genus Sinomonas; species Sinomonas soli. The sequence goes on along the minus strand of NZ_BAAGSN010000006.1, from coordinate 60,297 downwards.
GCCCAGGAGAGGCCGCCGACGGGGAACAGCGAGCCGGCCGGGAGCGCGAACCACTGGATGAGCAGGATGCCGAGCCAGAAGGACGGGGTCGCGATGGCGGCGATGGAGAAGATGCGGATGAGCTGGTCCGGCCAGCGGTCGCGGTAGAGGGCGCCGAGGATGCCGAGGACGAGGGCGAGCGCGACGGCGATGAGGACGCCGAGGAAGGTCAGCTCGAGGGTGATGGGGAAGGCCGCGGCGATCTTCGCGCCGACCGGCTCCTCCGGCGGGTTCGTGACGCCGAAGTTGCCGGTCACGAGCTTGGCGAGGTAGGCGAAGAACTGGACTGCCAGGGGCTGGTCCAGCCCGTGGTCGTGGCGCCAGGCTGCCTTCGCGGCCTCGCTCGCGTCGGGTCCGAGGACGAAGGTGGCACGGTCGCCCGGGGCGACCTGCAGCACGAGGAACACCAGGATGGTGACCCCCAGCAGCATGAACGGCAGGACGGCGAGGCGCCGGCCCAGCAGTCGCATCAGGGTACTCACGGTTTCTCAGGCTCCGGATCTAGAAGGGGGACGGGCGACGGCGGAGGGGGCCCCGCCGTCGTCCGCGCGGCGTGTGCTCGGCTACTTGTGGCCGACGCCGATGAAGGAGACACCGGTGGTCGGGAGCGGCTGGAAGTCGAGCAGCTGCTTCTCGTCCCACGCGGTGGGCAGCTGGCGGTGGAAGACCGAGTAGAGCGGGGCCTGCTCGGCGATGATGTCGACCACCTGGGCGTGGAGGCCCTTGGCCTTGGCGGCGTCGGACTGGGCAGCCTGGTCCAGGAGCGTCTGGATCTGGGCGAACTCCGGTGCGCCAGCCCAGCGGGCGCGGGTCTTCATCCAGGTTCCGGGGCGGTAGAACCAGCTCAGCAGCAGGTCCCCGTCGTTGCCGAAGACGCTCGGGTCGCCGGAGGCGCACACCACGTCGTAGTCGCCGCCGTCGGCCCGCTGGGCACTGTAGACCGTGGCGGTGGGGGCGATGTCGAGGGTGGTCTTGACGCCGACCGCGTCCCAGTTCTCCTTCACGAGCGGCATGATCGGGTCGATCCAGGAGTTCTGGGTCGAGGTCACGCGCAGGGAGAGGTCGGAGACGCCGGCCTCCTGTAGGAGCTGCTTGGCCTTGCCCGGGTCGTAGGTGTACTGGGTCGAGGCCTTCGTGTAGTCCGGATGGCCCTCCTGGAAGTAGGAGGTCGCCGCCTTCGCGTTGCCGAGGAGGGCCTTCTTGATGATGCTGTCCGTGTCGAGTGCATAGTGCAGCGCCTGGCGGACGCGCTTGTCCGAGAACGGCGCCTTGGCGCAGTTGAACATGAGGAACAGCTGGCCGAAGGACTGCACTGCCTGCACGGTGGCGCGGCTCTTGAGCGAGTCGATGTCGAGGTAGGGCACGTCCTCGATGGCCTGCGTGCGCGAGGGGATCGAGTTCACCCGGGCGGTGCCGTCGGAGATGAGCAGCCACGTCATGGAGTTGGCCCGGGCCGGGTACTGGCCCTTGTAGCCGTCGAACTTCGCGAAGACGATCTTGTCGTTCGCCGCGGCCGAGACGAACTTGTACGGGCCGGAGCCGACCGGCTTGGCGTCGAACGCCTTGGCCTTGGCCGCGGTGTCGGTGAGGGCCTTCGGCACGACCTTGACGACCGCGATGCGCTGGGCGAACTCGGCGAAGGGGGTCTTCAGTGTGAAGGCGACCGTCTTGTCGTCCTTCTTGGCCACGTCCTTGAGGAAGGGGAGGAAGCCCGCGAAGAGCGACTTGAGCGCCGGGTCGAGGATGCGCTTGAAGGACCACACCACGTCGTCCACGGTGACCGGCGAGCCGTCGTGGAAGGTGGCGCCCTGCTTGAGCTCGACCTCCCACGAGGTGTCGCTGACCTTCTTCGGGTCCGAGGCGGCCAGGGCCAGGTACGGCTTCCGGGTGGCCGGATGGAGGTCGACCAGGCCCTCGAAGATGTGGTTGTTCGCGGCCACCGGGGTCGCCCCGGAAGCGGTACCGGGGTCGAAGCCCGAGGAGAGCGCGAACGAGATGCCGGCAACGAGTTCCTTGGTGGGGTCCGCCGAGGCGCTCCCCGTCGAGCCGCTGCTGGACGTCTGGCTCACCGGCGAGCACGCCGCGACCGACGCAGAGATCGCCGCGGCGGCGCCCAGCACGCCGCTGAGCTTGAGGAAGGACCGGCGGCTGGCGTCATCGGCCAGCGGCAGGTTCGCGATGGGGTTCTTCATCGTGCCTCACCATTTCATGTTGGATGCTCGAGGAGTGCGACCCTCGAATGTCGAATATCGGATGTGGGATGTCCTAGGTCATTCCACTGTAAGGTGGCTCACACAGGAGGTCAAGCGTGCAGGGACTCCCCCGGCCCGGTTCCCGACCGGACGTCGGATATCCTATGATGGTGAGAGTTGAATCACAAACCCCTACGGCTGCAAGGGCGAGGGGAATAGGAAAGGGAGGGAGAGCCATGGCAGACGCGACTTCCGCGCAGGTGCTCCGGTTCAGCGCCCAGGCCCGCCTGCGCACGCTGCAGCGGGAGATCATCGACCTCATCCTCGAGCGGGGACTCGCTGCCGGCGACCCCCTGCCGACCGAGAACGAGCTCAGCGCGACGCTGGGAGTCGGGCGCAACGCGCTGCGCGAATGCCTCAAGGTGCTGCAGGGGCTGGGGATCGTGGAGATCCGCCACGGCTTCGGGATGTTCGTGGCCCCGTCGAACTTCGACGCCTTGGCCGATGCCCTGACGTTCCGCGGGCAGCTGTCCCTGCGGCGGGAGGGGCACGAGGCGATGGAGCTGGTCGATGTCCGCCAGGCGCTCGAGTCGGGCCTGGTCGGGGCCTCGATCGATGCGATGACTCCCGAGCGCCTGGCCCAGCTCGAGGAGGCCGTGGCCCTCATGGAGGAGCATGCGGCTCGGGGGGAGGAGTTCTCCGCCGCCGATGCGCGCTTCCACCGGCTCCTCTTCGAGCCGCTGGAGAACCACCTCCTGCTGAGCCTGCTGGAGGTCTTCTGGACGGTCTACCGGAAGATCCACGCCGAGGTGGGGCCGGGGACAGCCGACTTCGTGAGCACGGCAGCAATGCACCGGCGCATCCTCCAGGCTGTGGCCGACGGGGACAAGGCCGCTGCGGCCGAGCAGCTCAACCGCCACTTCGACGGCATCCGCAAGCTCATCACCGACCGACGCGCCCTGTAGGAGCGGCCATGGAGATCGTCATCCTCCCGGACGCGGCTGCCGTCGCCCGCACGGCAGCCGACATCATCGAGGCCCGCGTCCGCACGGGGCCCGCCGTCCTCGGGCTGGCCACCGGTTCGACGCCTTTGGGCACCTACCAGGAGCTGGCAGCCCGCCATCGCACATCGGGACTCAGCTTCGCGGACGCGAAGGCGTTCCTGCTCGACGAATACGTCGGGCTGCCGGCCAGCCATCCCGAGTCGTACCGCTCTGTCATCCGCCGGGAGTTCGCACAGGAGGTGGACTTCGCCGAGGGAGCCGTCCAGGGGCTCGATGGAGAGGCCGAGGATCCGGCGGCCGAAGCCGAACGCTACGAGGCCTCCATCCGCGCGGCCGGCGGCGTCGACATCCAGATCCTGGGGATCGGCACCGACGGCCACATCGGCTTCAACGAGCCCATGTCCTCGCTCCGCTCGCGCACCCGCATCAAGACGCTGACCGAGCAGACCCGCCAGGACAACGCGAGGTTCTTCGACCACATCGACCAGGTGCCCCACCACGTCCTCACCCAAGGACTGGGCACCATCGGCCGGGCACGCCACATCCTCCTGATCGGCCTGGGCAAGGCCAAGGCCGAGGCAGTGGCCGCGGCGGTGGAAGGGCCCGTCGCAGCCTCCTGCCCGGCCTCGGTCCTCCAGTTCCACCCCCACGCCACCGTGCTCCTCGATGCTCCCGCCGCCTCCTCCCTCCGCCACACCGAGTACTACCACCACGTCCTCGCCAACAAGCCGTCCTGGCAGGAGCACTGATCCGCCCCTGAGCGGCAGTCGACCGACACAGCAGCAGCCGGCTCAGCCCCGGCGACGAGGAGCACATCAAATGCCGCTCACCGACATCACCCTGGACGAGTGCTGGAGCCTCCGGCCCAGCCTGCCCGAGCCCGCCGACCTCGACGCCTTCTGGAGGAAGACGCTCGGGCGGGCAGTTCCGGCAGGCAGCAGCCCGCTCCTGACCGAGGTCGACAGCGGCCTCGCGCTCGTCTCCACCTACGACGTCGTCTTCGGCGGCTCCGATGGACAGCCTGTCCGCGGCTGGCTCCGGACGCCACGGACAGTTGAAGGGCGCCTCGGCTGCGTCGTGGAATTCCTCGGCTACGGCCGCGGCCGAGGCCTCCCCCATGAGGACCTGACATACGCCTGCGCGGGATACGCCCACCTCTTGGTGGACACGCGCGGACAGGGCTGGTCCGCAGCACCGGGAAGCACCGAGGACGCCGTGCCCCAGAGGCCAGGCGACGTGCCCGGCTTCCTCACGCGCGGGATCGAGTCGCCGGAGACGTACTACTACCGGCGCGTCTACGCTGACGCCGTCAGCGCCGTCGCCTCTGCGCGCGCACTGCAGATGGTCGATCCGGACCGGGTGGTGGTGACCGGCATCAGCCAAGGCGGCGGCATCGCCCTCGCCGCAGCCGCCCTCGCGCCGGGAATCGCCGGGGTCATGGCCGACGTGCCATTCCTGTGCAACTTCCGGCGCGGTGCCGACATCGCCGCCCGACCGCCGTTCACCGAGATCGCGGACTACCTCAGCCTGCACCGCGACCAGACCGAGAACGCGTTCAACACCCTCTCCTACTTCGACGCCGCCCTCCTGGTGCGCCGGGCGACCGCACCGGCCCTCTTCTCCATCGCCATGATGGACCCAGTCTGTCCACCCTCGACCTGCTTCACCGCATACCACGCCTACGCCGGCCCCAAGACGGTGGATGTCTACGAGTTCAACGGGCACGAAGGAGGCGGCGAGGTCCACCTCGCCGCCAAGCTCGCATGGCTGCACCGGACGATCGGTCACCACGGGGCGGCCGGAAATGCGGGAGGAGCATGATGAGCAGAGCGGTGCCTTCCACGGTCATCCATGGTGCGGCCGTCGTCAGCGAAGGAGCGCTCGTCCCGGACGGCTGGGTGCGGTTCGAGGGAGGCCGCGTCACGGCAAGGGGCGCCGGCAGCACCTGGTCGCGGGCAGATGCCGTGTTCGACGCCGCAGGTGCGTGGCTCACCCCAGGGTTCGTTGACATCCACTGCCACGGCGGGGCTGGCGCCTCGTTTGACGAGGGGCCCAGCGCGATCAGCACCGCCCTCGCCCTACACGAACGCCACGGGACCACCCGTTCGGTCCTGTCCCTGGTGAGCGCCCCCGTCGACGTGCTCGCCGCCCGGCTCTCGGTCATCGCGGAACTGGCATCGCAGGATAGCCGGATTCTCGGGAGCCATCTCGAAGGCCCTTTCCTCGACCCGGGGCGAAGGGGAGCCCATGACCCCGCGGCCCTCCGTCCGCCGACCCAGGAGGACATCCAGGCCCTGCTCGCCGCAGCAGCAGGGTCGCTTCGGCAGGTCACCCTCGCGCCGGAGTTGCCCGGCGGCCTCGAGGCTGTCAAGGCGTTCTCCCAAGCGGGCGTGCGTGTCGCCATCGGGCACACAGACGCGGACTACGACCAGGCACTCGAGGCCACCGCAGCGGGAGCTACGCTGCTCACCCACGCCTTCAACGCCATGAACGGTGTCGGCCACCGCGCCCCCGGCCCTGTAGTAGCCGCGAGGAGCTCCCCGCAGATGACCCTCGAGGTCATCAACGACGGCATCCACGTCCATCCTGAAGTTGTGAGGATGCTCTTCGCAGCCGCGCCGGGGCGCGTCGCCTTGATCACCGACGCAATGGCCGCCGCAGGGTCCTGCGACGGCGCCTACAGACTAGGAGGCCTCGCTGTCGACGTCAGGGACGGCGTGGCGCGTCTCGCCGCCGGCGGGTCCATCGCCGGCTCGACCCTCACACTGGACGCCGCCCTGAGACGCGCCGTGCAAGATGTCGGCATCCGGGTCCCGGAAGCAGTCCAGGCCCTCACCCAGACGCCCGCGACAGCCATGGGCCTCGGCACTAGGTACGGCCGCCTCTCACCGGGCTACGCAGCAGACGCCGTGCTCCTCGACGCAGGGTTCGACGTCCTGGCGGTCTGGCGGGACGGCGAGCGCATCGCCTGAAAGCCGGGCCGCGTCTCCCGAGGCATCGCCGGTGACACGGCTAGCGCCTCCTCGCGCCGACGGACCGCATCCCTCCCCATCGGGGAGGCCACCCAGGAGCACCCGGCGCCCCTGCGCAGGCGCCTCGCTCCGAGCCTGCCCCTGCGCTCTGATACGTCGTCAGAGGCCGGGGGCTCCGATGAGAAGGAGGGCAGCGAGCACCATGACAAGCGACCATAGTCACGACCACAGGTTCTTCGGACAACTGCGCCCTCGGGGCCGTCCGACAAGCCACGCAAGCACAGCCCGTCGGGGATGGTTAGCACTTCACCGCACCCTTGACGCATGTGATCTGAATCATTAGGTTGGGGACGTCCTACGTCCCATCAGGGGAGCAATCCACTGTGCCTTTCGATTACTTCCATCCGATCTACGGACATGGGACGTCCAATATCATGCGTTCAAAGGAGAGTCTATGAAGCCGCTCGAACAACGCCCACAACATCGACCACGCACGGCACTCTCAGGACTTGGCGCCGCGGTCCTCGCGGCCGCATGCCTGGCTGCGGTCGCACCCCCAGCGCAGGCCGTCCCCGGCGCCGGCAACGATGACGCCGCGGGGCACTTCAGCAGCCAGGTCCTCGCGTCCAACGGGGACAACGCCATCGATCCCGTGCTCGGGAAGTACTACAGGATCGTCGGGCTCGCCAGCCTCGGCAATGGCGTGGTGCTCGCGTCATACGACGGCAGGCCCACCGGGGGCGACTCGCCGGCACCGAACTCAATCGTCCAGCGCCGCAGCACGGACGGCGGGAAGACCTGGGGCGCACCGACGTACATCGCCCGCGGCCAGGTAGCGGCGCCCGGCCAGGCGCCGTTCGGCTTCTCCGACCCGAGCTACGTCGTGGACCGCGAGACCGGGACGGTCTTCAACTTCCACGTCTACTCCAAGGACGCAGGCTTCGCCTCGAGCCACCTCGGCAACGACGACGCAGATCGCTCGGTGATCAGCTCCGAGGTCTCCGTCTCCACCGACGGGGGCAAAACCTGGTCCACCGACCCAGCCAACCAGCCCGCGCTCCCCACGCCCACGGCCTACCCGTCCGGGTCCGCGTACTCGGACTTCGCTGGGCCACTCATCACGAACGTGGTCAAGCCGGTGGGCGCCACGGTCAACGGCGTCGCCAACGTCGGCGGGGTCGTCGGCCAGTTCGCCTCCTCGGGAGAGGGCATCCAGCTCAAGTACGGCCCTCACAGGGGCCGCCTGATCCAGCAGTTCGCCGGAACGGTCATCCAGCCCGACGGCTCGCGGCAGATCCAGGCCTACAGCGTCTACTCCGACGACCACGGCAAGAGCTGGCAGATGGGCCAGCCGGTGGGCACCGCGATGGACGAGAACAAGGTCGTGGAGCTCTCCAACGGCGACGTCATGCTCAACTCACGCGACAGCGCAGGCGGAGGCGGGCGCAAGATCGCGATCTCGCACGACGGCGGAGCGACCTACGGCCCCGTCACGTACGACCACACCCTCACCGATCCGCGCAACAACGCGGGCATCACCCGCATGGTCCCCGATGCGCCGGAAGGGTCAGCGGACGCGAAGAAGCTGCTCTTCTCCAACGCGGACAACCCGCCATTCGCGCGCGTCAACGGCACCATCCGCTACTCCTGCGACGACGGAGCCACCTGGAGCACCTCGCGCGCCTTCGCCCCGGGTCTGCCCACGAGCTACTCGACCGTCACAGCCCTCGGAAATGGGAAGTTCGGGGTCCTGTACGAGGGTGCCGGCAACACCATCACGTTCGACACCTTCGACTCACAGTGGCTCGGTCCCCTGTGCGGGGCCCTGACATCCGACGGCGCGCGGTTCGCCCCCGGCGGCTCGGCCGACGTTGCGCTGACAGTGGCAAACCAGGACAGCCACGCGTTCTCGCGCGGAACCGTCTCGCTCGCCCTGCCCGACGGCTGGACGGCCACCGCCGCGAACGTCCCCTCACTGCCTGCCGGGCAGAGCGCCACGGTGGTGGTGCGGGTCACCGCCCCCGCCGGCGCCCGCGCCGGCACCGTAGCCGGCCGCGCCGAGTTCTCCGCAGCCCAGGGGCACCTCGATGCGAAGATCCTGGTGACCGTCACCCCTTAGGCCTGCGCGCCGGGGCCGAGAGGGCACGTCGCTACGCCGTCGGCGCTGCCCCTCTCGACCCCCGCCCGCTGTCAGCTTCTAAGCCCTGGAAGACCGCTCTGACAGCGCCACAGGGTTTCGTGATTACGTCGACCTCACGTGCCTAATCGTCCAGACTGCTATGGACGATTAGGCACGACTGTTGGTCTGTGCCCAGGGTCACGAGGTTCCCCGGGCGGGACCCCCAAGGGGGCAATCGTCCAGAATGCTCTGGACAATTCGCACTGGCGCCTTGGGGGAGCGGTTACGGTGGGGGTGCCTTGCCGGTCACGCCGGTACAGCTCTGCCGGCCAGGGGTCGCCGTCCTACGGTGTCGCCTCCCGCTTCGGGACGGAGGCCGGTCCCGGTACGGCGCCGGCCTCCCCGCTTCGGCGTGAGTTGCGCTGGCATTCCTTCCAGCCATGCTCGATGTTCAGGACGATGTCCTCTGGGGGGAAGGACTCTCCGGCCCCGTACAGGACGAACACCTCCCGGTCGGCGCTCAGGTTGAGCGTGACAGAGCGCTCGTCCTCGGCCTTCCCTGTGACGAGCACGACGCCAGCGGCGGGGAGTGCGCAGTCGACATCGCGACACCAGGCACCCCACTGGAGGGTAACGCGGTGGTGGGCGTCGACTGAGTCGCTTCTCGGCTTCAACCGGATCCAGACGTGCCCTTCGAGTCTGGCGGGCCAGATCAGGTGATGGTGGCGCGCCAAGGGGCCATCATGGGTGCCCCAAGGGTCCCATCTGGGCCCCCACAGGTTCCTCAGCGCAAGGCTCAGCCAGCCCCTGGCCTGGTAGAGGCCGTCGAGATGCTCCGCGTGCCTGAGCGGCGGCAGCGCCCCGCCCTCATATCGGGCAAGTTGCGACTTGGAAATGACGATCCCGCCGCCGTTCCTTTTCTTCGCCGCTGCCTGCGCCTGCACTAGATCGCTCAGGCTGACCTTTCGGAGTGCGCGGAGCGCTTCACCGAAGCGGGCCGGAGTGTCCGGCATGGATGAGAAGAGCCCTTCTGATGGGTCTTGTCCCATTTTCGTCCCCCACTCAGGGCGACCTGTCCGCGCCATGTGAGCCTGAGCGTAGGTGGGTTCGTGGGGACGGACAACCGGTCCCGCCGACGACCCGGAGCAGAGGCACCACGCGAGGAGGCCCAAGAGGCCCAATCAGGAGGAGGAACCGATGACAACCACGACCAGGCGGCGGCGCAGAGGCTTCTGGCTGTTCGCCGCCATAGCGTGCACGGCGCTTCTCGTCGCCGTGTCTGCAGGCACCAATCTGGCCGCGCCGGCGAGTGCAAGCCCCATCGGGTACAGCCCCGGGATCCAGAGTGACCCACAGCAGACTGGCTGTTACAAGGACGCCGTGACCGTCAAGACCGTTCCCATCGTCGATACGTCGACGCAGCGGAAGACTGGCATCGTGGAAGTCCGGTACTCGCCGCACTGCGAAACCAATTGGGTCAGGGCCACCTCGTTCATCAAGGGCGTCGTGCAGAAGCAGATCTGGACGAAGGAACCCCTGAACGGGATCGAGGTGGACTACGGGCCGGGCACGAGCTGGTCCTACCAGGTGAAGGCCCCGGGTGTGGACTGCATCGGATTCGACGTCGCCATCGTGATCAATCCGCCGGTCGTGACCGACGGGACGGCGCACGGTGACGTCTGTGGGTGACCAGCACCGATAGGGGCCCGCGACGCAGCCCGTCGCGGGCCCCTCCTGCGTCCAGGCACGGCTACGGCGCTGCCCAGCCAGGTAGGGAGGGCGATCCGCGACCGCCACCGCGACCGGGCAAAGGGCCCTCGCAGCAGCCGCCTGACCACCCACCGGTCCCACCGCGCCATACTCGTTGGACATGTACAATCCGACCGGAAGCCAACCACCTAGGGGGACCCTTGAAGCTCACCCACGCCGCCCTCGCGGCCACCGCCCTCACCGCACTCCTCACCGGGTGCTCCACCGCCCCCGCCGCGCCCCGGCGCCGCCGCAGGACGGCGGCTCCTACGCCTCCCTGGCCGCCCTGAAGGACGCGTACATCAAGGCCGGCGACACCTGCGAGACCCTCACCCCGACCAACGTCAAGCGCACCGCCGAGTCCGGGCGCTGCGGCCAAGTCTGGCTCGAGACCTACGTCAGCCACGCGGACGCCGCCGCCACCGTCCAGGACTGGAAGGACACCTTCAGCCGGCCCGACTCCCCGCAGGAGACGCCCATGCTGGTCGGTCAGAACTGGATCATCCAGGCCCCCGACGCCGCACAGCTCCAGACCAAGCTCGGCGGGCAGCTCGTCAAGATCGGCGGATGACCACCGGGCGGGCGAACCCGGGCGGCCCATCAACGCATGTTCTCCTGCGTACCGCCGCGGACGAGAATCCACACCCGAAGAGGGCCTTCCTCATCAGGAAGCTGTTTTCCGCCGCTGGCGCCGGCCTGCTCATCGCAGCAGGCCTCGCCACTCCGCTGACAGCCGCGGGCGGGATCAGGCGGCAGCCGCAACGGCTGGCCGCTCCGGGTGGTTGTACCGCACGAGGATGTCCGGCTCCTCGGAACGCTCCCGCTCGTGCTCGAGGACGCCGTCGACGGTGAAGGCGAGCTCCGCCGGCGTCCGTTCGCGGAGGACCCGCTCGTCGACCTGCAAGGCGACGGAGAGGTCGAAGTCGAGCCAGTGGCCCAGCAGCATGGGCCCCGCCGCCAGCAGGACCAGCCCATCGGGCGCCGGCTGCCGCCGGTCGCGGACGGAGCGGTCTGTCTCCGGGTCACGCAGCCGCGGCAGCCACTGCGCAGGCCCGGGTGCGGCGAGCGGGTCCAGCACCTCGCGGGCCAGCGCGCCGAAGTCGAACCAGCGTTCCCGGTAGCTGTCGGGGTCCTGACGGCCGAACTCCAGCCGCTGGGAGGCCGGGAGCATGAAGTCCTTCAGCTCCACCACCTTCGCGGCCCGGCCTGCCGGGCGCAGCCTCGCCGCGATCCTCCGGGCGAGGTCGGCCGGTGCCGCCGCATCCGCGCCGTCGACGGCGACCCTGGTCCGGCCCGGCCGTGCCAGGCAGCGGTCAACCACCATGGACACCAGCGCCCCAGGTGTCATCGGCGCGTAGGAGGGCATCCACTGATTATCGCCCCCGCCGCGCGGCGCGTGCCGGCGCCTCCGCATATGGGACGGCAGCAAAGCACGACCCAGTCCTCCGCCTGAGCGGCCGCCGCCCTTGATAGAGGAGGGCCCCGCAGCGATCAACGCTGCGGGGCCCTCCTGCGTGGTCAGGCGGGGCGGGGGAGGGTGCCTGGCCGCTCGGCGGTCAGCACCAGAGCGGTGAGGGCCACCGTCCCGGCGAGTAGCACCGCCAGGGTGACGCCCCCGGCGGAGCCGAACTCGAACACGCCCAGGCTGTCCTCGAGGAGCGCCCCGATCAGCACCAGCACCGCGGAGCCGGCTACTGCTAAGGGCACGGGGCCACCGCGGCGGCGGGCACGGCGGGCGAGGACGATTCCGGACACCAGCGCCCCGGCGGCGCCGGCGGCGAGCAGCCACATGGCGACGTCGGCGCCGGGCCCGGCGGTGTGGCGGACCTCGCTGCCAGCGAGGATGCCCAGCCACAGGACCGCGGCCAGGGCACCGGTGGCGATCGCCGCGACGGCGGTACCGACCCGCAAGGCAGGCCCGCCCCGGCTGGTGGTCGGCGCCGCTGCAGCGGCAGTCTTCTTCTGGGCAGAGTTGTCCATGGATCCCCCAATATTGGTCTGCGCGGGCCGGGCTGTGCGTGCGCGGCTCCCGGATGAGACTACCCGGCCGGGGCCCGCCAGCCGTGGACTGCAAGGGGCGGTGTCAGGCGACCGGTGCGCCCGCCTGCCGGACAGCGGCCTCGAACCGGGACTACTTCTCGCAGGCGACGCCGTCGCCGTCGCGGTCCAGCTTGCGGCTGTACCCCGGCGAACCTGCGTACAGCGGGGCTGCACCTGCGGCCCGCACCGCGGCGCAGTTCGCGTACGAGACGCTGCCCGTGTCCGGGACAGGCGCGACGGGCACCGGGGGAGCGGGCGGGTCGACGGGGTCGACTGTCTGGGGCGGCGCGACCGGGGTCGGCTGGACCACCGGGGCCGTCTGGTTGGTCGGGGCCGACTGGTCCGGGCAGGAGCCCAGGATGCGGGCGATGGCGTCGTGCTCGGCCTGGGTGACCCACAGGCCGTAGGTGGCCTTCACCGAGACCTGCCGGGCGACGTACTGGCAGCGGTAGGACTTGTTCGGCGGGAGCCAGGTCGCGGCGTCGCCGTCGCCCTTGGCCTCGTTCGTCGGCCCGTCCACGGCGAGCAGGTTCAGCGGGTCGTTCGCCAGGGCGGTGCGCTGGGCGAGGGTCAGCTGCTGGGCGCCCTTCTGCCACGTGTCCGAGAGGGCCACGACGTGGTCGATCTGCACCGCGGTGCTCGTGCCGTTGCCGCGGACGAAGGAGATCGTCTTCGCCGTGTACGGGTCGTTCAGGGTGCCGGTGGCGATCCTGCACTTGCTCCCGGCGGTGAACGTCGTGTTCGTGAGGTCGCGCTTGAGGATGTCGTTGCGGGTGTCGCACCCGTTGTGGTCCACATCCGCCCACGCCTGGCCGAACTGGGCCCGGTCGTACCCGGTCTTCGGGGCCCGGCCCTTCACCGGCAGCGTCGCCAGCAGGTCCAACGCCTTGGTCGCGTACGCGGGCTGCGCCTTCGGGGCCTTGCCGTCGGCGGCGACCACCGTGTCGGGGTCCAGCGGCTCTGTGGTCGCTGTCGGAGTCGGTGAGGGGGTCGGTTCCGACGAGGCCGACGGCGACTCAGCCGTGGTGGGGGCAGGGGAGGCAGTGGAGTCGGCAGAGGCCTGCTCGAGGTGCGCGGTCCTCGGTGCCATCATGCCCCCGACGACGAACAGGACCACCGCGGCGGCTAGCGTCGCCCCGCCGATCTTCCGGCCGCCCGGGATCCGCGCCCACGAGCGGCGCCCCGTCGCCACGACGTATAGGCCGGTCAGCAGCGCCGCCATAGCCAGGACGATCAGGACGGCCCAGAACCCGCTGGAGAGGGCCCCGAGCAGGGCGATGACTCCGACGATTGCCCCGACGATCCAGGTCGACTTCCCGGGCGTGCCCGGCCTCCTCGGGCCGCGTGGCGGCAGTTGGGTGTAGCTCATATTCTCTTGTCCCCCAAGGATCAAGGTGCTCGCCCTGCCGCCCCAATGCGGAGGGCAGGCCCCGGTGTGCGTTCCGAGGCCGACAGCTCCTGAGTCTAGACTCGGGGGCTAACAGCCGCCGCCAGCGCCGCAATGCGTCGCGCCCTCGGCGGCCCGGGGAGGGGGGACACGATGCGGCAGGACCTGGTGCGCGAGCTCGCGCTGCAGATCACCGGTCTGCCGGCCATGCCCGCCGCCCGGCCCCGGCCCGAGCGGTTCCTGGCCCGCCTGTCCGCTGCCCGCGCGTTCCAGGTCGCCGAGCGGCGCCTGCCCAACCCCTCCGCTGCGGACCCGGACGAGGCCGAGCTCGGCGACTGGCTGCGCACCCAGCGCGCCCGGGCACGCACCGGGTCCGCCACACCCCAGGAGCGGGCACTGCTCGAGGACGGCCTCGGCCGGCACTGGGACGACCCGGTCGCCCGCGACCGCGCCGACACCGCCTGGGACCGCCAGCTCGCCCGCTACAAGGCGTTCACCGCCCGGCACGGGCACCGGCCCCGCCCGGTCCTGTCCGGGACCGAGCGGAACCTCTACGACTGGGCCGGCGCCCAGCGGCGCGCCCTACTCGACGGGTCCCGGCCCGACCGCATCGAAAGGCTCCTCGCCGCCACGAGAGGCACCGATTGATCTGCACGAGGCTAAGGGCGCGTGCAAGTTCGAGCCCCCGACACCGGCGAATCACCCCAAAGGCGTCGGCATGGACGCCAGGTGGCCTCAGCTCGTCCTGTCCCGGGTCCGGGCGTCCTGCGGGACGGTCCCGACGCGCACCGGTTCAGCGATTGCGGCACCTTTGGGCGGCCTCCGAACTGCGGTGCCGCACCTGGCAGGAGCCCTGTCGGTAGACGACCACGTGGCCCTTCGACTTCCTGGGCTTCGCGACGATGCGCCTCGCCCATCGGGCGCTCCCTTCACTGATTGAAGACGTCGGGACGATACCGCGAGCCCGGAGCCTGCCCAGGTTCCAGCGCTGGGAATCAGCCTTCTCGGCTTCGGCCGGTGGGAGAACAGCGTACGTGGTTCTTCCGAGGGCACGGGCTCGAGCGGGAATCCGCCATGGAATGCCAGTGCCAGCCGTGGGGAAGCTGGGGAAAGTGGGGGACAGTTCCAGCAGATCGTGAGGGCAGAAGCGGACGCCCACCAAGCCCCTCGTAATTCGGCCAGAGCCGGGCAAAGAACCCCGCTTTCCGCACCTTCCCCAGTGAAGGGCCCCGTTCTCCCAGGCGGTAACTGCAGCACCGACCACTATCGCAACTGAGTAGTCCGGCCGCCGGCGATGCCGACAGTGATCACGCCGTTCGACGGGGTTCGGGGCACTAGCACACGGCACACGAGGTACGTAGACCCCAGACCTGCCAGGGGCCAGAGCCAATTACCGCTGCCCCGACCCGTCGGGATCTAGGCCTTGTCCTTCGCCCACCAGAGGAAGGAGGAGGCGTGCTGCTGGTTGCGGAAGCCGTCTCCGAGGAGCGCCAGCAGCAGGTCGTTGCTCCAGAGTACAAGGCGGCCGATCGTCCAGGTGACTCGCTCGGGGTCTGGCAGCTCAAGGCCCCAGATCGAGCGGGCGATTTCGCGCTTGCCTGCCACGCCGGTGTACTTGAGGATCGTGAGGTACTGGTCCGGGTACACGATGCACAGGACCTTCGTGAGGAGCGACTCCTTGAAGCCCTTCATGCCGACATGCACCGTCTCGTTGATCAGGGCGGTGAGGCGGTCCTCAAGATCGGCCGGTGACGTGCCGCGGAGCAAGAAGTCGACCGCGCCGCGCACTCGTTCGGCGCCGGCTTCGGCCCCTATCTCGTTCCACGCGTCGTTGAAGACGGACATGTTGCCGGGGTTGCCCCCTGTGCCGTTGTTGGCAAAGTCCTTCAGATCCTGCGGCCGCGCCCTCGGCAGGCCCTCCGCGCTGAACACCTGCTGGTACTTGGCCCAGTATGCCGCCATGGTTGGATCAGGCTCCGGTGCCTGCTCCAGAAACTCGGCTTTTAGCTCGTTTGCCCGTTCCAGCTTGACGGGATCGACATCGCCGGGCTTCGGGAATCGCTTTCGAATGTCCGCCAGAGTCGGCCGGGACACGCTCTGGCGGGCAGGCTCCCCGCGGAGCCATTCATGCCCGCATTCCGCACACCTAAGCTTCTTCTGCGTCCCTGACATCCTTTCGACCAGGCTCACCTGGGATGAGTCGGCCTGGCAACTGGGGCAGTCAAGATCAAGCGCCACGGGACGCGCCTTTCGAACGTGCGGGATCCGGCGGATACAGAGCCACTTTAGGTTAAGGCGCCTCGGCTAACCTCCAGCCGCGCGGCGCGATCAGGAGGACGATCTGGGCGAGCGTCTATGCAGGGCCGAAGCCGCTATTCGTCGGTTCCCGTCGCATCTCTCCCTTCCTCTGTATGGAGGTCCAAGTACAGCAGCCTGCCGAGAAGCTCGAGCATCGCCTTCTCCACTGCGCCCTTCTCGTTGAAGAGTTCGGTCATGCGGGAATGCGCATCGTTGGTCTCCGCCACGGCGAGGAGCAGCGCGTCCTTTAGGGTCGGGGATGCGAGGAATTGTTCCTCGCTGTTCACTTCGGCCTGTTCTCGCAGGTCCTCGTCCGTCTTCATCGCGTCCACGAGAGCGTTGGTCCATGAGGAGACTTGGTCTTCCCGGAAGTTCTCGCCGGCGAATTGAGAGTTCAGCCTGTCGATCAGTTCGTTTAGCAGCACCAGCCGGGGGTCGCGGTTGGCTTTTGACCCTGCGCCAGTTGTGGGCTTCAGTGGGACGACCTCGCCCTCAGCGAGGTTGAGCGTGTGCTTGCCGGTTTCCTTCTGCTTGATGTGCACCAGCTCGACGTGAGAGAGGTCTACTCGCTCGGAGCCGCCGCCCGCACGCAGGTGCGGGGTCAGCAGCCGGAAGAATACGGCGTGCTTCTCCACATCGGTGTCCTCGAAGTCGATGATCTGTGACAGGAAGTCGTAGAGGCGCACGTACGTGCTGACGTCCTTGCGGAAGATGTCGAGGTCGTCGATCGTGCCCTTGTCCTGCTGCGCGGCTGCGGTGTTGTAGGCGGCGATGTATCGCTGCTTCACCGGCTGGATCGCCCCTGCCAGGGCGTTGTTGCCCTTCTTCAGGACGAAGGCTTCCACGACGGCGTCGAGCTCCTCCGGTGTGTACCGTCCCGAGGTGTCCAGCTTCGTCTGAAGATCGTGAATCAGGTTGGGGTCGGTCGTCGCGATAATCTGGGCTTCCTCGTAGTACGGCTTGAAGGCGGCGAGGATGTCCTTCTCGCTGTTCACGAAGTCGAGGATTGTCGTCATCTTGCCGGGGAGGAACCGGTTGAGGCGGGAGAGTGTCTGCACCGCGGCGACGCCGGAGAGCTGGCGGTCCACGTACATCGCGCACAGCAATGGCTGGTCGAATCCGGTCTGGAACTTGTTCGCGACGATCATGACCCGGTATTGGTCGGTGTTGAAGGCGTTGCGTAGATCCTTCACACCGGGGTTCAGCGTGTGCTCCGTGAAGGGGCCCGGTCCGGTCTCGGGGTCATCGACTTCGCCGGAGAACGCTACGAGGCTCGTGTAGTCGGTGTAACCCATCTTGGCGATGTAGTCATCCATCGCCTTCTTGTACCGCACGGCGGCCTTGCGGGAGTCTGTCACGACCATCGCCTTCGCCTGGCCGTCGAGCAGGTGCTTCACGTTCGACTCGAAGTGCTCAATGATCACCTGGACCTTCTGGGCGATGTTCGTCGGGTGCAGCTTCACCCAACGCATCAGGCCCTTCGTCGCGGCTGACTCGTCGACCAGTTCGCCGTCGCCGTCGATCCGCTGGACCGGCCGCATCTGGCCGCCCTCGACCTTCATTGCCAGCTCGTACGCGGTCTTGTAGGTGGTGTAGTTCAGCAGTACGTCGAGGATGAACTGCTCTTCGATGGCCTGCGCCATTGTGTAGGTGTGGAACGGTCGCGGCAGTCCGTCCTGACCGGGCGTGCCGAACATCTCCAAAGTCTTGGCTTTAGGCGTCGCAGTGAACGCGAGGAAGGAGATGTTGTGCGTGTCGGCCTTCGCCTTGGCCTCAGCTGCGAGGATTGCCTCGACGTCGACCTCGCCACCGTCGGCCAAGTCTGCGGCCTCCTGCTCGGAGAGCACCTGCTTGAGCTTGCTGGCCGTCTGCCCGGTCTGGGAGGAGTGGGCCTCGTCGGCGATGACCGCGAAGCTCCTGCCAGCAAGGGCCTTGTTCTCCTGGATTGCCTGGAGGACGTGGGGGAATGTCTGGATCGTCACGACGATGACGAGCTTGCCCGAGGAGAGGGTCTCTGTCAGATAGGAGGACTTCGAGGAGAAGGACTTCTTCGCGGCCTCGGTCCTCGAGATCGTGGCGACAATTCCGCTCTTGGACTCGATCTGCTTGATGGCCTCCTGCAGCTGGGCATCGAGCACGTTGCGGTCGGTCACGACGATGACGGTGTCGAAGACTTTCTGGTTGTCCGCGTCGTGCAGGGTGGCGAGCCTGTGGGCAGCCCAGGCGATCGAGCGGGTCTTGCCGGAGCCGGCTGAGTGTTGGATGAGGTACCGCTGGCCGGGGCCGTTCTCCCTGGCGTCGGCGACGAGTTTGGTGACTGCGTCGAGCTGGTGGAACCGCGGGAAGATCAGCACGTGGCCTGTCGTGGTTTGGCCGTTTTTCTCGTCGGTGTGCTTGGTGGTCTCGTAGTGGATGAACTTCCCGAGGATGTCGAGCCACTGGTCGCGTTGGAGGACTTCGCGCCACAGGTAGGTGGTCGGCGATCCTCCGTCTTCGTCGGGGCCGTTGCCGGAGTGTCCGTCATTGCCTCGGTTGAACGGGAGGAAGCGGGTCTTCTCTTTCGCGAGCCTCGTGGTCATCCAGACCTCGTCGTTGCTCACAGCGAAGTGGACAAGCGCACGCGTGCCAAAGCCGAGCAGCGGTTCGCCGGCCGGGTCCCGGTCTTGCATGTACTGCTTCTTCGCGTCCCCGATGTTCTGCTTATGATCGGTCTTCAGCTCCAGCGTTGCGACCGGGATGCCGTTGAGGAACAGCACCAGGTCGATGGAGTTGTTGTTCTTGGTCGAGTAATGGACCTGGCGCATGACCCGCAGGCGGTTCGCCCTGTATCGGTCGTTGACGGTCTGGTTGACGTCCTGCTCGGGGCGCTTCTGCATCAGCACGAACGTGGCAGGGGTGTCCTTGAACCCTGCCCGGAGCACCTGCAGCGACCCGCCTACGGGCTGTCCCTTGTCGAGCAGCGCTGCCAGCCGTGCCAGGATCTGATCCTTGGCCTTCGCCCTGGCCTGCTCCGGCATAGACGGCTTGACCTTCTTGGCGAGCTCGTTCGGCTGAGTCTGCTCGAGCCAGGCGAACAGGTCCTCGGGGAACAGCGCCCGTTGCCGGTCGTAGCCGGTGTCATCATGACTGAGGAGCCAGTCGTGCGCCTCGAGGTACTCGCAGAGCTCCCGCTCGAACTCGGACTCCCACGTCTGGTTTGCCATCAGGCTCCTCCTGTATAGATCTGACCGGTGACGGCGGCGGTGATTAGGGCACTCCGCCGTTCCTTGGCGAGGCCGATGTGCAGCTCCACCTTGTCGATCAGAGCGTCGATCTTGGCAATCTCGCGATCGAGATAGTCGACGATTTCTCGTTGCTCATCGAGTGGTGGGATGGGCAGCGGAAGGTCAATGAGCATCGGGCGACGCACCGAGTCGACGGTCGACTTGGCACTCCCGTCGAGAGCGGCCTTCGCGAAGCGCGCCGAGAATGAGTAGAAGAAGAACTTTGGGGTTACACGGCGGAACCGACGCATCACATAGACGCGTTGGTGGGCCATGAACCGACCGTCGACAAGGTGGAAGACCTTCCCAACCCCAGCGCCATCACCCGCGGTCAGGACTGCAGGGCCCTCAAACTCGTACGTTTGGCTCTGAAGTGGGGTATCCGAACGAACATAGAAGGGGAACTCGCCTTCTTCATCTGCGTCTTGCGTGTCTCCCGACCCTGTTCCGACATCGCAGAGGTAACGACACCGTATCGGTTCGAAGACAACATGCCCCCACCTCTCCGTGGCAGTGAGCACTGTCGCCGAACGTCGCTCGCGGAGGCGCTCAATCAGGGCGGTCTGCTTTTCGATTAGATCATCGATCAGTGCTGTCTCTCGGTCTAGATAGTTGGCGATCGCGCGTTGTTCTTCGGCTGGCGGAAGAGGTAGATGAATCTTGGCAAAGTCCTGGTAACGGATCGATTGACCGTCCCGAAGCTGATTGACCGTGACACGCAGCGCTTGGATATATCGGTCCGATTTCAGTAGCCACCGGAAATAGGGCCCGAATACTCCGTGGCGAGGGGTCAACACCGTGTAGGCAAGACTCACCTTGCCGGGAATCGTTGATCGTTCGATGCCCCCTTGGAACGACCGGAGATGGATGATGAAGTCTCCCGGCCTAACGCGCTTCATGTTGTCCGCACCAGTCAGGTTGAGAACCACGCGTGTGCCAGTGATTTCCATGTATTCCGCTTGAGTCACTACCCCGAACTTCTGCGACGGAGTCAAATGTTCGTCGTCATCGGCGCTGAGCTCCCGGCGGTCCTTGAAGAGCGCTTTGGCCGGGACTACCGCCCAGCTTTGCGGAATCCGAGGCAGCCAATCGTGTCCTGTCTCGACGAGATCGCGAACTTGCGTGGGTGTCACGCCTCCACCTTCTGGAGCAGGTCAATGATCTCGGCCGTGAGCTGGTTGAGTTCGGCGTCGATCACGTCGAGCGGCCGCGGAGGCACGTATTTGTAGAACAGACGCGTGAACGGAATCTCATAACCGATTTTCGTTTTCGACTCGTCGATCCATGCGCTGGCGACGTGTGGCTTCACCTCGCGTTCGAAGTACGCTTCAATGCTGTCGCGGAACGGCACCGTCTCGGTGTCTCTCAGGTCGGTGTCGGGTTCGATGTTGCCTTTGCTGTCGGTGCAGACCTCCGCGGAGTCGTCGCGTCTGCCGATGGTCTGCCCAATTGCCTTGATGACGGGAGTACTCACGATCGTTCCGGCCGCCTTGAGTGCCAACCGTAGTGCCCGGGTGAACTCATCGCGATTCTTCCATGCCCTACCTTCAAGTGCAGTCAAGGCAGTGCTTACGGCTCGCTGATCGGTATCGCCGAGCTTCTGCACGGCCTTCACCGCTCGAACTGCTGTGGCAGTCTCCGATGTGACTTCAAAGTGCAGGCGGAGCGGCTGCTCGACGGTGACCTCCCAGTAGCCGAAATCTGCTGGTTCAAGGATCTTCGACTCCTCTGTTTCCTTGAATTCGGCGTAAAGCTTCACGATTGCAGCGCGGTCCGCGTCTCCGATCTCTCGGTTCTTCGATCCAAGATTCTTGCGGAGTTTGGTCCATCGGCTGGTCGCATTGATCAGCTGGATCTTTCCTCGACGCTCGGCAGGCTTGTGGTTGTCGAGGATCCAGACGTAGGTGGCGATTCCGGTGTTGTAGAACATGCTCGTCGGCAGTGCGACGATGCAGTCGACCAAGTCTGATTCGACCAACCAGCGGCGGATCTCCGACTCACCAGAGCCGGCGCCTCCAGTGAATAGGGGCGAGCCGTTGAGGACGATGCCAGCGCGGCCACCGGAGTTCTCGATCCCTGCGGTGGCGGGGCGCATCTTGGACACGAGGTGCTGGAGGAACAGCATTTGCCCATCGCTGATACGGGGCAGCCCAGCATCGAAGCGCCCATCGCCACGTGCGTGCTCCTTGCGGACAACCTCCTCTGCGGCCTTCCAGTCGCCGCCGTATGGGGGGTTGGAGAGGCAGTAGTCGAAGCGTGACTCAGCATGGCGGTCGTCCCGGAGAGTGTCTCCGAGGCGGATCGAGTCGACGGCCTGACCCTTGCCGATCATGTCGGACTTGCAGATGGCGTAGGACTCGTCGTTGAGCTCCTGCCCGGCCAGCGTGACCTTGGCCTTCGGGTTCATGGCCTTGATTGCTTCTTCAGCGACCGAGAGCATCCCGCCTGTGCCGGCGGTGGGGTCATAGATCGAACGCACAACGCCTGAGGTCGCGAGCAGGTCATCGTCGGGTGCGAGCACAAGGTCGACGATCAGCCTGATGGCGTCCCGGGGAGTGAAGTGCTCGCCCGCCGTCTCGTTGGAGGCAGTGGAGAACTTGAAGATAAGGTGTTCGAAGACCTCCCCCATGTCGGCGTTCGACACCACGTCGGGGTGGAGGGGGATGTCGGAGAACTGCTCGACGATCAGGTAGAGCCGGTCCTTCTCATCGAGCTTGTGTACCGTCTTGTCGAAGCCGAACCGCTCGAAGATGTCCGAGACGTTTGAGGAGAAGCCTGAGACGTAGTCGAGGAGGTTCTCGGCTAGGTTGTCTGGGTCCCCGAGCAGCGACTTGAGGGTGTAGTCGGTCCGGTTCCAGAAGTGCAGCCCATACTGCTTGCGGAGCTTGGCGGCGAGCAGATCGTCGTTCGGGGTCGCAGCGGCGAGCTCGTTGACGGCCTCCCGGTTGTCCGCGAGCACGCACTCCATGCGTCGCAGGATCAGGAACGGCAGCGTCGCCGTGCCGTACTGCGCAGGCTTGTAGACACCCCGCAGCTGGTCCGCGATGTTCCAGATGAAGCCTCCGAGAGCAGACATGCCCTGCCTTCCGTGTTCTCGCTCGTCATTTCTTGCCGGTTCGCTGGTAGCCGCTATAAAGGATCGCGGGTTTCCAGGATCAGTCTGATGGCAACCATATCCGCCTGAGCGCGGGGTGCCGTGAAGGCCCGTTGCGGCTTGGGTAACGGCCCGAATCAATCCTGAGCCCCCCGGTCCTCGGCGATCTCGATGACTCCCGTCGCGATGCCCTCGACGAGGCTGTCGCGGACCGTCGACGCGGCCTCGAGGAGCGCGCGGGCGGCGGACTGCAGGCGGCGCGACTCGGTGATGCGCTCCGTCACCCGAGCCTGTTCCGCCAGCGGCAGGAGAGGGATCTTGAGGTCCTGGACCCGGATCCGCTGAATAGTGGTGCCCAAGGA
Source organism: Sinomonas soli (assembly GCF_054782415.1). Taxonomy (NCBI): domain Bacteria; kingdom Bacillati; phylum Actinomycetota; class Actinomycetes; order Micrococcales; family Micrococcaceae; genus Sinomonas; species Sinomonas soli. The sequence goes on along the minus strand of NZ_BAAGSN010000006.1, from coordinate 37,778 downwards.
CTGCCTCTGGTTGCTGGCCGTCACCAGGAATTCGGCGAGGTAGTCCGGACGCATCACGTTGCCGTTCAGGCGGAGAAGCTGGAAGTTAGGGCTCAGCAGAACCTGTCCGCCGACCGTGTCCACACGGGCGGCGAGGCCCCCCGTGTTCTGGACCAAGACGTCTCCGGGCTCAGTGATGACCGGGTCGTGCTTGAGGACACCCAGGCTGATCCGCCGTGGCTCGTCCTCCGCCCCCCGAACCCAGCTTCCGCTGACGACGGGAGTCCCCTCGCTGCTGTAGTCCTCCTCGCGGATCCGTTCGTTGGCCTTGAGCAGGGCTAACTTGCCGGCCTTGGCCAGATCGGAGACCGAGATCATCTTCGGCACCTGCGTGCCGGCGACGACAGCACCGCTGGTCAGCTTCGCCAGCGGCTCGACGGCTGCTGCCGCAGCCCGCAGCCTCTCGACGTTCATCAGAATGTCTTCCGTCTCAGGGGTATCCCGTGCCGAGGCTGTCCATCGCTGAGGGCTCAGGGTCCCGTCATCAGAGAGGATCTCCGCAACTTCAAAGGCGCCCGCAGTCATGTCCTCCGGGACTGTGCGGCGCTCACGCCATTCCTTCAGGGCAGAGGCGACGCCGTCGATGTCGATCTCCTTGCCCTGGCTCTGGTCGACCAGCAGTACGCGCGAGGGGTCAGCGCTCTCATGTGGTCTGGAGAGGACCCACAGGTTCAGGGGGATTTGAGTGTTGGATGCCAGGCCGCCGGGAAGGGCGACGACAGCCTCGACAACTCCGTCCTTTAGCATTGCTGCGCGTATCCGGCCGGTCGGACCGCTCTGGAAGGCGCTGCCCGGAGATTGAAGGACGAAGGCGCGACCACCAGGTCCGAGGTATGACAGGGCGAGTTGGAGCCAGGCGGTGTCCATGCTCGACTTCGGCGGTTGCCCGTAGGCCAGCCGCGGATCTAGATAGAGGCTCTCGTGGTCGTGGTAGGACATGCCATACGGGGGATCAACGACGACGACCTGGGCGATACCGTGCCCGAAGTTGTCAGTGTGGAACGAGTCCCCCAGCCGGACACTCATCTCGTTGTGGCCGGTCACGAGCGCACGCTGGTTCGCCTGTGCGCAGGCGACCTCGTTGACGTCCTGCCCAGTCAGAGCCACGCGGCGCTCACCCCGGCTTCCCGTCGCCAGGAGCAGGCGGCCGGAGCCCGCTGCAGGGTCGTGCACGGGGCCCGGTATGCTCTCGGCGGCTGCGGCAAGCAGGGCGACGAGAGGTGCACTGGTGGCCCACTCGTCATAGCCCCGACGGGCAGAAGTGGTCAGACGCTCCTGGAAGGATACGAAGGCTTCCCCGATTTTGGACGCGGGCACACTGTCGAGGCCCCGGATGAATCCACGGATGCCGGCGCCGCTCATGCGGTCAAGGATGGCGGTGCCGTGACCGTCCAGGAATGGGCCGAACAGAGGCTCTCTTTTGGGGCGAGCCGTTTCATAGGCGCGCATTCCGCGCTCGACCGCGCGGATGATGTCCCCGGGTTCATCGAGATTCAGCAGGTGTCGCCAGTGGGTGTCGTCGGGGAGTCCGTTGTCGAAACCCGTGGACGCCGGGTCGGAGACGTAGCGCCAAGCAAGTAGCGATCCGGTGATTAGGCCGTAGTCGCCAGGTGCTGCAACGCTGCGGAGCAGGTCCGTCGCGCTCCATACAGCGGAATCCGCTGGGAGGTCTGTGACTTCTCTGCCGTTGAGCTTGAGCCAGGCGTGAACCGCGGCGGCGTCGAAGCGGGGGCTTGCTGCGCTTCCGGCCACAGGCTTCGGGAAGTCTTTGTGCCGCTGGCGCCAGTTGCTGACAGTAGAACGGCCGACGCCGGCGAGCTGGGCAATGTCGCTGGCGGTAATGGTGACTGTGGCGTCTGGGGTGCTCATGCTGCGTCCTTTTCGATGCTGGACATGCTGACGATTTTGGAGGGGATGACCTTTTCGAGCCTCACTAGGTCGGGGCCCGCAGCGAGCCGCATTCGATGGGAAAGCCCGCTGTCCGGGGAGATGACGATGACGTTGGTCCCGGCGGCCTTGAGAGCCGCTACCGCGGGGGCAAAAATGTGATCCCCGGAGGCGACTACGACGTTGTCGTAGCGGCCCGCGATCCACGAAGTGTCGCTGACCGCCTCGATAAGGGCGGTGTCAGCGCCGTCCTTTCCGCTGCGGGCGAGGCGCTGCGCCGACCCGGCCCAGCCGAAGTAGGTGGCAGCTGCGTTGTGGTGGCTCGAGGCGATGACGGTGTGGTCGCTCTCGTTGGGCGGGACCGCCCAGTTGATGCGTGACTGGACCCTGGTGACTTCGGCTCTGGCGAGCCGACAGGTGCCTGCCATGTTCTCGATGTCAACCAGGTAGAGAGATCGGCTTCGCAGCCCGCGGGCCTTAGGAGCCCGAAGAGGGCTGGGTTGCCGTTGCATGGTTTCAACCTCCGTGAACGCCTGTGTGAATAGCTGGAGTCTAGAATGGACGCTGCAGCATTGTCAACATGCAACGTTAGTTCACAGACTGTGCGAGACGCTTCCGAGCACAGGCCGCGGCGCGGTCCCGCGACAGCAGGGCACTCTGCAGTCCGGCCCGGACGCTGGCCTTCCGGAGATCGAATCGGCAAAGACTTGCTCGCAACTGAAAGCGAGGAGGGCTTGTTCTGTACAGATCGCACCAAGCGGCCCTGCCGGGCCGGGTGGGGAGTGGGCGTGGGATAGATTCGAACTGCTGTTCCGATTGCGATGGGAGTATCGATGGCCGTTCGCTCAGAGGGGTACGAGGTCATTGGAGTCAGCCTCTTCGGTCCGCCTCCCCTGCAACAGATACATCTCCCTCTAGAGGCAGGCTTGTCCACCCTCTTCGGCCCCAACGGCGCCGGGAAGTCCTCGCTTCTTAATGGCGTCTTGGACGCACTTCGGGGCCGGGCCCGCGCGGGGTCGAAGGCCTATCTTCACGTCCGGCTGACTGGTCTGGCCAGCGATCCGGACCCGTCGGAGGTGAGCCCGTTCGAGTACTCGCTCTGGGAGGGCCTAAACGTCGACCTTAGCGACGCAGAAGGCACAACGAGACAGCGGCTCTGGCAGTGGGCAGTCTCAGCAATTGCCGCCCGCGCAGAAGCTGATGTGGCGCCCGTCGGCGACAGCATCGTCGTTTCTCTCGTGGCCGCCGGGGCCGAAGACCATCCGCAATGGGAAGCCTTCCTCGGCGAACAGCTCGGGGACGACGAATGGGCTCAGGTTGGCGCCTATGCGGATTGGCAGAGCCGCCTGCAGGAGCAGGCGGAGCTCTACAGGACGGGTGAGGGGGAGTTCCGCGCGCAGGACTTCGCGGATGAGCTCGACCGTGCTCCCGTGCTGCCATTCCTGCTGGACAGTCCAGCGCGAGAGGACCTTCCGCTGGTCGCTCCCGCCGAGGAGGCGGGCCAATACTGCTTCTGGCCGCGGACCTGGCCAGCTCCGCAGCTCGCAATTGGCCGCGCGTCGGTCAGCCCAATTGCCCTGATCACCGATGGGGTGTCGGCCCGTAGGATCGGTGAGGCCACTGGCCTGGCGCTCGTCGGCATGGCTTCCGGGACGAAGGGCTTCATCGACGTTATCGACGAAGAAGTCCGATTCAATCCTGCATTCGACAAGACGGTGCGGCACATCGAGGACCGGGCCAACGACTTCTTCGCGCTCATGGGCTACCCGCACTACCGCTTGTTCATTGATCTGAAAGCGCCGAAGGCATGGTTCGTCGGCCAGACCCCGGAGTGGCGCGCGATGCCGGCGCATTCCCCGGGACGGGAAGGTTCCTTCGCGCTTGCAGGCCTTTCGAGCGCGGAACAGAGGTGGGCCGTCGCGGCTGTCCAATGGGCTCTGGCTGAGGCCGAGGAGGACGGCAGGCCGCGGATGTTGATGATTGACGAACCCGAGCGGGGACTCCATCGGCTCAGAGAGAAGGACCTCCCGGCAGCACTGAGCGGTCTCTGCGCGAAGGACCCCGCCCTCACCGTGCTGGCAGCGTCGCATGCTCCCGCGTTCCTCGACCTCCGGTCGAACTCAGACATCCTGAGGACAACCCGGCTCCCGGGAATGCCCACCGCGGTGCACCGCATCGATTCGGCTGCGAAAGGGAGCCTTTCGCAGATCAGTGAGCAACTCGGCCTTACCTTGGGGGACGTCCTCCAGCTGACGCGGGTGTTCGTTCTGGTTGAAGGTCTGCATGATGAAATCGTCTTGGGCCATCTGCTCGCTGAGGACCTGCGCAAGGCATCAGCGCGGATTCTGGCGCTCCGCGGAGCGAAGGACCTCAGGTCGGTAGCCGAGGCGAAGTTCCTTTTCACGGCAACCGAGGCCGCTTTCCTGGTGGTCCTCGATGGGCTCCTCATGCATCGCATCCGGCCGATCTGGGGCGAGGCCCAAACGCAGTCCGCAGAAGGCAACGTTAAGGGTGCCCGACGGTCCTTGAGCCAACTGGAGAAGGTCCCCGGAGGCAGCGAAGTGAAATGGCTCCAAGAACTCGGCCATGCTGCCCTTGACACAGCCCAGCTCGACCGAATCAACGTCCACGGTCTTCGGAAGCGGGACATCGTCATGTACCTGCCTGAGGCGAGCTTTATGAGCACGCCCACAACCTGGCAGGAACTCAACGGGGAGTACGAGACCTACACGCGGCAGGTGACCCCCGCTGTGCGACTCAGCTTCAAGGACTGGCTGAGGAAGAACTACAACGCCCACTTCAAATCAGATGACGTCTTGCATGGGGCCCAGGCGGCTTCCACGAGCCGCGAAATCCAGGACATTGGGCTCACCCTCCAGAACATGGCCAGATTCAGCTCGTGAGCATCCCGGACGCCAGACGCTGATGGATATGGCGATAGCGGACCGCAGAGATGTGACGGACGGTAAGACCCGAAGGGCTGGACCAGCCGAGGACTTGTGCCTTCGTTGGCGGGGCGCGAGGGGACTTGGTTGCACCCCGCCACTTCATGTGAGCTAGAGGAAGGTTCGACCGGGCGCCAGACCCTCGAGCGCCGCAGCGTGCCTCACGGGCTCCGCCTGCTGGGGAACGTAGTACCGCCTCGTGACCGACATGTTTCCGTGACCGCCCTGTTTTGCTGCTTCGGCGAGGCCGACCGCATCGGCGACGGCCGTGAGGGCGGTTCCTCTGAGCTTGTGGGGTACGGCCCAGTCGAGCTCGACATCGATCCCTGCTAGCGCTTTGGCCTTGCGGTAGTGGGAGCGCACGTTCGAGGGTCTTACGAATGTCCCTCTGGCGGTCACGAAGCAGAGGTTGTGAGGATTCAGGGCTGGACGTTCGCGGTGCCTCCGCGCCAAGACCGCCATGACCCAGCTCGGTGCCTCGACTATGAGCTCGGGTCCGTCCTTGCGACCCTTGCGCCAGGGCTGGCGGAAGAACCGCCCCGCGACCCGCTGGTGCTTGCTGTCGGTGTAGCCGGCCTGCTCCACCAGGGTTCCACGCACGTGGATGAGGTCCAGCTCCCAGTCGATGTCGTCCCACGTGAGGGCTAGTGCTTCGCCGATCCTCACGCCACTTCCCAGCATCACCGAAAGTGTGTCCACCAGGTAGCCCGAGCGTGCCGGCCCACGGACCTCACCCGCCTGCCATTCGCGCGCCGCCCGGTGGACCACCTCCAGCTGGGCCTGCGTGAGGACGCGCGGCTTCTTCTTCGAGGGAACGGGTGCCCTGCATTCGGCCGCCGGATTGGCTGCGATGTGCCCGTCTGTCACGGCGTCCCGCAGGGCGGGCGCCAGGATGGACAGCACCGAACTCGCAGTGCTGTATCCCCGTCCGCCGCTCACCAGGCCCTTGAGCAGCCTCTGGACTCTGCCAGGCGTGAGGTCGGCCACCGGCAGATCCCCGACGGCCGGGACGATGACCCGGTTGATGTGGCCTGCGTACCCTGCCCGGGTCTGGGGGGAGATGCCATTCGAGTCGTCATTCTTATCGGGCCGTGAATCAAGCCAAGCCCACACGACGGACTCCACGGTCACTGCAGGCCCCTGGGCAGCTTCTAGGGCCTGATCGACCTTTGCCTCGACTGCGGCCCGGGCGAGGCCCTTCGTGCGGCTCTTCGCGGTTGCCTCGCGGCGTACCCCGTCCGGCGTGCAGTAGTAGCACCGCGCCCGGTACAGGCCCGCTGCGTCCTTCTTCGGAGTGACGAACGGTTCGCCTCGCTCGCCAGGCTCCATCGCGCGTCGCCCCATCAGGCGGCCTTCTTCCCGGTCACGCCCGCCCACCTGCGCAGGGCCTCGAGCTCGTAGCGGACGGTGCCGCCAGGCAGCTTGTAGTAGGCGGGGCCGATTCCTCGGCATGCCATCTTGGCCAGCCACGCCTTGGACAGGCCCAGGTAGGTGGCCGCCTCCTGACGGGTGAGGAGGATCTCGGGGAAGTCGTCGCGCGTGCGCGGTGTTGGTCTCTCGGTCATGCACAGCATGTGTGCGGAGAGGTGCGGCGCCCTCCCCGCGGTGGTCGGCAAAGTCGGACCATAAATCGGACCCTTGGACATGAAGAAGCCCCTCCTGTCTGCGTTTCCGCAGGTCAGAAGGGGTTCTTGGAGCCTCCTAGCAGGATCGAACTGCTGACCTTCTCATTACGAGTGAGACGCTCTACCGTCTGAGCTAAGGAGGCGTTCCAGTGGTCCGCCGTTCGTCGAACCACCGAGAGACAACTGTAGTCGAGCGCCTCGCCCGGGGTCAAAACGGGCCGCGGTCCGTCGGCGGCCTTCTGGCCCGCGCGCCCGGAAGCTGTTCACCGAGCGTACCCGGCGCGTTCAGGCGCCTGACCGCGGCGGCTGGGATGCTCGGCAGACCCCGGCCAGGAGGAGTGCCGGCAAGAGGAACGAGGTCCCGTCCGTGACGCTGCACCTGCGGCCGGCTGCCGAGCGCACGCCACGCCTTGCCGTGCTGGACATGAACGGCACCACCGTGACGGACGGCGGCGCCGCCGAACGCGCAGTCGAACAGGTGCTGCACGCGTGCGGAGTGGAGGGGCAGCGGCTCGCGGACGCTCTCGCGCAGTCCCGCCGCAGCGCAGGCCTGGACCGCGCAGAGCTCTTCTCCCGCGTCTTCACGGACGACGGCGGCACCGCCCGGGCGGCCTCGCGCGCCTTCTCGGACGCGTACGACGCGATGATCGCGGCCGGTGCCGTGGCGGCCGTCCCGGGAGCCGAGGAGACCGTGCACCTGCTCCGGGAGCGCGGCGTCAAGGTGTGCTTCGCGACCGGGTTCGGACGCCACACCCAGAACAGCGTCCTCGAGGCGCTCGGGTGGATGGGCCTGGCCGACCTCTCACTCTGCTCCGAGGACGCCGGCCGCGGCCGCCCCTACCCGGACATGGTCCTCACCGCGGTCCTGGCGCTCGATGTCGAGGACGTCCGCGACGTCGTCGTGGTCGGCGACACCGAGGCCGACATCGTCTCGGGCCGGCGGGCGGGCGCGGGCGGCGCGGTCGGCGTCCTCACGGGAGCACAGGCCGCCGGCGAGCTGCGCGCCGCCGGAGCCGACGCCGTCGTGCCCTCGATCGCGGACCTGCCCGGGCTGCTCTGGCCCGACGAGCCGGCCCAGTGCTGAGTCCGCCCACCGCTGAGCCGGCCCGGCGCTGAGCCGGCCGGTCAGCAGCGGGTGCCGTCGGTGGGCGCCTTCCGGTCCACGAGGTAGGAGTCCACGGCGTTGTCCACGCACGTCGAGCCGCGCCCGTAGGCGGTGTGCCCCTCGCCCTTCCACGTCAGCAGGGCAGCGTTGCCGAGCTGCTTGCGGAGGTTCCCGGCCCACTCGTACGGGGTCGCCGGGTCGCCGGTGGTCCCCACGACGAGGATCGGGCTCTGCCCCGTGTAGTGCGCGGGGGCGGGGGTGCGGACGGGCTTGTACGGCCAGTCGCGGCAGTTGACCCCGCCGTAGGCGAAGAACTCCCCGAGGGTGGGCGAGTCCTGCCTGAGCTGGGCCGCCTCGGCGCGCATCGCGGCGGGGGAGGCGTCCGTGGAGTAGTCGAGGCAGTTGTACGCCATGAAGGCGAAGTTGCTGTTGGAGCTGTAGCTGCCGTCCTGCTCGCGGTCTGCGGCGATGTCCGCGAGCCGGAGCATTCCGCTGCCGTCGCCCTTGAACGCGCCCACGAGCGCCTGGGTCAGGGCCGGCCAGTTCTTGTCGTTGTACAGCGGCAGGATGAAGCCGTTGACGAAGTCCGTGACGTTGATGGTGCGGCCGCTGTTGGTGTGCAGCGGGCTCTGCCGCACGGTCGCGAGCAGGGCCTGGATCTTCGCCACGCCGGCGTCCTCCGACCCGGAGAGCGGGCAGTCGGACTGCGTGAGGCACGAGCGCACGTACGCGTGCACGGCGGCCTCGAAGCCCCGCGCCTGGCCGCGCGTGATCTCGTGGTTGTCGAGCGAGGGGTCCAGCGCGCCGTCGAGCACCATGCGGCCCACGCGGTCCGGGAAGAGGGTCGCGTAGGTGGAGCCGAGGAACGTGCCGTAGGAGTAGCCGAGGTAGTCGAGCTGAACCTGCCGGGACGCCGCGGCACGGATGATGTCCATGTCCTTGGCCGCGCTGACGGTGTCGGTGTGGGCCAGCATGGGCCCGCTGTGCGCCTGGCACGCGTCGATGAGCTTCTTCTGCTCCGCGAATGTCGCCGCGAGGCCGGCGTCGGTGCCGGGGTCGGCAGTGAACTCCCGCAGCGCGTCCCGCTCCTGGTCGCTCACGCACGTCACCGGTGCCGAGCGCTTGACCCCGCGCGGGTCGAAGCCGATCACGTTGTAGGAGTCGAGGAGCTTCGCGGAGAACATGGTCTGGGCCGAGTCCTTAACCATGTCGTACCCGGACCCGCCCGGACCGCCGGGGTTGACCAGGAGGCTCCCCTTGGCGTTGCGCCCGTTGAGGCGGATGAGCGCTAGGTCGGCGGTGTCGCCGGCCGGGTTGGCGTAGTCGACCGGCACCTTGACGGTGGTGCAGTCGAACTTCCCGCCCTCGCACGGGCTCCACTGCGCGTTCTGCGTGTAGAACTTCTCCAGGCCCGCGGGGGCGCCCTGGGTGGCGGCGGGATCGCTGCCGGGCTGCGAGCCGCCCGCGGACGGGGTGCAGCCGGTGAGGACCAGGAGGGCCGTCACGATCGCGGCCAGCGCTGCCGCGGCGCTGGCGTGCCGCGGCCTCTCGCGCACGACGCCTCCCCGCGCCGTCCGCGGGCGGGCTGCGGCGGCGCTGGAGCCCGGGCGGGAGCCGGCGGGGCGCGGGGAAGCAGGGAACGTCACGGGTCTCCTCAGATCAGGGCAACGGCCATCGCCTCGACTGCGAGCAGCGGGGCGACGTTCGTGGTGGTGATGCGTTGACGGGTGGTGTTGATGGCGTCCATGCGGGCTAGGGTGGCCTCGGGCGTGGACTGCGCGGCGAAGGCCCGGATGTCCTCGGCCAGCTCGGCGTTGACCGGCTCGAGGCCGCCGTCGAGCTGGACCATCAGCACGTCCCGGTAGAACGAGAGCAGGTCGGTGAGGGTGCGGTCCAGGGAGTCCGTCACCGAACGCTTGGCCCGGCGCTTCTGGTCCTCCTCGAGCTGGCGGACCTGCGCGCGCAGCGAGGGCGGCAGCTTGTCGCCCTCGGCTACCCCGAGGGTCTCGAGGAGCCGGGCCCGCTCCGCGGCGTCGCGCTCGTCATTGGACGCGTTCGCTTCTTCGGTGGCGATCTTCACGAGCTGTTCGGCGAGGGCCACGGCCTGGGAGACGGTGGCGAGCGCCAGCGGAGCGCGCACGGTGTCGGTGCGCCGCTGGCGTGCCGTGGGGTCGTTGGCGAGCCGGCGCGCGATCCCGATGTGGCTCTGGGCCGCCCGGGCCGCCTCGAGCGCGAGGCGCGCGTCGGCGCCGTCGCGCTCCACGAGCAGCGCGGCGACGTCCTGCACCGGCGGCAGGCGCAGGCCCACCGGGCGGCAGCGCGAGCGGATGGTCACGAGCACGTCGGCGGGGGAGGGGGCGCACAGCATCCACACCGTGCGCGGTGTGGGCTCCTCGATGGCCTTGAGGAGCACGGTGGTGGTCCGCTCGGCCATGCGGTCGGCGTCCTCGACCACGATCACCCGGTAGCGGCCGGTCTGCGGGCGGTCGCCGGCCTTGGCGACCATCTCGCGGGCCTCGTCGATCGTGATCGTCACCTTCTCGGTCCGCACGAACTCGACGTCGGGGTGGGTCTCGGCGAGGACCGCCTGGCAGCCGGGGCACTCCCCGCAGCCGCGCGCCATGACGTCGTCGGCCTCGCAGTTGAGGGCGGCCGCGAAGGCTTTGGCCGCCGTGGAGCGGCCCGAGCCCGGGGGGCCGGTGAACAGCCAGGCGTGGGTGAGCCCGTCGCCGGCGGCAGCGCGGCGCAGCTGCTCGACCACGGGGGCCTGGCCGCGCAGTTCGTCCCAGACGCTCATGCCGGTGCCTCGCCGGCCGCCGCGGGCGCGGTGAGCGCTGCCCGGACCCGCCCGAGCACGTCCGCCGCGAGGTCCTCGGGCGCCCGGGCCGCGTCCAGCACGAGGTAGGCCGCCGGATCGGCGGCGGCGAGGTCGAGGAAGGCCCTGCGCACGCTGCGGTGGAAGTCGTCGGGCTCGGACTCGAGCCGGTCCTCCTCGCCCTGCCCTGCGGTGCGGCGGGCGCGGCCCTCGCCCTCGTCCACATCGAGCACCACGGTCACGTCCGGCCAGAGGCCCTCCGTGGCCCATTCGTTGAGCCCGCGCACGTCCTCGGGGCCGAGCCCGCGCGCCACGCCCTGGTAGACCACCGAGGAGCCGATGTACCGGTCCGTGATCACCACGGCGCCCCGCTCCAGGGCCGGGCGGATCGACTGGGCCACGTGGGCGGCGCGGGCCGCGGCGAAGATGAGCGCCTCGGTGCGCGGATCGATCTCGCCGTGGCCGTGCTCGAGCACGAGGCCGCGCAGCTTCTCGCCGATCTCCGTCCCGCCCGGCTCGCGGGTCAGGAGCACCTCGTGCCCCTCGGCGCGGAGGGCCTCGGCGAGGAGCCGGGCCTGGGTCGACTTGCCCGCTCCATCGCCGCCCTCGAACGCCACGAAGAGCCCCGCGGCGGAGCGCAGGCCTGAGCCGTGCGGAACTCCGGGCTGGGGGCTGGACTGGGAGACGACGGGGGAGATCACCGCTTCTAGGTTACCGGTGGATGTGCCCGTCGCCGCAAAGGCCCCCGGGCCCTGTGGATACCGCTCGCCGTGTCCGGGCTCACCGTGTCCTAGATTGGGACGCATGACAGCCGACCCCGAGTACCCGCACCTCGACGACGCAGCCCTGGCAGCCCTCGCACCGGAGACGCTGGCCGTCGCCGCGGGCCGGCCCCAGCGCGGCACGGACTCCCCGGTGAACCCAGAGATCGTGCTCTCGTCGACCTTCGTGGGCCTCGGCGGGGTGGGCGAGGGCGCCCGCGGGTACGCGCGCTTCTCGAACCCGACCTGGGAGCCGTTCGAGGACGCGGTCGCCAAGCTCGAGGGCGCCCCGCTGCCGGCGCTGCTGTTCAGCTCCGGGATGGGCGCCGTCGCCGCGGCGCTGAGCCTGGTCCCCGTGGGCGGCGTCCTCGTGGCGCCCCGGCACTCCTACTCGGGCACCCTCGGCCTCGCCCAGCTCAAGGCGGAGCGCGGCGAGCTGACACTCCTCGAGGTCGACATCGAGGACACGGGCGCCACGGTCGCGGCGCTGGACGGCGCCGACATGCTGTGGGTCGAGAGCCCCACGAACCCCATGATGGAGGTCGCCGACCTCCCGGCCCTCGTCGCCGCCGCGCACGCCTCAGGCGTGCTCGTGGTCGTCGACAACACGTTCTCGACCCCCCTCGGGCAGAAGCCCCTCGGCGTGGGCGCGGACGTCGTGGTGCACTCCGCGACCAAGTACCTGGCCGGCCACTCCGACGTGCTCCTCGGCGTCACCGTGACGGCGGACGAGCAGCTGCGCGCCCGCCTGCACCAGCACCGCACCCTGCACGGGGCGATCGCCGGCCCGGTCGAGGCCTGGCTCGGGCTGCGGGGGCTGCGCACCCTGGCCCTGCGCGTCGAGCGCTCCCAGGCCACCGCGGGCGAGCTGGCGCGCCGTCTCGATGCCCACCGTGCCGTCTCCCGCGTGCGCTACCCCGGGCTGCCCTCGGACCCCGGCCACGAGCGCGCCGCCGCCCAGCTGGCCGGCTTCGGCTCGGTCATCAGCATCGAGCTCGACGGCGCCGAGGCCGCCGACGCGTTCGTGGGCCGCGTCGCGCTGTGGCTGCCGGCCACGAGCCTGGGCGGCGTCGAGTCGACCATCGAGCGCCGCCGCCGCCACCTCGCGGAGCCGCACACGGTGCCGGACGGACTCGTGCGGCTCAGCGTGGGAATCGAGAATGTCGAGGACCTGTGGGAGGACCTCCGCCAGGCGCTCGGCTCCGGACGGTAGGCTGATCGCGTGGACGGCAAATTCCTCATCTTCTGGATCCAGTTCGCCTCGTTCTACGTCACCGGGCTGATCTGTGCTGCCGTCGCGGTCTGGGCGTTCGTGGACTGCCTGATCCGGAAGGCGCCCATGTTCGAGGCGCGCATGAAGCGCACCAAGGGCTTCTGGCTCGGCGTCACCGGCGCGGCGGCCTTCGTGAGCGTGCTCGGGGTCATCCTGCCCCAGGGCAGCGGCTTCATCTTCGGGTTCGGCGGCTACGGGCTGTTCAACATCGCCGCGGTGACCGCGGCCGGCGTCTACCTCGCCGACGTCCGCCCCGCGGTCGCCCACCGCTGACCCTCCGCCCCGCGAGGTCACCCCGCAGCACGGGCGCGGACGGCTAGGCTGGCGTCCGTGGTGCAGAAGGCGAGGCCCGTGCGGGTGGTACGCGGCGGCGTCGTCGGCAACGTGACCAGGGGAACCACCAACCCCAACCGGATGCGCCGCGTCGACCGGTGGATCACCGGGACCCAGGCCCGCCGGCTCCTGCTGCACCCGCCGGTCCCGCACGCCGTGGACCTCGGCTACGGGGCCTCGCCCATCACCGCCGTCGAGCTCTTCCTCCGGCTGCGCGAGGTGCGCCCGGACCTGCGCCTGACCGGCATCGAGATCGAGCCGGGCCGGGTCGCGGCCGCCAAGCCCCTCGAGCGCGAGGGCCTCGACTTCCGGGTGGGCGGCTTCGAGCTCCCCGTGGACGGCCGGCTCGCGCTCGTGCGCGCCTTCAACGTCCTGCGCCAGTACGAGGAGCGCGACGTCCCGGACATCTGGGACCTCGTCCGCTCGCGCCTGGCTCCCGGCGGCATCTTCGTCGAGGGCACGTGCGACGAGATCGGCCGCCGCGCCGCCTGGGTGACGCTCGACGCCGCCGGTCCCCGCGCGCTCTCCCTCGCCGTCCGCTTCGGTTCCTTCGAGCGGCCCTCCGACGTCGCCGAGCGCCTGCCCAAGGCCCTCATCCACCGCAACGTGCCGGGGGAGCGCGTGCACGCCTTCCTCGCCGCGCTCGACGCCGCGTGGCTGGCCGCCGCGCCGCTCGCCCCGTTCGGCGTGCGGCAGCGGTGGCTCGCCATGTGCCGGGCCGTGAAGGCCGCCGGATGGCCGGTGCTCCACGGCCCCAGCAGGTGGCGGCTCGGCGAAGTAACGGTCGCGTGGGCCGCGGTCGCGCCCGATAGCATGGCCCCATGACCTACACGCTCATCCTGCTGCGCCATGGGCACAGCGAGTGGAACGCCAAGAACCTGTTCACCGGCTGGGTGGATGTGGACCTCAACGACCAGGGCCGCGAGGAGGCGCGCCGCGGCGGCCAGATGCTCGCCGACAAGGGCCTGCTGCCGGACATCCTCTACACGTCCCGCCTCAAGCGCGCGATCAACACGGCGAACATCGCCCTGGACGTCGCGGACCGCGGCTGGATCGACGTCAAGCGCTCCTGGCGCCTCAACGAGCGCCACTACGGCGCACTGCAGGGCAAGGACAAGGCCCAGACCCTCGCGGAGTTCGGCGAGGAGCAGTTCATGGTCTGGCGCCGCTCCTACGACACCCCGCCGCCGCCCCTCGCGGACGACTCGGAGTTCTCGCAGGTGGGCGACCCCCGCTACGCGGACCTCGGCGACGACATCCCGCGCACCGAGTGCCTCAAGGACGTCCTCGAGCGGCTCCTGCCCTACTGGGAGTCCGAGATCAAGGCAGACCTCAGGGAGGGCAAGGTGGTCCTCGTGACCGCCCACGGCAACTCGCTGCGTGCACTCGTGAAGCACCTCGACGGCATCAGCGACGAGGACATCGCCGGCCTCAACATTCCCACCGGCATCCCGCTCGTCTACGAGCTGGACGAGGACTTCAAGCCCGTCACCGCCGGCGGCACCTACCTCGACCCGGAGGCGGCCGCCGCCTCGATCGAGGCCGTCAAGAACCAGGGCCGCAAGTAGGAACCACGGAAACACGACGCCGGCCGCCCTGGGGAGGGCGGCCGGCGTCGTACTCGGCTCAGTTCGAGGTGTTGTCCCCGTCCCACTCGCCCGTGACGAGGTAGGAGACCTTCCGGCTCACGGACACGCCGTGGTCGGCGAACCGCTCGAAGTAGCGGCTCAGGAGCGCGACGTCGACGGCCACCGACGGCGAGCCGGTCCACGTCTGGTCGGCGATGGCGCGGAAGATGCCCGCATGCAGCTCGTCGAGCTCGGCGTTCGCGGCCTGGATGCGGCTCGTCCGGGTGAGGTCGTGGTCCTCGAGCAGGGCGGTGACCTCGTTGATGATCTCCGCATCCAGCTCGGCCATCCGGGCGAACGTGCCCGCGAGGGACTCGGGGGTGGCCTTCTCGGGGTAGCGGAGGCGGGTCAGCTGGGCCACGTGGCGGGCGAGGTCGCCCATGCGCTCGAGGGACGCGCTCATCCGCAGGGAGCCCACGATGATGCGCAGGTCGGACGCGACGGGGCCCTGGAGGGCGAGGATCTCGATCGCCTTCTCATCGAGGGCCGTCTGCAGGAAGTCGATCCGCGCGTCGGCGGCGATGACCTCCTGGGCGAGCTCGACGTCGGCGTTCGTGAGCGACTCGACGGCCCGGTCGAGCGCGGTGGCCACGAGGCGAGAGATCTCGACGAGGTCCTCGTGGACCTTCTGCAGCTCCTCCTGGAATACCTTTCGCACGGTGGCGTCCTTTCACGGCTCGACGAGGCAGAGCCCCGGTGGGCGCTCCGACTCGTCACACTTCCAGCGGTCAATGAACAGTTCGCCGCCTTGAGGTGAACGTTAGTTGAACCGGCCCCCGCCAGCCACCAGGGCGGTCCGCCCACGGTGGGTCGCGGCCTAAGCTAAGGAGCGTGGACCCTCTCGTCGTCGGCATCGTGGCGGCCCTGATCGGCCTGTCCTTCGGCGCCTTCGGCGTGCTCGCCTTCAGCGCGAGCCAGCGCCAGCGCCAGCTCCTCGAGGGGCCGGCCGCGGAGCCGAGCTTCCCCGAGGGCGCCGCGGACGTCCTCTCGGTGCTCGGCCAGGCCTTCGTCGTGGTCGACGCGGTCGACGGCGTGGTCCGCGCGAGCCCCGCCGCCTACGCCTACGGGCTCGTCCGCGGCCACACGGTCGTGCACCGCGAGCTGCTGCAGATGACCGCGAAGGTCCGCGGGAACGGGGTGATCCTCGAGAAGCAGCTCGAGCTGCCGCGCGGACCGCTCGGCCAGGGCACCATCATCGTCAATGTGCGCGCCGCCGTCCTCGGCGACGAGTACATCCTGCTGCTCGCCGACGACAGGACCGAGATCACCCGCACGGAGCGCATCCGCAACGACTTCGTGGCCAACGTCTCCCACGAGCTCAAGACGCCCGTGGGCGCCATCTCGCTGCTGGCCGAGGCGCTCGAGGCGAGCCCCGACGACGAGGACGCCGTCCGCCGCTTCGCAGCGCGCATGCACAAGGAGGCCAGCCGGCTGGCCGCGCTCGTGCAGGACATCATCGAGCTCTCCCGTCTCCAGGGCGCCGACGTGGTGCACCAGGGCAAGGCCGTGGACATCAACGAGGTGGTCGCCGACGCCGTCGACCGCTCCCGACTCGCTGCCGAGGCCAAGGACATCGAGGTCCGCGTGGGCGGCCACGTCGACGCCCAGGTCTTCGGCGACCCGGATCTGCTGACGAACGCCTTCCGCAACCTCATCGACAACGCCGTACGGTACTCCCCGGGGAACACCACGGTGGGGATCGGCCTCCGGCACCGCGACGGACTCGTGTCCGTGTCCGTCACGGACCAGGGGATCGGCATGGCGCCCGAGGACCAGGAGCGCGTCTTCGAGCGGTTCTACCGCGCGGACGCGGCCCGTTCGCGGCAGACGGGCGGGACGGGCCTCGGCCTGAGCATCGTGAAGCACGTCGTGGAGAACCATGGCGGCGAGGTGACCGTGTGGTCGCAGCCCGGCAAGGGCTCGACCTTCACGGTGCGCCTGCCGGACATGGAGGGCGGCACGGAAGACCAGAGCGCGGCCAGCGGGCCGCCGGAGCAAGGAGCGATGGCTTGAGCAGGATCATGATCGTCGAGGACGAGGAGTCGTTCAGCGACCCCCTCTCGTTCCTTCTGGCGAAGGAGGGCTACGAGGTCGAGGTCGTCGACAACGGGAACGATGCCCTGGTCGAGTTCGACCGCAACGGGGCCGATCTCGTGCTCCTCGACCTCCAGCTTCCCGGAATCCCCGGGACGGAGGTGTGCAGGCAGCTCCGCGCCCGCTCGGGCGTCCCCGTGATCATGCTGACCGCGAAGGACTCCGAGATCGACAAGGTGGTGGGCCTCGAGCTCGGCGCCGACGACTACGTGACCAAGCCCTACTCCTCGCGCGAGCTCGTGGCGCGGGTGCGGGCGGTCCTGCGCCGCCACGGCGAGCCCGAGGAGCTCATCTCCTCGACCGTGCAGGCCGGGCCGGTGCGCATGGACGTGGACCGGCACGTGGTGAGCGTCGACGGCGAGCAGGTGTCCCTGCCGCTGAAGGAGTTCGAGCTGCTCGAGATGCTCCTGCGGAACTCGGGCCGCGTGCTCACCCGGGGCCAGCTCATCGACCGGGTGTGGGGATCGGACTACGTGGGCGACACCAAGACCCTGGACGTGCACGTGAAGCGCCTGCGGAGCAAGATCGAGCCCGATCCCTCGAACCCGCGCCACCTCGTCACCGTGCGCGGGCTGGGCTACAAGTTCGAGCCCTGAGTTCCGCTCGCCCCCAGGCCCCGCCCCGCCCCCGCCCCTCTGGGGTGACCCTCAGACGGACGACGCCGGCCGCCCACCCTGTGCGGGGTGAACGCCCGGCGTTGTCCGCGGCTGCGTCAGGCGACGCGTCGCGGCGCCCGGTGGGGCGGTGGGATCAGCGGCTCGGAGTGGCCGAGGCGGACTCGGAGGGGCTCGCGGGCGCCGTGGCGGGTCCCGTGGCCGAGCCGGACGGGGTGGCCGAGGCGGACCCGGACGGGCTCGGGATGTACTGGCGGTACTCGGACAGGGTGCCGTCCATGATCGGGATCTGGACGTCCTGGCTCGTGCTGCCGGCCGTGAACGAGACCTTCGCGAGCGCGCCGGGGATGCCGCCCGCATGCGTGAGGGACACGTTGCTGCCGGGCTTGGCCAGCTGGACCTCGCCCTTCTTCGGGACGTCGATGCGCACGGTCGAGGAGCCATCCTTGAACGTGAGGGTCATGTCCTGCTCGGTGGGGTTGAAGACCGTGCCGACGAGGCGGCCGGGGCCGCCGGCGGTGCCTGCGGAGGCGGAAGAGGTGGCCGCACTGTCAGCGGAGACGATGAGCATGTTGCGCAGCTGCAGCGAGCCGACGTCCGCCCGGACGCCGTCCGAGGGGGAGTACACGTGGGTGGTCTGCTGGGCGTTGATGTAGCCGCAGCCCGTGGCGGTCAGCAGGCCGACGCCCAGCGCGGCGAGGACAGCGACGCGCTTGGCCGGCTTCGTTGCAGAAAAACGCACAGCTGGCTCCTGAAGAGGGTGTGAGGTGTCTGGTCGCCCCTAGCGTATCGCCAATTTCGACGTTCTGTAGATTCGGCGCGACTGCCCCACCCCGCCCTCATTGACCGCGCGCGGCACGCGCGCGACGCGGACGTGAAGCATGCTTTTCGCGCTGGGTCAACCCCCCTGGGGGTACCGGAAGGGCCCCACTTCCGCGTGATTCCGGGCTTCGCGGGGCGACCGGGGGCCCGGTCCGGAGGGGGAACGTGGTAGACTAGTCTGCGGGAAAGGGGAATGTCCACATGGTTTTTGAGGTTGGCGAGACGGTTGTTTACCCCCACCACGGTGCAGCCAAGATCGAAGAGATCAAGATGCGCACGATCAAGGGCGAAGAGAAGATGTATCTCAAGCTCAAAGTGGCTCAGGGTGACCTGACGATTGAAGTACCGGCCGAGAATGTGGACCTTGTCGGGGTCCGCGATGTCGTGGGCAAGGAAGGCCTCGAGCACGTGTTCGATGTCCTCCGTGCCGAGTTCACCGAGGAGCCGACCAACTGGTCCCGCCGCTACAAGGCGAACCTCGAGAAGCTGGCCTCCGGCGACGTGATCAAGGTCGCGGAGGTCGTCCGTGACCTCTGGCGCCGGGATCAGGACCGCGGACTCTCCGCGGGAGAGAAGCGCATGCTGGCCAAGGCCCGCCAGATCCTCATCTCCGAGCTCGCGCTCGCCGAGAAGACGGACGAGGAGCAGGCTGCGACAGTCCTGGACGAGGTCCTCGCCTCCTGAGGCAGGCCCTCCAGAGGCAAGGATGTCCGCGAAGGCCCCGGCGTATGCCGGGGCCTTCGCGCGTTTCCGGGCGTCCCGGGCCGTTCGTCTAGGCTGGAGCCCATGACTGATGCCTCCCCCCAGCCTGCGTCCCCGACCGCCGTCGTGATCGTGGCGGCGGGCTCGGGGACGAGGCTCGGGTACGGCGTCCCCAAGGCGCTCGTTCCGCTCGCGGGCGCGCCGCTGCTCCTCCACGCGCTCCGCGGGGCGGCCGGGGCCGGGATAGCCCGCCAGATCTGCGTCGCGGTCCCGGAAGGGGACACCGAGCTCACCGAGCTGTGCCGCACCTTCGCCGAGGAACTCGGCGAGCTGGCCCCCGAGATCACCGCGGTGCCCGGCGGACAGACGCGCGCCGATTCCGTCCGCGCGGCCCTCGCTGCCCTGGCCCCCGGCACCGTCCACGTGCTCGTTCACGACGCCGCGCGCCCGCTCACGCCGTCGGAGGTGTTCCACCGGGTGGCCGAGGCGCTCGAGAGGGGAGCGGGCGCCGTCGTGCCCGCGATCCCCGTGGTGGACACGATCAAGTCCACCGCACCGACGGAGGGCGACGCGGCCGCGGTCGCGGCCGAGGTCGTGACCGGCACCGCGGTGCGCGAGCAGCTGCGCGCCGTGCAGACGCCGCAGGGGTTCGACCTCGCTGCCCTCCGCAGCGCCCACGAGCTGGCCGCGACGTGGGACCCGGAGCAGGCCGCCGCGATCACGGACGACGCCATGCTCCTCGAGTCGATCGGCACCCCGGTCTACGTCGTCCCCGGCGACCTGCAGGCGTTCAAGGTCACGACCCCGATGGACCTCCATGTCGCGGAGACCCTTGTCGCCGCCCAGGGCTGAGCACTAGACACACCCCCGGAACCCCAGGAGAGCCCCCATGACCCTTCCCCGCACCGGGATCGGCATCGACGTCCATGCCTTCGCGCCCGAGGACGCGCCCCGCCCGCTGTGGCTCGGGGGGCTCCTGTGGGAGGGCGAGCGGGGGCTCGCCGGCCACTCTGACGCGGACGCGGTGGCCCACGCCGCGGCGAACGCGCTGTTCTCCGCCGCGGGCCTCGGCGACCTGGGCGCCCACTTCGGCACGGACCGCCCCGAGTACTGCGGGGCCTCGGGGGCGACGCTGCTGCGCGAGGCGGCCAGGATCGTGCGGGACGCCGGGTACGAGATCGGGAACGTCGCCGTGCAGCTCGTCGCTCAGCGTCCCAAGTTCGGGCCCCGCCGCGCAGAGTCCGAGGCGCTCCTGTCCGAGATCGTCGGCGCGCCCGTCAGCGTGAGCGCCGCGACCACCGACCACCTCGGCTTCACCGGCCGCAGGGAGGGCGTCGCAGCCCTCGCCACCGCCCTCGTCGCTGCCGTCCGGTAGACTGGTGGGCCGTTCCGATCACCCGCCTGCGACGCCGTGCGTCGCTGATCCCCAGGGAGCCACTGCATGAAGAGAGGCCTGCTCGCCACCGCCCTCGCGGCCATGATGCTGCTGACCGCCTGCGGCGCAGACGGCCGCCTCAGCGTCCAGGAAAGCTGCAAGCTGCTCAGCAACGACCAGTTCAAGCCCACCGGCAACCAGGTCCAGCAGGCCAAGCAGATCGCCGACCACTACGCGGACCTGGCGAAGAAGGTCGACCCCTCGATCGGGACGATCATCCAGGGCATGGCGGACATGCAGAAGAAGGTCGCCGATTCGTCGACCGCCGTGGCCACGCCGGAACAGCAGAAGCAGTTCTCGGACGCGCTCAACAACATCGGCAAGGTCTGCCCCAGCTGACCAAGGCGCCCGGGGGCGGGGCCCCCGCGTCGTCCCGGCCCTCGCCGTCGTCCCGGCCCTCGCCGTCGTCCCGGCCGCCCACCCGTATACCCTTATCCAGTGACCCTGCGCTTCTACGATTCCGCCACAGCCGAAGTCCGTGACTTCGTCCCACTCGAGCCCGGCAAGGCCTCGGTGTACTACTGTGGCGCCACCGTGCAGGGCTCCCCCCACGTGGGGCACGTCCGCTCCGCGATCGTCTTCGACCAGCTCACCCGCTGGCTCGCCTACCGCGGCTACGAGACCACCGTGGTCCGCAACGTCACGGACATCGACGACAAGATCCTCGCCAAGTCGGAGGCGAGCTTCGCCCCGGACTTCGTCCCCGAGGGCACGTACCTCCCCCGCGAGGAGTGGTTCGCGCTCGCATACCGCTACGAGCAGGAGTTCGAGGCCGCCTACGAGGTCCTCGGCGTCCAGCGCCCCACCTACGAGCCCCGGGCCACCGGCCACATCACCGAGATGCACGAGCTCATCGCCCGGCTGATCGAACGCGGCCACGCCTACCCGGCCGGGGACGGCTCCGGCGACGTGTACTTCGATGTGCGCTCGTGGCCCGAGTACGGCTCGCTCACCCACCAGCGGATCGACGACATGCAGGCGGCCACGGACGCGGATCCGCGGGGGAAGAGGGACCCCCGCGACTTTGCGCTGTGGAAGGGCCACAAGGACGGCGAGCCGGTGACGGCGTCGTGGCCCTCGCCGTGGGGCCGCGGCCGGCCGGGCTGGCACCTCGAGTGCTCGGCGATGGCCACCAAGTACCTCGGTGTCCGCTTCGACATCCACGGCGGTGGCCTCGACCTGCGCTTCCCGCACCACGAGAACGAGCTCGCCCAGTCCGCCGCGGCGGGGGACCAGTTCGCGAACTTCTGGATGCACAACGGGATGGTCACCTTCGAGGGCGAGAAGATGTCGAAGTCCATCGGCAACGTCATCGCGCCCGCCGAGATGCTCGCGCTCGCCAGCCCGCGCGTGGTCCGCTACTACCTCGGCCAGGCCCACTACCGCTCGGTGCTCGACTACCGGCCCACGTCGCTCACGGAGGCTGCCGCCGCTGTCGAGCGCATCGACGGCTTCATCGCCAAGGCGCGCGCCCGGGCGGGCGGGGACCCGGCGCACGACGGCGGCGGCTCGCCCCGCGCGGGCCGCGCCGGGGCCGCGGGCGGTTCCGTGCCGGAGGCGTTCGCGGAGGCCATGGACGAGGACCTCAACATCCCCCAAGCGCTGGCCGTGCTCCACGAGACCGTGCGCCGCGGCAACTCGGCCCTGGCCGACGGGGACGCCGAGGGATCCTCCGCGGCGCTGGCCGAAGTGCTGGCGATGACCGCCGTCCTCGGCCTCGACGCCGCCCGCACCGACACGCCGTCGTCCGACAGCGCCGTCCATCAGGCCCTCGCCGTGCTCGTCGACGCCCAGCTCGAGGCGCGGGCCGCCGCGCGGGCCGCGAAGGACTGGGCAGCCGCCGACGCGATCCGCGACACCCTCTCGGCGGCGGGCATCGCCGTCGAAGACTCAGCCGACGGTGCCGCCTGGAGCCTCGTCGCCCCGCACACCGCACAGACCAACCGAATGGGAGCTTAGATGGCCGCCAAGGGACGCCCGGGAGCAACCCGGAAGAAGAAGGGCCCGACCACGGGCACCGGCGGCCACGGCCGCAAGGCCCTCGAGGGCAAGGGCCCCACGCCCAAGGCCGAGGACCGCGTCTACCACAAGGCGCACCGGGCCAAGGAGCTGGCCGAGCGCTCGGCCGCCAAGCGCACCGGGCAGCCGGGACGGCTCGCCGCCGGCCGCGGCGGTACCGGCCGCTCGAAGGGCGCCGAGGAGATGGTCACCGGACGCAACTCGGTGGTCGAGGCGCTGCGCGCGGGGGTGCCGGCCAAGGCCCTCTACGTCGCCGTGCGGATCGAGATGGACGACAGGGTGCGCGAGGCCATGAAGCTTGCCGCCGAGGCCGGCATCCCGCTCATGGAATCGCAGAAGCCCGAGCTCGACCGGATGACGGACGACGCGATCCACCAGGGCGTCGCGCTCCAGGTTCCCCCGTACAACTACCCGGACGCGTTCGAGCTCGCGGAGGAGACCATCGAGAAGTGGCGCCGGGGGCACATCGCCAACGCGCCCCTGTTCGTGGCGCTCGATGGGATCACGGACCCGCGCAACCTCGGCGCGATCATCCGCTCGGTCTCGGCATTCTCGGGGCACGGCGTGATCGTGCCCGAGCGGCGCTCCGTGGGCATGACGGCCTCGGCGTGGAAGACGTCTGCCGGCGCGGCCGTCCGCGTCCCCGTGGCCAAGGCGCCGAACCTCAACACGGTGCTGCGGCAGATGAAGGAGCTGGGGATCTTCGTGCTCGGCCTGGACGGCGACGGCGACGTCTCGCTGCCCGGCCTCGCCCTGGCGCCCGAGCCGCTGTGCCTCGTGGTGGGGTCCGAGGGCAAGGGCCTCTCCCGCCTCACGCGTGAGCTGTGCGACCAGATCGTCTCGATCCCGATCGACTCGGACATGGAGTCCCTCAACGCCGGGATGGCCGTGGCGATCTCGCTCTACGAGGTCTCGACCCGCCGGGCGGCCGCCGAGGCCAAGTAGCGCTCGCGAGGTCGCTCCGTGGGTGCGCGAGGCCGGGGGGTGGCCTCGGCGTCCTGCGGGATGACCTCGGGCTAGAACCGGACGCGGTTCGCGAGGACCGGCAGGGCCTCCCGCGCCTTCGCCACCTGGGCGATGTCGAGGTCCACGTACAGCGTCTCGGGCCCGGACCCGGCGCGCTCGACCAGGTGCCCGAACGGGCTCACCACCGCGGAGCGGCCGATCCCGGTCGGCGCCCCGTGCTTGGCGTCCACGCCCGCGGCCTCCGGATCGGACTGGCCCACGGCCACGACGAAGCACGTCGAGTCGACGGCGCGGGCCCGCACGAGCAGGTCCCACTGCTCGGCCTTCCCGGGCCCGGGTCCCCACGAGGCGCACACGATCTGGACCTGGGCGCCGTCGTCGGCCGTCGCGGTGAAGAGGTCCGGGAAGCGCACGTCATAGCACGTCGCGAGGCCGAAGGTGACGCCGCCGGCCGCGAAGGTGACAGGCTCCTTGCCGGCCGTGACGGTGTCCGACTCGAGGAAGCCGAACGCGTCGTAGAGGTGGATCTTGTCGTAGTGGGTGTCGACGCCGCGGCCGTGGACCAAGAGGGTGTTCCGGACGGTGCCGGCCTCCCCGGGCGTGAACATGCCCACCACCACGATCACGCCGGCGTCGTCGGCGGCCGCCCGGACCGCCTGGGCCCAGGGCCCGTCGAGGGGCTCGGCGATCTCCGTCAGCGAGTGCCCGAAGGCGCGCATGGTCGCCTCGGGGAACACGACGACGTCGGCGTGCCGCCGCGCCGCCTCGGCCACGCGCGCGCGGACGAGGGCGAGGTTGTCCTCGACGGAGCGGGATGAGGTCAGCTGGACGAGTGCGATCCGCATGGCACCAGTATGTCCGAAGGCGTCGCAGAAGGCCCGGCTTTCCCGGCGGATCGCGTGCGGATACTAGGATGAGCGTGCCGAGGGTGGCCCCACGCTCTTGTCGACCCCGACACCGACGAGGAAGGACCACGGCCCGGCTCGCCCGGGCCAAGGATGCTTATGAGCATGAGCAACATGACGATGCCCCTGGCGTTCGTGGTGACGCCGTCGCAGCCGTTTCCGCTCGGACTCACCCCTGCCCGCTCGGCCGAGCAGCAGGCAACCCATACCGTCAACCTCGCCGTGTACGCCCCGGGGCTCGACGCGGTGGACGTCCACTTCCTCGACCACGACGGCGCCTGGCGCAAGGCACCCCTGACGGAGTACACGGACGGGGTGCACCACGGCCTGATCCCGGGCATGCCCGAAGGCACCCAGTACGCGTTCGCCGCCCGCACCGATGAGGCGGGGGAGGCTCCGGCGCCCGGCGAGGGCACGCTCCTCCTGGACCCCTACGGCCGCGCGGTCGAGGAGGCAGAGGGCCGCTGGCTGAACGTGCGGGTGCACAACGGCTTCGACTGGGGCGACGTGGATCGCCCCACGGTCCCGCTGCGGGACACGATCGTCTACGAGGCCCACGTCAAGGGCCAGACCATGCTCCACCCGGACATCCCCGAGGACCTGCGCGGAACGTACGCGGGCCTCGCGCACCCGGTGATGATCGACTACTTCCGGCGGCTGGGCATCACTAGCGTCCAACTCCTGCCCGTCCACTTCCACCTCGACGAGTCGCACCTCCAGGACCTCGGCCTCACCAACTACTGGGGCTACAACACGGCCGCGTTCTTCGCCCCCCACCCGGCCTATGCCACCGAGTCCGCCCGAGCGGCCGGCCCGCAGGCGGTGCAGGACGAGTTCAAGGGCATGGTGAAGCTCCTGCACCAGGCCGGCATCGAGGTCTTCCTGGACGTGGTCTACAACCACACGGCGGAGGAGGGCCAGGACGGCCCGGTGGTCGGCTTCCGTGGCCTCGGCGACCACGAGTACTACCGCTGCGACCCCCAGGGCCGCTACATCGACACGACGGGCTGCGGCAACACGCTCGACTTCTCGAACCCGCGTGTGGTCCAGCTGGCCCTCGACTCGCTGCGGCTGTGGGCCGAAGAGTACCGGATCGACGGCTTCCGGTTCGACCTCGCGGTGTCCCTCTGCCGCGACGGCCAGCACTCCTTCACCCCGGCGCACCCCTTCCTCGTCGCGGCCGCCGCGGATCCCGTGATCTCGCGGACCAAGCTGATCGCTGAGCCCTGGGACCTCGGGTTCGGGGGCTGGCAGACGGGACGGTTCCCGCTGGGCTGGTCCGACTGGAACGACCACTACCGCGACACCGTCCGCGACTTCTGGCTCTCCGACCGCGCCGAACTCGACGGCGGCGGCCTCGGGGGCCCGACGGCGAGGCTCGCCGATGCGCTCTCCGGCTCGCACGGCCTGTTCGCCGCGTCGGGACGCACCGCGCTGGCCTCGGTCAACTTCGTTGCCGCCCACGACGGCTTCACGCTCGCGGACCTCACCGCGTACCACCGCAAGCACAACGAGGCCAACGGCGAGCAGAACCGGGACGGCGCCACCCACAACCGCTCCTACAACCACGGCTTCGAGGGTCCCACCGAGGTCGAGACGATCCTCGAGGCGCGGATCCAGTCCGCGAAGAACCTCATGGCCACCCTCATGGTCTCCCTCGGGGTGCCCATGATCACGGCCGGCGACGAGTTCGGGCGCTCCCAGCAGGGCAACAACAACGCGTACTGCCAGGACAACGAGCTCACGTGGCTGAACTGGAACCTGGACTCGACCGGCCAGCACCTGCTCGAGCACACGGCCTGGCTCATCCGCATCCGCCGCGACTTCCTCCAGCGCCAGCCCCCGAGCTACCCGGCGCGCGAGGAGAGCAACTACTTCCACTGGTTCGGCGCGGACGGGGAGCCCATGGACCCGGGACGCTGGCAGGACCCGCGGGAGCGGCTCCTGCAGTTCCTCCTCGGCTCGAAGGACGGCTACCTCGACGGCCTCGTGGTGGTCAACGGCAGCCCGGAGCGGACCGCGGTGACGTTCCCCGAGGCCAAGGGGCACGCGATGGCCTACGAGCTGCGCTACTCGACCGCGCGCCACGCCGAGCAGCGCATCGGCACGGTGTTCGCCTCCGGGCAGCAGGACGCTGCCGAGCCGTACTCCCTGACCGTCTACCGGGCCCGGTCCGCGGCATGAGGCCGGCCCTGCGCCGGGTTGCAGTGCCGCTCGTGCTGCTCGCGATGGCGGTCGCGGGCCTGCTGTCCGCCTGCGGCGCGCTGACGGCCGACGCCGGCCGCTCGCCCTCGCTGTCCGCCTCCGCTCGCGCCGCGGCCCCGTCCACGGCGCGGACGAACCCGAGCCGGCTCGCCGAGGTGAAGGCATCCCAGCTGCCGCGCGAGGGCCGGGACACGCTCGCGCGCATCGCTCGCGGCGGCCCGTACCCGTACAGCCGCGACGGGGTGGTCTACAGCAACTTCGAGAAGATCCTGCCGGCGAAGCCCAGCGGCTACTACCACGAGTACACGGTCACCACGCCTGGCTCGTCGGACCGCGGCGCACGCCGGATCGTGGCGGGCCAGCAGGGCGACTCCTACTACACGGACGACCACTATGCGTCGTTCCGGTTCATCAGGGAGGACCAGTGATGGCACACGGTCATTCCGGACAGCGCCGCCGGGTCGTCGTCCCGGCCGCGCCGTCCAAGCGCGAGGTGCTCGTCGCCTTCGGGGCCGCCCTCGGCTTCCCGGACTACTACGGCGCGAACCTCGATGCCCTCAACGACTGCCTCCAGGACCTCGCCTCGGAGCTCGCCAACGGCGAGGCGGCGCCGCTCGAGGTCGAATGGCGCGTGCACCCGGCCTTCCGGGCCACTGCTGCCTTCGCCGCCGTGGAGGGCATCCTCGCCGACGCCGTCGGCGTGAGCGAGGACGCCCTCACGGTGCGCGTCGTGGACGCCTGATCAGGCGTTGACCACGAGGCCGAGCTCGGCCTTGGACGCGAGCCCCTCATGCCGGGGGATCACCCGGACGGTGTAGCCGAACGCACCCGAGTGCTCGATCGTCGCCGCCCCGGTGAAGACGTAGCGGCCGTTGCCGAGGTGCTCGCTGGGCTCGAGCTCCGTCAGGCCCACCCCGGTGAGCTGGTCGGCCTCGTCCACCTTGCCGTAGGCGAGCTCCACGAGCACGTCGGAGGGGTTGAGGACGCCGAGGTTCAGGTAGGTGCTGACGTTGAGCTTGTCGCCGATCTGCGGGACCTCCGAGAGGCCGCCGGAGTCGATGTGCTCGACGTGGACCTGGGACCAGTTGCTGCGCACGTGCTTGGTCCACGCCGCGAGCTCGCGTGCGGCCCGGTAGTCGTCCGCCACCGCCGCGCGGCCGGCCTGGGCCGCGGGGGTGTACAGCTCCGTGACGTAGTCACCCACCATCCGGTCCGCCGAGACGGCGGGGCCGAGGAACGAGAGGGTGTGCTTGATCATCGAGATCCACGAGGTCGGTGCGCCCTCGGGCCGGCCGGACGACGGCCCCGCGGCGCCGGCGGACTCCGCCCCCGTGTCCGTGCCGGCGTGGCCGTAGAAGCGCGGGGCGACCTGGGTCTCGATGAGCTCGTAGAGGGCCGCGGCCTCGATGTCGTCCCGCTCCTGGGCGCTCGCGCCGCCGCTCGCGGTCGGGATCGCCCAGCCGTTGGAGCCGTCGTAGAGTTCGTCCCACCAGCCGTCGAGGACCGAGAGGTTGAGCGAGCCGTTGATCGCGGCCTTCATCCCGGACGTCCCGCACGCCTCGAGGGGGCGCAGGGGGTTGTTGAGCCACACGTCGCAGCCCGGGAACAGGGTCCGCGCCATCGCGATGTCGTAGTTCGGCAGGAACACGATGCGGTGGCGGACCTCCGGGTCGTCCGTGAACCGGACGAGGTCCTGGATCATCTTCTTGCCGGCATCGTCCGCCGGGTGAGACTTGCCGGCGATCACGATCTGGATCGGGTGCTCGGGGTCCAGGAGCAGCCGCTTGAGGCGCGCCGGGTCGCGGAGCATGAGGGTGAGGCGCTTGTACGTCGGGACGCGGCGCGCGAACCCGATGGTGAGGACGTCCGGGCTCAGGATCGAATCGGTCCAGGTCAGCTCGGCCTCGCCCGCCCCCCGTTTGTGCCACGCGGCGCGCACGCGCCGGCGCACGTCCTCGATGAGCCGCGCCCGCAGCTCGCGGCGGATCTGCCAGATCTTCTCGTCCGTGACGTTGAAGACCACGTCCCAGCGGCCGCCGACCCCGCCGCCGGGGGCGAGGTCCTCGGCCATCGCATTGATCCTCGGGTCGATCCACGTGGGCACGTGCACGCCGTTCGTGACGGACGTGATCGGCACCTCGGAGTGGTCGAAGCCCGGCCAGAGGCCCGAGAACATCTCCCGCGAGACGCGGCCGTGCAGCTTCGCGACGCCGTTGGCCCGCTGCGCGAGGCGCAGGCCCATCACCGCCATGTTGAACACCGAGGGGTCGCCGCCCTCGTAGCTCTCGCGCCCCAGCTCGAGCACCTTCGCGGTGGGCACGTCCGGGGCCAGGCCGGCGTCGAAGAAGTACTTGATCTGCGCCGCGTCGAACCGGTCGATGCCGGCCGCCACGGGCGTGTGCGTCGTGAACACCGTGGAGGCACGGCCGGCCACGAGCGCCTCGTCCCACGTGAGCGGCGGGGTCGCGGACATGAGCTCCTGGATCCGCTCGATGCCCAGGAAGCCCGCGTGGCCCTCGTTCGTGTGGAAGACCTCCGGGGCGGGTCCGCCCGTGAGCCGCTGGAAGATGCGCAGGGCCTTCACCCCGCCCATGCCCAGCAGGAGCTCCTGCTGGAGCCGGTGGTCCCCGCCGCCGCCGTAGAGGCGGTCGGTGATGGAACGGGCGCCGTCGTCGTTCGCCGGCATGTTCGAGTCGAGCAGCAGCAGCGGGACGCGGCCCACGTCTGCCCGCCAGATGTGGGCGTGGAGCTTGCGGCCGTTCGGCAGCGGCAGGGTCACCACGCAGGCCGTGCCGTCCTCCTCCTTGAGCAGCGTCAGCGGCAGCGCGTCCGGGTCGAGCACCGGGTAGGTCTCCTGCTGCCACGCGTCGCGGGAGAGGGACTGCTTGAAGTAGCCGGCCTGGTAGAGGAGGCCGACGCCGATCAGCGGCACGCCGAGGTCCGAGGCACTCTTGAGGTGGTCGCCCGCGAGGATCCCGAGACCGCCGGAATACTGGGGGAGGACCTCCGTGATGCCGTACTCCGGGGAGAAGTAGGCGATGCACTTCGGCGCCGCGTCACCGAGCCCCTGGTACCAGCGCGGCTCCTCGAGGTAGGCACGCAGGTCTTCCTCGGCCGCGCGCACGCGGGACACCACGTCCGGGTCGAGGGCCAGGCGCTGCAGCTGTTCGCGGGTGATGAGGCCCAGCAGGCCCGCCGGATCGTGCCGGCTCTCCTCCCACAGCTCTGGGTCGAGGCCGGCGAACAGTTCACGGGTCGGCTGGTGCCAGGACCAGCGCAGGTTCGTGGCAAGCGTGTCGAGCGCGGCGATCGGCTCGGGGAGCACGGTGCGGACGGTGAATCTACGGATGGCCTTCACCTGCGCCACACTAGCCGAGCCGCGAGCACCGATGAAGAGCGCCACGTTACATGGCGGTGAACTGCGGGTACTGGTCGGGGAGTGTGCCAATTGGCGGCCAGTCACGTCCTTCGCAATCGTCCGCGCGCCGGGCTATCGTGACGGATGGACAGGCCTTCAAGGACCACGCCCGTCACGCGAAAGGACAACCTGTGCCCGCTGTCGAACCTCACATCCCCGGCAAGCTCCGCTTCGGCCGCTTCCCCATCACGGACGTCTCCCCCGTGGTCGAGGGTGGGGCCTTCCCCGCGAAGGCCGTCGCGGGCGAGGGAATCGTGGTGGGCGCCACCGCCTTCCGCGAGGGCCACGACGCGCTCGGCGTGAGCGCGGTCCTCTACTCCCCGCGCGGCAAGGAGAAGCAGCGCGTCCGGCTCCGCGAACTGGGACAGGGCCTGGACCGGTGGCACGGCATCCTCACCCCCACCAAGGAGGGGGAGTGGACGTTCACCATCGAGGCCTGGCATGACCGCTACGGGACGTGGCACCACAACGCGGCCGTGAAGGTCGCCGCCGGCATCGACGTCGAGCTCATGCTCGCCGAGGGGGCCGCCCTCTTCGCGGCCGCGGCGGAGGAGGAGGAGCGCAGCGAGGCGGACCGCGCAACGCTCCGTTCGGCGTCGTACACCCTCGCCGACGCCTCCCGCATGGTCGAGGACCGCCTCGCGGCGGGCGACGCGCCCGAGGTGCGCGCCGCCGTCGAGCGCCTCCCGATCCGCGAGCTCGTCACGGAGAGCGAGCACTACCCCCTCCTGGTCGAGCGCGAGCGGGCCGGCCGCGGCGCCTGGTACGAGTTCTTCCCCCGCTCCGAGGGCGCCGTGCGCGACCACGCCACCGGCGCGTGGACCTCCGGCACGCTCCGCACTGCGGCGGAGCGCCTCCCCGGGGTGGCCGCCATGGGCTTCGACGTGATCTACCTGCCCCCGATCCACCCGATCGGGCGCGCGTTCCGCAAGGGGCCGAACAACTCGCTCACCGCCGACCCGGGCGATCCCGGCTCGCCGTGGGCCATCGGCGCCGCCGAGGGAGGCCACGACTCGATCCATCCGGACCTCGGCACGTTCGAGGACTTCGACGCGTTCGTCGCCCGCGCCGAGGAGCTCGGCCTCGAGGTGGCGCTCGACCTCGCGCTGCAGGCATCCCCGGACCACCCGTGGGTCACGTCCCATCCCGAGTGGTTCACCACCCGCGTCGACGGCTCGATCGCCTACGCCGAGAACCCGCCGAAGAAGTACCAGGACATCTACCCGCTGAACTTCGACAACGATCCGGAGGGGCTCTCCAAGGAGATCCTGCGGATCGTGAACCTCTGGATCGACCACGGGGTGAAGATCTTCCGCGTCGACAACCCCCACACGAAGCCCGTGTGGTTCTGGGAGTGGCTCATCGGCAAGGTGGCCAAGAAGAATCCCGACGTCGTCTTCCTCGCCGAGGCCTTCACGAGGCCTGCGATGATGAAGGCCCTGGGCCGGGCCGGCTTCCAGCAGTCGTACACCTACTTCACGTGGCGGAACACGCGGGTGGAGCTCGAGGAGTTCTTCACGATGATCTCGAAGGAATGGGCTCCGTTCTACCGGCCCAACCTCTTCGTGAACACCCCGGACATCCTCACCGAGTACCTCCAGTACGGCGGCTGGCCGGCGTTCAAGATCCGGGCCGTCCTCGCCTCGACAGCGAGCCCGCTCTGGGGAGTCTACGCCGGCTACGAGCTGTTCGAGCACGTGGCCCGCCCGGGTGCCGAGGAGTACATCGACAACGAGAAGTACGAGTACAAGCAGCGGGACTGGGCGGGCGCGGAGGCCGCGGGCCGCTCCCTCGCGCCGTACCTGACGCGGCTGAACGAGATCCGCCGCGCGCACCCGGCGCTCCTGGACCTGCAGAACCTCACCCTGCACTCGAGCACCGACGATGCGACGGTGGTGTTCTCCAAGCACAAGGAGAACGCGGACGGGACCAAGGACACCCTCATCGTCGTGGTGAACGTGGACCCGCATTCCTCCCGCGAGAGCACCGTCACCCTCGATCTGCCGGCGCTGCACCTCGACCGCGAGGACCTCGACCTCGAGGGCAGGTTCCGCGTCGACGACCTCCTGTCCGGACAGTCGTGGATGTGGGGCAAACACAACTACGTGCGGCTCGACGCGCACGCCGAGCCGGCGCACATCCTCCACGTGCGTCGGTAGCCGGTCCTTCAGGCGCCACGCTAACGTGGCGTAGACCCGAACCAGCGTGACCCCCGCCGTTAAGGAGACCTCCGAGTCCATGAACATCGGCCAGCAGGCACAGCCGAACTTCAACGTCAATGCACCAGGCCTCAAGCACGATCCCTTCTGGTACAAGAAGGCGGTCTTCTACGAGGTCCTCGTGCGGGCGTTCAACGACGCGAACGGGGACGGCTCCGGGGACATCCAGGGCCTGATCGACCGGCTGGACTACCTGCAGTGGCTCGGCGTCGACTGCCTGTGGCTGCCGCCGTTCTTCGAGTCCCCGCTCCGCGACGGCGGCTACGACGTCTCCGACTACGAGTCCGTGCTGCCCGAGTTCGGCTCGATCAGCGACTTCCAGCGGCTCGTCGCCGAGGCCCACGCCCGCGGCGTGCGGATCATCATCGACCTGCCGCTCAACCACACCTCGGACCAGCACCGCTGGTTCCAGGAGTCCCGGCGGGACCCGGATGGCCCCTACGGCGACTTCTACATGTGGAGCGACACCGACGAGAAGTACCAGGACGCCCGCATCATCTTCATCGACACCGAGGAGTCCAACTGGACCTTCGACCCGATCCGCCGGCAGTTCTTCTGGCACCGCTTCTTCAGCCACCAGCCTGACCTGAACTACGAGAACCCCAAGGTCCAGCAGGCGATCTTCGACGTGGTGCAGTTCTGGCTCGACCAGGGAGTGGACGGCATCCGGGCCGACGCGATCCCGTACCTGTACGCAGAGGAGGGGACCAACTGCGAGAACCTCCCGGCCACGCACGTCTTCCTCGCCCGCCTGCGCGAGTTCATGGACCACAACTACCCGGGCCGCATCATCATCGCCGAGGCCAACCAGCCCCCGCACGAGGTGGTGGAGTACTTCGGCACCGAGACCGAGCCCGAGTGCCACATGGCCTTCCACTTCCCGATCATGCCGCGCCTCTACTACGCGCTGCGCGACCAGAAGTCGCAGCCCATCATCGACACGATGGTGGACACCCCGGCCATCCCCGGGGGTGCGCAGTGGGGCACCTTCCTGCGCAACCACGATGAGCTGACCCTCGAGATGGTCACCGTGGAGGAGCGCGAGGCCATGCTGGGCTGGTACGCCTCGGATCCGCGGATGCGGGCCAACGTCGGCATCCGCCGCCGGCTGGCGCCCCTGCTGGACAACTCCCGCGCGGAGATCGAGCTCATCAACGCCCTCCTGCTCTCGCTGCCGGGCAGCCCGTTCCTGTACTACGGCGACGAGATCGGGATGGGGGACAACATCTGGCTCGAGGACCGCGACGCGGTGCGCACGCCGATGCAGTGGAACCCGGACCGCAATGCGGGCTTCTCGACGGCGGACCCGGGCAAGCTCTACCTCCCCACGATCCAGTCGTTGGTCTACCACTACGGCATGGCGAACGTGGAGGCGGAGATGGCGCACTCCGGCAGCCTGCTGCGGTGGATGCGCAACATCCTGGGGGTGCGCCGCGCGCACCCGGTCTTCGGCCTCGGCGGCTATCGCAACGTCCCCGCGGACAGCGAGCGGGTGCTGGCCTACCTGAGGGAGATGCCCGACGACGTGGCGCACGGCCGGCGCGGCGAGGCCGTCCTCTGCGTCTTCAACCTCGCCGGACACCCGGTGGCCACCGCGCTCGACCTGCCCGAGTTCGCCGGGCGCGGCCTGCGCGACATCTTCGGGGGAGAGCCGTTCTCGCAGGTGGGGCAGGACGGGCGCTTCCACGTGACGCTCGGGGCGCACGGGTACTTCTGGCTGCGCGTCCGCAACGCCGCCTCCGTGCCGACCAGCCCGCTGACCACGGCGCTGCCAGTCATTGTGCCCGAGTCCCCAGCAGGGGAGCTGGTCCAGTGACGGACACCGAGATCCGAGGCCTCTTCCCGTCCCTGGAGGCGCTGCTCACAGAGTGGATCCCCGAGCAGCGGTGGTTCCCGGCCAAGGGCCGCGAGGTCGAGTTCCAGCCGGTGGGCGGCCTCGTGCTCTCGGGCGGGGGCCCCGATGCCCCACGCCTGGAGGTGCACTTCATCCGGGCCAGCGCCGGCCGGCTCGACACCGTCCTCAACGTTCCGCTGAGCCTCCGCCAGAAGCCGGCCGAGGGCAGTGAGGCTGCCCTCATCGGCAAGGTCGGCGGACCGGGCGGAACGGTCGTCTGGGTGTACGACGCCGTGCACGAACCGGTGTTCGCGGCGGCGCTCCTGGGCCTCATGGCGGACGGCGCCGCGGTCGAGGGAGACCACGCCGGCGCGGTGGGGTCCTCGAGCGGGCAGGCGGCCCTCCCCGCCGGCGCCCTCACGGCGTCGGTGCTGCGGGGCGAGCAGTCGAACACCTCGATTGTGGTCCGCTCGGCTGCCGGCGATGCGATGGTCAAGGTCTTCCGCCAGCTCTCCGAGGGGCTCAACCCCGAGGTGGAGCTGGGGGCCGCCCTGGCCCGAGCCCACGCCACTGACGCTCCCACGGCGCTCGGCTGGATCGACGCCGGGTGGGAACGGCCGTCGGGGGGCCGAGCACAGGGCCAGCTCGCCGTGGCGCACGAGTTCCTCGCCGGCGGCGCGGACATGTGGGGCGTCGCCCTCGACGCAGCCGCGGACGGACGTGACATCTCGGACACCGCCCGTGGGCTCGGGGCGGCCACCGCCCGCATCCACACGGCGCTTGCGACGACGCTCGGGACCGAGACGCTCGACGCCGGGGCCGCCGACACGTTCATCGAGCGGCTCTCGGAGCGGCTGCGCGCCGCCTGGGCAGAGGTCCGCGCGAGCGTGGGGGTGCCGGATGCCGCCCTCGACTCCCTGCTCGCGGCCCTGCCAGCAGCCCGGGAGGGCCTGGTCCTGCAGCGGATCCACGGTGACCTGCATCTGGGCCAGATCCTCCACTTCGCCGGCAGCGAGAGGCCCTTTGCGATCCTCGACTTCGAGGGCGAGCCGCTCCGGCCGGTCGCCGAGCGCAGCCTGCCCGACGTAGTCCTGCGGGACGTCGTCGGGATGCTGCGCTCCTTCGACTACGCCGCCGGGGCCGCACGGCGGACCGATCCCGCCGCGCGCGTTCCCGAGGGCTGGGCCGACGCCGCAGGGCACGCCTACTGGGAGGGCTACGCCTCCGTGGCAGGAGGCGAGAGCCCCTTCGGCTCGGCGCTCTTCGACGCGCTGTGGCTCGACAAGGCGCTGTACGAGGTCTCGTACGAGGAGCGCAACCGGCCAGCATGGGCCGAGATCCCCCTGCACGCCGCACGCACGGCGCTGGGGGCCTGGCTTCCGGGCGGCCGGGAGCAGGACCAATCACAGGACCGATCACGGGAAGGCATCCCCGGTGGGCCCGCAGGCGCACCGGAGGGGGCAGCAGTCGGGACGGCAGCACCGCCGCCCGGAGAGGAGGCGCACGTGGCACACGGAGAGCATGCAGGGGGAGCAGCGCAGGGCGCTGCAGGGCAGACCGCCGCACAGCATGACGGCGCGGTCCGCGCCCAGAGCCTGGCGGGGAACGCCGTCGAGGCACCCTCGGGAACCGTCCCCGGCGCCGGCGAGAAGGCGCCCATCCCCGTCGATGGGGACGTCCTGGCGAAGGTTGCCGCCGGAGCATTCCACCAGCCGCACGCCGTCCTCGGCGCGCATCTTGACGGCGAGGG
Source organism: Sinomonas soli (assembly GCF_054782415.1). NCBI lineage: Bacteria > Bacillati > Actinomycetota > Actinomycetes > Micrococcales > Micrococcaceae > Sinomonas > Sinomonas soli. The sequence continues at coordinate 2,384 of NZ_BAAGSN010000006.1, read as the reverse complement.
AACGGTGACCATCCGCGCCCTCAAGCACCTCGCGAGCTCGGTCACGGCGGTCACGCCCCAGGGCCGGGTGCCGCTGGCCCACGAGTCGCACGGCGTGTGGGTGGGGACCGTTCCCGAGGCGGACCCGGGCCACGTGCCGGACTACCGGCTCGAGGTCGAGTACGGGGACGGGCACCTCGTCACGGTCGACGACCCGTACCGCTACATGCCCAGCATCGGCGAGCTCGACCTCCACCTCATCGGGGAGGGCCGCCACGAGGAGCTGTGGAAGGCGCTCGGCGCCCACGTGGAGAGGCACCACTCCGTGCTCGGGAACGTCGAGGGCACGTCCTTCAAGGTCTGGGCGCCGAACGCCCAGGCCGTCCAGGTCAAGGGCGACTTCAACGGCTGGGACGGGCGCGAGCACGCGATGCGGAGCCTCGGGACCTCCGGCGTCTGGGAGATCTTCATCCCAGGCGTTGTAGCAGGGATGTGCTACAAGTTCGGCATCCTCACGCGGCACGGCCACTGGGTCGAGCGCGCCGACCCGATGGCGTTCGCCACGGAAGTCCCGCCGCACACTGCCTCCCGGGTCGACGAGTCGAACTACGCCTTCAAGGACGACGAGTGGATGGCCGCGCGGGCCTCGAGGGATCCGCACAACGCCCCCATGAGCGTGTACGAGGTGCACATCGGCTCCTGGAAGCCGGGGCTGGGCTACCGCGAGCTGGCCGAGGAGCTCGTCGAGTACGTCACGCACATGGGCTTCACCCACGTCGAGTTCATGCCGGTCGCCGAGCATCCGTTCGGGGGATCGTGGGGGTACCAGGTCACGTCCTACTACGCGCCGAGCTCGCGCTTCGGCCACCCGGACGACTTCCGCTACCTCGTCGACCGGCTGCACCAGGCCGGCATCGGCGTGATCGTCGACTGGGTCCCCGCGCACTTCCCGAAGGACGAGTGGGCCCTGGCGAAGTTCGACGGCGAGCCGCTGTACGAGCACGCCGACCCGATGCAGGGCGAGCACCCCGACTGGGGAACGCTCATCTTCAACTTCGGGCGCACCGAGGTGCGCAACTTCCTCGTGGCGAACGCGCTCTACTGGCTCGAGGAGTTCCACATCGACGGGCTGCGCGTCGACGCGGTCGCATCGATGCTCTACCTGGACTACTCCCGCGAGGAAGGCCAGTGGCGGCCCAACCAGTACGGCGGCCGGGAGAACCTCGAGGCCATCTCCTTCCTGCAGGAGACGAACGCGACCGCCTACAAGCGCAACCCCGGCATCGTGACGATCGCGGAAGAGTCCACCGCCTTCCCCGGCGTCACGAAGCCCACCTCGCTCAACGGCCTCGGCTTCGGCATCAAGTGGAACATGGGCTGGATGCACGACTCGCTCCAGTACATGCACGAGGACCCGATGAACCGGTCCTGGCACCACAACAAGATGACGTTCTCGATCGTGTACGCATTCAGCGAGAACTTCCTCCTGCCCATCAGCCATGACGAGGTGGTCCACGGCAAGGGGTCCATGCTGCGCAAGATGCCGGGAGACCGGTGGAAGCAGCTGGCCAACCTGCGTGCCTTCTACGCCTTCCAGTGGGCACACCCGGGCAAGCAGCTGATCTTCATGGGCTGCGAGTTCGCGCAGGAGGCCGAGTGGAACCAGGAGCACGGGCTCGAGTGGTGGATGGCTGAGCTCGAGCCGCACCAGGGCGTCCAGCGGCTCTTCCGCGAGCTCAACTCGGTCTACCGGTCCACGCCGGCACTGTACGAGAAGGACAACGACCCGGCCGGCTTCGAGTGGATCCGCGGCGACGACGCGGAGCGCAACGTCATCTCCTTCATCCGCTGGTCCGACGACGGCGCCCCCCTCGTGTGCATTGCGAACTTCGCCGGCAACCCGCACATCGACTACACCGTCGGCCTGCCGCAGGCCGGCCGCTGGCGGGAGCTGGTGAACACCGATGCCACCGAATTCGGTGGCTCCGGCGTGACGAACGGCGGGCTCGTGGTCGCGGAAGCAAGGGAGTGGGACGGGAAGCCGGCATCGGCAGTCCTCACCCTTCCGCCGCTGGGCGTGGTGTACCTCGTCCCCGACGTCGCCGCCGAGGCAGCCGAGTAGTCACGGGCAGCTGGGGGCGGTCCGCCCGGTGCGGTGGGGAGGCGGTCCGCCGCCTCCCCACCGCGCGTTCCGGGGCCGGTTGGCGTTGCCCGCGGGCCGGTGGTATAGTTCTATCCGCGCCGGAGACCGGGAAACATCCCGGAAGGCGCAACCAACCCCGACAGTTCCCGAACAGTCATCGAGCCGCTCAGCGCGGTTTGACTCGGAAAGAGCGAACGGGTAGGTTAGAGAAGTTGCTCCGGGAGGGCCTGGCCGGTTGGTTGGTCTGGTTGTTACCGGGTGC